>NZ_JACKZK010000003.1:0-381296 GCF_014230245.1 Pseudomonas sp. MSSRFD41 | reverse complement strand
TTGTCCATCCGGGTAAACCCCCCGGTATTGCGTAATGGGACGATGTTTGTCATGATTTCTCTCACTACAGCGTTATCGAATCAGCCGACCTCGTCCGTCGGCTTTTTTGTGCCCGGCCTCCGGGCGTTACTCCCGCTTGCGAAACGCTTGAATCGTTCCGCTCATAGTTTTCGGCCTGGTGCGATCTGTGATCGCCTGCTGAATCGCAAACTTGGCCAACTGTTCTAGGGATACCCCCCTGAACTCAGCCTCTTCCTGGAAGGCCTTCAGCTCTTCCTCATCAAGCAATTCACCGAGAACCAAACCGCTGTCTTGTTCCGACATATGCTCTCCGGTCCCTACTGGGTCCCTGCGGTAGTACTTCAGGCTGCGTTGGTGTCCCGCTTAAAATCAGCAACAGATTGGTGAAGCCAGGACTTCAGAATCTCCCGGGCCAAAACAGCTTTTGGGGTCCTGTGAATACGGGCAGCGCTTTGCAGCCACTCGTCATACTCGTCATCCAGCAGAACCTTGGTCTGGTTGATGTGCTTGTGATTGGGGCGTGATAAGTCGCTCATGCGTGGACTTCTCCTTATGCAGCTTCAGATGGATAAAGGTCTGGACGGAGCTCATGGCGGGAAACGCCAGTAGCTTTTTCGATTTCTATTGCTCGCTCGGCAGGCACACGACCAGAGGCGCACATCTTCTGCACGGCCTGCGGAGTGACCTTGAGGATGCGAGCTAGGGCTGATTGGCCGCCTGCGGCCTTTACAGCTCTATGTATGGCTAGCTCTTTCATTTTCACCTCAAAGTTACAATTACAACCCAAGGTTACCCAATGGAGCCATTTTCTACAACCAATATTCGCAGTGATTTTTACAACTTCCGGTTGCATCATTCAGGCATGAGTACAATCGGAAAGCGCATAGCGCAAAAAAGAGAATTGGCTGGCTTGAACCAGTCGGAGCTAGCCAGGCGACTTGGTTTAACTCCTCAATCCGTCCAGAAATGGGAGGCAGAGGAGTCGACCCCTCGTGGGCGAAGACTTGAAGAAATAGCCTTAGCCTTGTCCACAACTACGGCCTATCTAGTGGCCGGTGTTGATGGCCTCCCTCCCCCTAGATCCAATATGGAAATGCTTGAGCCAGTATCCGTATGGGATGACGACACCCCGCTAGAGGGTGATGAGGTGTACGTGCCATTCCTTAAAGAGGTCGAACTGTCTGCCGGGAACGGCCGCACTTCAATACAAGAATCCTCCAATAGAAAACTCAGATTTGGCCGCATAAGCCTGCGGAACAAGGGAGTAGATCCGGGTAGTGCAAGATGCGTAACAGTCGTTGGCAACAGCATGGAGCCCATTCTGCGAAATGGGTCAACCGTTGCTGTTGATACGAGCAACACGCGGATCGTTGATGGAGACATGTATGCCATTGATCACGCAGGACAATTGCGAATCAAGCAGCTTTATAGGTTGCCTGGTGCCGGGCTTAGGATAAGAAGCTTCAACCGCGATGAGCATCCGGATGAGGAATATACCGAAGCCCAGGTAAGAGACCATGAGATCACCATTCTCGGCCGCGTGTTCTGGTCTGGTGGATTTCACTGACAGGAGTTAGCAATGGATGTTCTTCTTGCCCTTGTAAATGTGGTGGGATCGGTATTTTCTCTAATTTTGATACATCTGGCTTTTGAATCATTATGGCTAAAGCTTCTGGGCAGGGTATTGGCTGGCGAGCTTAGATCCATCGCAATAAAGCTAAGGATGACTGTTCAGGCGCTTGACTACCCAGAAAACGCTGATGAATCCATAGCAGTACTTCTTGAGCGGAATAGCCCTGATCTTATCAGAAATCGGATATCTGATTTCCTTGGAAGCCTTGCGACAGGTCTGTTCTGGATTGCATCCGCGGCCGAAGTAATTATTTTTGTATGGATTTCTTGGACCTGCTGGGAAGAGAAAAGCCTAGATCTAGTTGGGATGTGGCTTCTTCCAGTGGTTCAAATTTCTCTTGTCGCAGCCTTATCCATCTTAGCCATAAGTAGCTACCTTCTAACTGGAAGGATTCCTGGTCAGGCTCGACGAACCAGGAATGCAGCTCTAGCTAGCTGACCCATAAGCCCGCCAATCGCGGGCTTTTTTTCACCCACAAAAACAACTGTAAGTTACTGATTATTATGAGATACAACTTTTATTCAAAAAAATTACAACCAAAGCTCTTGCGCTTTGTAACTTTTGGTTGTAGATTTATTCCAACGCCGGCCAACACCGGCCATCAACAAGGCAGCGATGAACCGGCCTCAACGGTTCAGAGGGTTGGCAACTGACCCGGGTGTGCAGCGTAAAGCACCAGAAGCAGTTATCCGGCGGGGAGTTCCGCGGCCGGAGTCAACAAACAGAATGGGGGCTACCGCACCAGTAGTGCCGAACCCCAAGGCGCAAGACAGCTAGAGGGGTGCTGATTCACTCCTCTTCCTGGTTTTACAAATGCCTCTCCAACCCCGGGAGGCATTCGAAAGCCACGAACGGAGCAGGACGATGACCAGAGAAGAAGCATACGATTACATCGGGAAACTGGCAGAGGAACACGCGCTGATCCTACAAGCCTTCGGCGGCGTGATGACGATCGTTCATCCGGTTACGCAGCGCGAGTACGGCGTTGAAGCCAAATGCTTGTACATGGCTGGCCAGGGTCCTTATCCGGAGGAAAAGCAGCCCGAGTCGAAACCAGTTCAACCGGGTCAACAAGAGTTGTTCGTGGCATGACGATTTCACTGGCTGGCCTTCGACGAGGGCCAGACGGGAAATCAACCGGAGAGCCCCATGATTACTCCCGAACAAGCCGAGAAAGTGACCCACAGCCTTATCGAGAGCTATCTCAACGACGCCAACCCCAACAACGTCGATGACGTTGAAAGGCTGCTGCTGAAGCTGATGAGCATGGCCGGTCTGGCGCTGGCGGCAACGCTCGGCACTGAGCGAGCGATTTCAATTATCCAGAGTGTGGCCGCAAACGTTGAAAAGCAGGCACACCGAGCCCGTGTCGAGTTAATCCGCCGCCACTGATAGATCCTTCAAGAAGGAGCAGGACCATGACCAAGCAACAGCTGATCAAGAAAGCCCGCGAGTACAACCACCACCTGGTGGCTCACGTCAAAGCGGACCGTACCTGGGCCGCCGACCTTGCAGCCGATACCCGCGACGCTGCGATCGCTGAAGCGCGCAACGCCTAACCTAACGAAAGGAATACCAACATGAGCGCACAAGAGAACATTCCACCTGCCATCGGCGAAATCTGGCCCGGCCAAGGCGGCATCTACGGCGGCCTTCGCCAGTACCCCGAAGGCCTTTGTCACGTCATCTACGCTGCCGAAGACGTCAATGGCCGCCACGCCTGGGGCTCGTACGGTGACAAGATTGAAGGCACCGGAAGTCGCACCGATGGCCGCGCCAACACCTCAGCGCTCATCGCCCTCTCGGGCAAGCACCCTGCAGCCATTGCAGCTACCAGTCACACCGCAGACGGTCACGCGGACTTTTACTTGCCTTCGGTCGGCGAGCTACACCACGCCTGGCAGTACCTGCCCGAGTCGTTCGCAACCGATTGGTACTACTGGTCGAGTTCGCAGTACTCAGCCAACCTCGCCTACATCATGGACTTTGTAGATGGCTGGCTCAACCTCTACGCCAAGTACCGCGAGCGTCTTGTCCGTCCTGTCCGCAGATTCCTTCAGTGATTCATTCCTTCAGTTACTTCTGACAACCAGCGCCACGTGAGCCTGTCGTTAACTGCCCGATGCCCTGCTCCCCATCGCAGGCTGCATCGGTGATTCATCTGCTCGCGGAAACGGCAGGCATGCCAATGCCGCTTGAGGCTGGTAACTCAGTCAGGTAGAGGCCAGTGCACGGGAGGTCGCGGGTTCGAATCCCGCTCAGCCGAACAGATGAATCACCGATGCATCCCGCATCCCCTTCCATTCACATCGACCGCATTGGCAGGCGCCAGGCCACCTTCACGGTGGGTTTGGTCACTCGCGCCTGGCTCCTGGCCAATGCGGTCCTGAGGATCACCAAATGAGCGGAATGAGCGTTTCCGGCCAGGTCATGATTCAAGAGCCTGCAGCCGGCGGATTCTTGGCACAGGTCTCCCCGACACCCCTTGATGCGGCCATTCAGCTGCTGCGAGTGATGATTCGCCGCGCTGCTGACGGGCAGCAGGCCATGGCCCAAATCGAAAGTGCCGTAGCCGAGCTGATCAGCGAGGAGCGACATGATTTGGACATGGAAGCAGCAACCGAGCGCCGCCGCCGTGGAGAAGAGCCATGAGCGGCTGGCAGCCGATTTCCTCGGCGCCGCGCGACGGTACTGAGGTGTTGCTTGCATCAATTGGCCAGAAGTTCGACGGCGTGCCGATCCCGGATCGGGTAACGCTGGGGCACTACACCGTAGGCGATGAACTCCTGAAGCACGTAGGCGACTGCGGCGGCGTGTGTAGATGCCCTGAATACGAAGACATCGAGCCCTTCTGGATGTCGTGGGATGGCGGATTCACCGAAGAGAACCCGCCAACCCACTGGATGCCACTTCCGGCTCCACCCACCGAGTAACCCACCACCTGGAGTCGACCATGCAAACAGCAATGCAGATTTGCCAGGACCGGTACGACGCCATGCTGCCTCCTGAGCCGGTGGATAATTCTGAGGCTGAACGGATCTGGGTCGACAACGCGGCCTATGACCTGCTGGACGGGCAAGACGTGAAGTTCCAGCGCCGTATGCGAACCCCCCAGGGCGTGACGCATGAGCAGTTCTCCCAGGCCGTTGATGAATACGTGATGGCTAACGTCAACAGCCCTTCGGTGATCGGACGACTGGTCCTGGCCGCGATACGCAGGGATACGTCAGACGCCCATGGCGCTGCTATAGAGGCTATTTGCAGCCCTGACCACAGGGAGGCGCTGTTCGAGATTGCCAGAGTCCTCCTTCGCCCTCTCGCTGCTGATGGCCTGATCGCTCAGGCCGAGGATGACGAGCTATGAGCCCTCATGCCATTGCTGTGAAAGCCATCGAGGCAGCTATCGAAACGATGCTGCTCCCCGGCGCCGGCGAGATCGAAGAAGCCAAAGCAGAGACGACCATAGTCAACTACTTCTCGATCCTTGTAATCAGTTCTGATGAGTTCAAACACTACTGTGAGCGCGTTCGGCGAATCGTTGAGCGCCGCAAGGAGGCAGCATGAACACTATGACCCTCGCGTTCACCCACAAGTCTTGGTTTGGCGCCCTCTCGCTGGCTCATGACGCCGGTATCGAAAACGTCCATGCCTGGAGCCGCCGAGCCTGCCTGTGCGGTGAGTGGACTGTTGCTTACGAGGTGAAAGCATGAAGATCTTCCAGATCATCCTTGCCATCATCATCGTTCTCTACGCCTACAGCAGCCTCACAGAGCAGGAGGAGATCAAGCAGCTCCCTCCTCCGGCGATGCACAAATGAGCCGCCAGCGCGCAAGGCGTCTCGCCTACTGGCGCGGCTCCCTCCCCGCCTTACTCTTCTTCTCATTCTTGATGCTGCTCGGCGCTCTTGCTGATCGCGTCACTTCCTAAATCATCGACGGCGCCCCTCTCCGGTGGCGCGGAGAGCAATCATGTCCACAGTAGCTACGGTTGAGCGCAACACACCACCAGTGGTCATCGGCGAGGCCGCAACCATCCTGCAGATTATTCAGCAGGTCGCCATGTCCCCCAACGCTGACATCGACAAGATGGAGCGCTTGATGGTCATGCACCGGAGCATCCAGGCTGAACAGGCCAAACAGCAATTCGATGAGGCCCTGGCTCAGATGCAGGAAGAGCTGCCCGTCATCGGCGAGCGCGGCGGCATCAAGGACAAGAACGGCCGTATCCAGAGTACCTATGCACTCTGGGAAGATATCAACGAGATGATCAAACCCGTTCTGGCCCGCCATGGCTTCGCCCTCTCCTTCCGCACGCCGCGCAGTGAACGCGGCATCGAGGTCGAGGGAGTGCTGAGTCATCGGGCTGGCCACCGCGAGACCACTTCGCTTGTTCTGCCAGCCGACACCAGCGGCAGCAAGAACGGCGTTCAGGCCGTGGCATCGAGTGTGAGCTACGGAAAACGCTACACCGCCGGCGCCCTGCTCAACTTCACCACCACCGGCGAGGACGACGACGGTAACGGTGCTGTAGTGACGCCGCGAGTGACCTCGGTACAGGCCGCGCAACTGGCCATGCTACTGGAGCGCTGCAGTGACAAGGCCAAAAAGGCATTCGCGAGCATCCATGGCGCGCCGTCCGCCGTGGAGAAAGCGGCTTTCGACCAGGTTCTAGGCATGCTCAGCAAGTCCGTCAAACAGCACGAATCGTCGCCGCAGGAGGCCCAAGATGCAGATCATCACTGATGTCGAGCAGGGTACCCCGGAATGGCTCACCCTTCGCCTGGGCATCATCACCTGCTCCGAGCTGGACTGTCTGCTAGTCGCCGGCAAGGGTGAGGCCGGGTTCGGTGTGGCCGCCTTCACCTACATGGACCAGTTGATTGGAGAGCGAATCACTGAGGAGGCAGCCGAGATTCCATTTAAGACCGCGGCTACGATTCGCGGCCACGAATTGGAGGGCGTCGCCCGGGGCCTGTACGAGGAACGCGAAAGCATCAAGACCCGCTCGGTCGGCATCATCCTCAACCACGGCATTGGCTACTCTCCTGATGCTCTGGTCGGCGACCAGGGTCTGACCGAGATCAAGACCAAGCTCCCAAAGTTTCAGGTCAGCGTCATCCTGAACGGTGAAGTGCCCAAGGAGCACGTCGCCCAGTGTCAGGGTGGTTTATGGGTGTCTGAACGCGAGTGGCTTGACTTCATCAGCTACTGGCCAGGCATGCCACTCTTCGTGAAGCGCGTATATCGAGACGAGGCAATGATTCGCAAGCTCAACGAACGAGTGAAGACCTTCTACGAAATCCTCGACGAGCGCATGGAAAAGGTCATGCGTTCTGCCGCATAACCCAAGGAATCACGATGCCTACTCTTACCGATATCGGCCGCATTGGCCGCGATGCTGAACTTCGCTACACCTCGAACGGCGATGCCGTGTGCAACCTTGCAATCGCTTGCGACTACGGCCGCAAGGGACAGGATGGCAAGCGCCCTACCCAGTGGGTGGATGCCACGCTCTGGGGAAAACAGGCTGAGGCCATGGCCCAGTACCTGATCAAAGGTCAGCAAGTTCACTTCACGATCGACGACGCCCACGTCGAGGTGTTCACCAAGTCCGACCAGACGCAAGGCGTGAAACTAACTGGCCGGGTGATCGTCATCAAGTTCGCCGGCAGCCCACCGCAGCAATCACAGAGCAGCCAGCAGTCTCAGCAGCCACGCCAGCAACAGCGCACCCAACATCAGCCAGCCGCTCAGCATCAGAACCAACAGAGTGGAAACGGACCTGACTACGAAAGCTTTGACGACGATATCCCGTTCGCCCCACTCCACCACCTAGCAGGTGCATAGCCATGCAGAAAGCATCCTCTGGAGTTGTGACGCTGCCGGCATGGATGAACAAACCAGTAAAGAAGCTATACAACACCCGAAGCGGCGGACAGTACAGACCAGACGACATTGCCCTGGCATTTGCATTGAGCCTTCGCATTCACGACAGCGCTGATGAGTTAAGGGCGCTAGCGTGGAGGCTGGTAGACAAGGTCTGCCTTGAACACCAGCCAAACATGAAGCGCCTGGCCCGCGATCCCGACGATGCCAAGGTGTTCGACGGCGCACTCAAAATTATCAATCGTGTCTGCGATCTGCTTGGCTGCGACCCTGGAACAAAGTTCGTTCGCAATGACGAGCTAAACGACGCCGCTTAACCCCTAATTTTGCTGAGCATCCGATCTCCGGAGGCCAGCGCACACCCGGAGAAAATCATGACTCAACATGAGCAAAACTCTATTTCCGCATCGGATCTTCCCGAGCGTGGCCAACCCCTCGCGGGTGGAACATTCGTCACCCGCTACTGGCTCAACGGCGCCGAGCGCGCCCTGATCCTGCTGCCTGACGAGCTCAGTGGGCCCTGGGGCGAATACGATCAGGATGTCGCCGACGCCAAGAGCTACAGCGACGGGGCAGCGAATACCCGTGCCATGGCCGAGGCGGGAAGTGATCTCGCGACAAGGGTGCTGGAGCTGGATGCGCATATCCCTTCCCACCTTGAAGGCGCTCTACTTATGTCCGCCAAGGCCGACGACTTGGTCACACTGCGCGAAGATCGCTGGCATTGGCTGAGCACGCAGTACTCAGCCAACCACGCCTACACCCTGGCCTTTGGAGATGGCTGGCTCAGCCTCAGCGGCAAGGTCTACGTACGTCTTGTCCGTCCTGTCCGCAGCCTTCCTATTCAGTGATTCATTCCTTCAATGCTTTTCAGCAGGCGATTCCGGGTACGCCAGGATAGCGTTCAGACCAGAAGCTCGCCGGGAAGCGCCGGCCGCCTGCATCTATTTCACCTAGGAGCAAGATCATGCAGATCAGCATTCCAGTTGACGACCCTTTGGCGTCGAGCCTCATGAAACTCGGCCTCGAGAAATTGCTTGGAACCAAACCGATCATCACTGAACAATCAGTAGTTCCAACCTTGGGTTCGTATTGGCCCGGCCAAGGCGGATATAACGCCGGACTGATGCGCGGAGAAAATGGCTCGCTGGATTATTACCTGATCGTTCCACTACTGACTGAGCAGATCCGTGCTGAATGGGGCGGCTACGGCGAGGAATGCGAAGGTGCAACTAGTTCCGGCGATGGCGCGGCCAACACAAAAGCGCTGCTTGCAGACAGCAATGAACACCCAGCAGCAAAACTGGCCAGCGAGTTCACCGCAGATGGTCACAGCGACTTTTACCTGCCGGCTCGGCGAGAGCTTCAGGTCGCAGAGGCGAACGTGCCAGAGCTGTTCGAGAAGGCCTATCACTGGTCCTCTACGCAGTACTCAGCCAACGGCGCCTACACCATGGGCTTTGGAGATGGCTGGCTCTACTACGACGGCAAGAACCTCGAGCGTCTTGTCCGTCCTGTCCGCAGATTCATTCCTTAATTCAGTTCTTCATTCATAGGCGCGGAGCGCCTTTGCTTTCGGGAGGCCAGGATGGCCATTCACACAGACTTAGAGATTCATAAGGTAGCCGAAGAACTTCTCGGCTTGGCGCTTGACCTTGTCCGAAATATACCGAGAGACCTCAAGCAGGTTGTTGGTTCAAAGATCCGTGACGAATGCCTGGCAGCACTGGTTCTGATCGGTCGGGCCAACATGGCCAGGGACAAGCTGCCACACCTGAACCTCCTGCTCGAAAGCATCTGGATGCTCAACTACCTGCTTCGCGCGCTCGCCAATAAGGGCCTGATCAGCAAGGGGCAGCATGCAAGAGCAATGAAGCTCACTGCATCTGTAGGTCGTCAGGCCAACGCTTGGAAGAAATCCGCAACCGCGCCCGCTGCTTGAGGGTTAAGGCTCTCCTGCCTGTGCGCTGAATCTGGTCGTGCCGCTGTCCAGTTGGACACCGCTATGCGCACTAGAGATACCGCCGATCTAAAGCGTTCGGGCTGGTCTCGCGCAGTTTCTTTGCTGATCGGTATCACCTTCAGCAGAGCGACGTAGATAGCACGACAGGTCGCAGTACTCAGCCAACAACGCCTACAACATGGACTTTGAAGATGGCTGGCTCAACAACAACGACAAGAACAACGAGCGTCTTGTCCGTCCTGTCCGCAGATTCGCCCGTTGCGAGCTTCACCTTCGAGGAATTGGCCAAGGCCTACTACGACTGCCGGCGGCACAAGCGGAATACCGCGAGCGCCCGACGCTTCGAAGTGGACATGGAATCCAACCTCCTCGACCTATTCGAAGAGCTCCAGGCCGGAACCTACCGGCCTGGTCGCTCCATCTGCTTTGTGGTCACCAGGCCAAAGGCCCGCGAAGTGTGGGCCGCCGACTTCCGCGACCGCATCGTGCACCACCTGCTGTACAACCGCATCGGCCCACGGATCGAGCGCAGCTTCATAGCGGACAGCTGCGCCTGTATCCCCGGGCGCGGCACGCTGTACGCCGCAAAGCGCCTTGAGTCGAAGATCCGCAGCGCCAGCGAGAACTGGTCGAAGCCAGTTTTCTACCTGAAGCTCGATCTGGCCAACTTCTTCGTCGCCATTGACAAGCAGGTGTTACGCCAGCAGTTGGCCAAGCGCATCACCGAACCCTGGTGGCTTGCCCTGGCCGAACAGATCCTGATGCACGACCCGCGTGAAGACTACGAAGTACGCAGCCCGGCACATCTGTTCAACCGGGTACCGCAGCACAAGCGACTCACTGCACAGCCTGCGCATCTTGGCTTGCCGATCGGCAACCTTTCCTCGCAGTTCTTCGCCAACGTGTACTTGGATGCGCTGGACCAGTTCGCCAAGCACCAGCTACGCGCCAAGCACTACATCCGCTACGTCGACGACTTTGTGTTCCTGCATGAGTCGCCGCAACAGCTCAACCAATGGCTGGTCCAGGTCGAAGAATTCCTGCCCAGTCTGGGCGCCCGGCTCAATCCCAGCAAGACCATCCTGCAGCCTGTCGACCGCGGCGTGGACTTTGTCGGGCATGTGATCAAGCCCTGGCGGCGCACAACCCGCAAGCGGTCGCTGGCTCAGGCACTGAAGCGAACCGCCGCAGCACCTGCCGAAGATCTGCGCGAGACAGCAAACAGCTACTTCGGCCTGCTTGGCCAGGCCAGCCATAGCGCAAAAGACCGGGAGAAGCTTGCCCGACTTGTTCTGCTGCGCGGCAACAGCGTCAACTCGGCGCTGACCAAGACCTTCAAGAAGTCGTAACCATCTATCACCACCCGGGCGTGCCCCGGATAGGACTCCTCATGCCAACAGAAGCCCAACACCTGGAGCAGCGAGTAGCTGCCCTTCAGTCAGATCTCAACGCCCGGGACCAGGCCCTGGACGACGCAGCAACAGAGAACAACGAGCGCGAGCTGTCACGGCGCAGCTGGTTCGACGAGGCGCAGAGACTGCAAGCGCTACTGGCTGATCGGGATGCTGAAGCTGCAGTTTGGGAAAAACGCGCATGCGAGGAAGCGACCAAGCTGCACGACGCTGAAATTAAGCTGGCCGAGCGGGATGTGCTGCTGCGGCGTATCACCGGAAGCGATCACCAGGACTCCCTGCGAGCCATTGGGGAGGCTGCCGCGCTATCCGCCAGCGCAGAGCCGGCACCGCAGGTCGAGCGCGACGAGCGGGCCGACTTTGAGGCGTGGTTTAACTCCAAGCCTGCCTATGTGATCGATTGGCATGGCGCCGATCCCCACGACCATGGAAAAACGATGGACGCCTGGGAGGCATGGCAAGCCCGCGCCGCCCTGGAGCGCAAGCCATGAGCGAATGCTACGCCGGAATTGGCGAATGCCTTGACCATGGAAAAAACAAAAACCTACACCCAAGAGGCTATGCCAGGGTAAGGCATGAAGGAAAATCGCAAGTTCTGCTTCATAGAGTCGTTTACGCCAAAGCTAACAACTTGGATATCAAAGACCTAGATGGACTTGTGATTCGTCATCGATGTGACAACACAAGATGCATAAGGCCTGACCATCTTATCCCTGGAACCGATGCGGATAATAAACGTGATGCCATTGAGCGCAACAGAGCGGCTCGAGGTGAGCATCACGGAAATGCAAAACTCACAGATGCCGCTGTGCGGCTATGCAGAGCCATGTACATACCGCGAAGCCGTACTCTTGGTACGCACGCACTCGCCAGAAAATTCGGCGTTTCTCAGTATGTGATTTCCCAGGCCATTCGCGGTTTAAGCTGGAGCCATCTCAATGAGCAGTGACTTTTTGGAAGTCCCGCGTGAGCTGCTGGCGCAGGCGCTCGGCGGTGAAATGAAAGACGTGCTTGCTGCGCAAAGAAAGCTGCGCGCCCTTCTCGCCCAGCCTGCCGAGCAGCCCGCGCCGGCTGCGGTGGTGCTGCCTGAGCGCCAGGAGTACAGCAAGTTTGACCCGGACACGGCCTACCAGGAAGGCTGGAACGCCTGCATCGACGAAGTAGCGGATCTCAACCCTCCCCAGCAGTAACTACCCCTTCCCCACTTTCAAGCCAGCCGCAGCAGCGGCAAGGACAAGTCATGCCTGAAGAAAATGAAGTTAAGCCCTGGTCCGGTGAAGGCCTGCCGCCTGTTGGGGCGGTGTGCGAGTTCGCGGGCGGCACCAATTGCGCGGCCGACCCATTCGACAAGGACCTAAAAGAAGGCGCCAAGGTGACGATCATCGCTCACTTCAAGTGCGGCGACTTCACATTGGCAGCCTTCACTTTTGACCCTGAAAATCCAGATCGCGGGATGGTTCAGGTAGAGCAGGGCAACTTCGGATGTTTCCGCCCCATCCGCACCCCAGAGCAGATCGCGGCGGAAGAGCGGATGAGGGGGATTGAAGAGCTCCGCGCCAATGCCCCAGGCATCGCTTGGCTGTCTGCCGCTGCTATCTATGACGCCGGCTACCGCAAGGAGGTGCAGCCATGATCCTCCCCGCCCTGTACATGGCCTACCTGATCTACAGGGGGCCAAGGCCATGACCGAACAAAGCACAAAGGAATTCTACTCTGTCGATCAAGCCTCTCAGCATGCCGCCGACTGGTGCAGGCGCAATCCTGCATGGCGCCGGATCTGCGATATCCCGGACATCTCCATGTTCGAAAAAACCTACGGTGAGATCCCAAAGCGTGAGCGCGCCTACTGGGAAAAGAACGGCGGCGAAGAATGCTGGCGTGAATTCGGCACCGGAGGAACCAAGGTTCCTACCGGATTCATCTCTGGAAAGGGCGAGTTTTTCGACCACGTCCTCAAGGTGCCACTCCATCACAACATGATGATGGTGTACCGCGTGGGCAAAGGCTGGAGGCCATGACTACGAGAGTTGAAGAATCCTCTCGCCCCTGAAGCAGTGCCCCGGCGCAACGCCGGCGGCAATCAGACACACCTCAAACCAACACTCAGACAGCCTGCAGCCGCGGGCGGGAGTCGCCTGTGTCCACTATCGAACTACAAGAAGGCCGCAACTTCGCGGCAGAAATGCTGATGCATGCGTCACACCTGCCGCGGTCGATGTTCGACGACCGCGGACCAGTCGAGACAATGATCTGCAATCTCGAGCAGTCAGCTCAGTGCAAGCCTGCTGACTATGCCAAGGGAATTAGACAAGTCATCGAGGTAGCACGACATGGCAACTGCTGAATTGCACGGCCAGAAAATAACCCCATTCGAACAGGGATATGCCGCCTTCTTGCGCGGCGTAAGCCTCGAACACAACCCATTCGAAAATTCCCCCTACTCAAAACAGAAATGGGTAGACGGCTGGAATAAAGCACAGCGTGAAGCATGGAGGAAGACATGAGCGAAATCACAAGAGGTGTGATCGGCATGCCACTTGAAACTTGCCAATTGCGCCATTGCATCGGCGTAGCCATGAGCAAAGGGGGTGAGGTGTGAGTCTGGTCAGATACAAAACCATCGAGCAGTTCTCACGGGAGTCCGGGTATACACCGGACGCCATCCGAACCAAAATCCGCGACGGCAAATGGCCGAAGCATGTCGTCTGGCGCAAAGCTCCAGATGGAAGAGTTCTAATAGACGTAGAGGGATATTACTCATGGGTCGAGATGGGGGAGGCGTCCGCGCCGCGTCTGCAAGTAGTATCGAGATCACATTCCAGTTCCAGGGTGTCCGGTGCCGTGAGCGCATCCAGCTCAAGCCCACCGCCGCTAACCTGAAGAAAGCCGAGCTGCACAAGGCAGCAATTGAACATGCAATTCTCGCCGGAACCTTCGATTACGCCACAACCTTTCCAAACTCGAAGAAGGCCCAGGCCTTTCGACCGCCAGAGGACAAGAAAAATCTTGGCGTGTACCTGGTCGAATGGCTGGACAGGAAAAAGCTGCAGCTCAAGTCGAGCACTGCAGAGCACTACCGTGAAATGATCATGGGCCGCTTGGTGCCCATGTTTGGCAGCTTGTCGCTGGGCGAACTGTCTCGAAAGCATGTTAGGGACAGGCTTTCGCAATACAAGGCGGGGAACAAGACCTTGACCAATCTTCAGAGCTGCCTTCGGTCGGCTCTAAATGATGCGGTAGAAGACGAAATTCTTGATGTGAACCCAATGGTTGGCTGGAACTATCGGAATCGGGAGGAGCTGAAGGAGGACGATGACGTCGATCCGTTCACGGCTGAAGAACAGGCGGCAATCCTGGCAGCTACACCAAAGGATCGTCAGGCCCAGGTGATCTTCTCATTCTGGACTGGAATTCGCCCGAGCGAGCTTATTGCTCTTGAGTGGGGGGATATTGACTGGATAGGCGGAGTTGTTCGAATCGTTCGTGCCAAGACCCGGGCGGCTAATTCGCCGGAAACTCCAAAAACAGCTAGTGGCAGACGGTCAGTGAAGCTGCTTGGCCCTGCACGAGATGCGCTGCTCAAACAGAAGGCTCAGACCTTCTTGGCTGGCGGCCGGGTATTCATGAATCCTAACAGCGCCCAGCCATGGGAGGAATCTGGGGAAATCAGAAAGGTGATCTGGCTCCCGGCTCTGCGCAAGGCCGGGGTCAGATATCGGCGTCCATACCAAACACGACATACCTATGCGTCGATGATGCTGTCGGCTGGAGAACATCCGATGTGGGTAGCCAGCCAGATGGGTCACAAAGATTGGACAATGATTGCCAGAATTTACGGCCGTTGGATGCCATCCGCTGACACCGACGCCGGGGGCCGTGCAGAGGCTCTTTTCGGCGGTAATGCCAAGGTTATGACAACATTGTCTCTACAGGCCCCATTACACGGTAGTTTCCCCAAGGATACTAAAGTGGCGCCTATTGTCACTGGCCGCTGCGGCCCGGGACTCTAGACTCAGGTAGGCTCCTTGCAGAGCACCCGCTCACATGACAACAAGCACCGAGACCGCAGCCATGGAAAACGTCCGCCAGTTCCACAGCTTCGCCGAGTTCTACCCCTATTACCTGAGCGAACACAGCGACAGCACCTGCCGCCGCCTGCACTTCATCGGCACCACCCTGGTGATCTTCCTCCTGGCCCTGGCCATCGGCAAAGGTGCCTGGCTGTTGCTGCTGGCCTTGCCGGTGGCGGGCTACGGCTTTGCCTGGGTCGGGCATTTCTTCTTCGAGAAGAACCGCCCCGCGACCTTCCAGCATCCGCTGTACAGCCTGCTGGGCGACTTCGTCATGTACCGCGACATGCTGCTGGGCAAGGTGCCCTTCTAGGCCGGGCCACGGCCCGAGGGGAGAGGTTGCTGCAAAGGTGGCGCGAGCCGGTCGGCCCGGTTCAGGCCAACGCGAACCCCGGGATTCAGGCAGGTTCGGCCAGCTTCATGCGCTCGGCCTTGAGCTGGGCCTCGCGGGCCTGGGCCTCGGCCAGGCGATAGAGCTCGATGGTGCCATCCCAGTGCTCGATCAGCGCCGTGCAGGATTCCACCCAGTCCCCGCAGTTGAGGTACTCCACCTCGCCCACCTTGCGGATCTCGGCATG
Source organism: Pseudomonas sp. MSSRFD41 (assembly GCF_014230245.1). NCBI lineage: Bacteria > Pseudomonadati > Pseudomonadota > Gammaproteobacteria > Pseudomonadales > Pseudomonadaceae > Pseudomonas > Pseudomonas sp. MSSRFD41. The sequence continues at coordinate 365,734 of NZ_JACKZK010000003.1, read as the reverse complement.
GTGGATATGGCCGCAGACCACGCCGTGCAGCTCGCGCTTGACGCATTCATGGGCGATGGCTTCCTCGAAATCACTGATGAAGCTCACGGCGGTCTTGACCTTGTGCTTGAGGTAGGCCGACAACGACCAGTAGCCATAGCCGTAGCGCGCTCGCCAGTGGTTGAGCCAGCGGTTGAGGGTCAGGGTGAACTCGTAGGCCGAATCGCCCAGGAACGCCAGCCAGCGGTGATAGCGGGTGATGACGTCGAACTGGTCGCCGTGGATCACCAGCAGGTGGCGGCCATCCGCGGTGACGTGCACCGCCTCGTCCACCAACTGGATGTTGCCCAGGATCAGCTTGGAATAGCGCCGCAGGAATTCGTCGTGGTTGCCGGTGACGTAGATCACCTCGGTGCCGCGCTTGCTCATGGTCAGCAAGCGGCGGATGACGTTGGTGTGGGCTTGGGGCCAGTACATCCCGCCCCGCAGCTTCCAGCCATCGATGATGTCGCCCACCAGGTAGATGCGATCGGCCTGATAGCTCTTGAGAAACTGCGCCAGGTGCTCGGCCTGGCAATCCCGGGTGCCCAGGTGCACATCCGAGATCCATAGGGTGCGTACCCGCTGCTTGCGGCTGGGTTTGGCGAGTTCGGCATGGGTCATGGACGCTCTCCGGGATTTTTTGCGAGCTTGCGCCCAAGCGGTTAATGGCCCATGACGGATATGCGGCAGAGCGATGACAGCGCGAAAGGCCCGACGGCCGGTGTAGACTGCGGGCCTGCCAAGGAGACCGCGATGGGATCTATCCTCACCCTGCGCCACTATAGCCACGACCTGATCGCCCACAGCCACGAGCATGCGCAACTGGTATTCGGCCTTTCGGGCCAACTCGACTTCGAGGTCGAGGGCCAGGGCAGCCAAGTGCGGCAGCAGAGCTTCGTGGTGGTGCCGGCCGGCGCCCGGCATATCTGCGGCAGCCCCGGCGGCAGCCAGTGCCTGGTGCTGGACATACCCGGCGAACATTGGCTCGGCCAGTCCCTGGGAGAACATGCCGAGGCCAGCCGGCGCTTGCTCGACAGCCCGCGGCGCCAGGTCCTGGCGCCGAACCAGAGCCGCCTGGTCAACTGGCTGGCGGACAGCCCGGTGGACGACCCGGTGATCGCCCAGCAAGGGGCGGTGCTGCTATTGGCCAGCCTCAACCAGCCGGCCGCTGGCCACCCTGGTGAACGACGCCTGCCTTTTGCCGCGCTGAACGCCCATATCGATCGCCACGCCGCCCATCCCTTGCAGGTGGCCGACCTGGCGCGAATCGCCGGTCTGTCTGGCACTCGCCTGCACGCGCGCTTCATCGCCGAATGCGGGCGCACGCCCATGGACTACGTGCGCAGCCGGCGCCTGCACATGGCCGTGGAACTGTTGCGTGGCTCATCGATGCCCATCGGCGAGGTGGCCGAGCGCGTAGGCTATGGCTCCCAGAGCGCTTTCTCGGCGGCGATATTGCGCGAATTCGGCCGCTCGCCCCGCCAGTTGCGGCAAGAAGCGCACGCGAGTTGCTCGACAAAAGCCAGCAGCCTCGCGACAGACGACATCGGTGCCGGCCCCGTAGACTGAGCCCATCGTCCCGGCCATCACGGCCCGTCTTGCGTTAAGGAATGACATGACCCCGCGTACCGCCCTTGGCGCCCTGCATATCGGCGCACTGATGTTCGGCCTGACCGGTGTGTTCGGCAAACTGGCCGCCGCTTCACCGGCGGTCATCGTATTCGGCCGCGCGGCCTTCGCCGTGCTCGCCCTGGGATTCTTCGCCCGCCTGGCCAGTAATGCGCCCTGGCAGCGGCTGGCCACCGGCGACTGGTTGCGCTTGCTGCTCAGCGGCCTGCTGCTGGCGGGCCACTGGGTGAGTTTCTTCGTCTCGGTCAAGATCGCCGGCGTGGCCATCGCCACCCTCGGTTTTGCCAGCTTCCCGGCCTTCACGGTGATTCTCGAAGGCTTGATCTTCCGCGAGCGGATCCGCACCAACGAGATCCTGCTGGTAGCCCTGGTGAGCATCGGCCTGGTGCTGGTCACCCCGGACTTCGACCTCGCCAGCCAGGCCACCACCGGCCTGCTCTGGTCCGTGGCCTCGGGCTTGCTGTTCTCCCTGCTGTCGTTGAACAACCGCGCCGGCTCGGGACGGATTCCAGCGGTACAGGCGGCGCTGTGCCAGAACCTGGTGGTGGGCCTTTGCCTGCTGCCGGTGGCGGCGCCGGAACTGGCCGAGGTACGCGCCATGGACTGGCTGTGGATCAGCCTGCTGGGCATCTTCTGCACCGGCCTGGCCCACAGCCTGTTCGTCGCCAGCCTGGCGGTGATCAAGGCACGCACCGCGGCGGTGGTCTTCGCCCTGGAGCCGGTCTACGGGATCACCGTGGCCTGGGTGCTGTTCGGCGAGAACCCGACCCTGCGCATGCTGCTGGGCGGGGCCTTGATCATCACCGCGATCGTGGTCTCCAGCCGCCTGTCCGCGGGTTCAGGCAGCAAGGGCAAAACCGCCCAGGCCAGCTCTCACTGAGACCGGTCGTTGTGGCCCAGGTCGCGCTCGGGATCGATGCAGTCGCGGACCCGTTGCTTGAGCACCTTGGCTTCGGGAAAACCGCCATCGGCCTTGCGCTCCCAGATCTGCACGCCATCGCACTGGATACGGAAAGTACCGCCGGTGGCGGGCTCCAGGGAGACCTTGGCCAGGTCCTCGCTGAAGGTGCTCAACAGCTCCTGGGCCAGCCAGGCCGCTCGCAGCAGCCACTGGCACTGGGTGCAATAGGTGATGGTCACTTCGGGCTTACGTTCAGTCATGGTACGGCCAGGTCCTGAGTTAGAGGGCGTCGCTATAATAGCCGGCTTTATCGCCAGCCCCGAGAAGCCTGATGCGCCGCTTGCTGTCTTGCCTGTTGCTCTGCCTGCTCCCCGTGATCGCCCCTTGCGCCGAGCCTGCGCCTCCGAAAATCGGCCTGGTGCTGTCCGGTGGCGCCGCCCGCGGCCTGGCCCATGTCGGGGTGCTCAAGGCCCTGGAAGAACAAGGCATCCGCATCGACGCCATCGCCGGCACCAGCATGGGGGCGGTGATCGGCGGGCTCTACGCCTCGGGCTACCCGATCGACGAGCTGGAGAAGCTGGCCCTGGAGATCGACTGGAAGCAGGCCCTGTCCGATGCGCCGCCCCGGGAAGACGTGCCCTTTCGGCGCAAGCAGGATGACCGCGATTTCCTGGTCAAGCAGAAGCTCAGTTTCCGCGACGACGGCAGCCTGGGCCTGCCGCTGGGCGTGATCCAGGGCCAGAACCTCGCCCTGTTGCTGGAAAGCAAGCTGGCCCACGCCAGCGACACCCGCGATTTCGACAAGCTGCCGATCCCGTTCCGGGCGGTAGCCACCGATATCGCCAGCGGTGAAAAAGTGGTGTTCCGCAAGGGCCACCTGCCCCAGGTGATTCGCGCCAGCATGTCGATCCCGGCGGTATTCGCCCCGGTAGAACTCGACGGCCGGCTGCTGGTGGACGGCGGCATGACCGACAACATCCCGCTGGACGTGGCCCGGGAAATGGGCGTGGATATCGCCATCGTGGTGGATATCGGCACGCCGCTGCGCTCGCGCAAGCAACTCAATACCGTGGTCGACGTGCTGACCCAGTCCATCACCCTGATGACCCGGCGCAACTCCGAGGAACAGCTGGCCGCGCTGCACAAGGACGACGTGCTGGTCCAGCCGGCGCTCTCGGCATTCGGCGTCACCGATTTCGGCCGTGCCCAGGAGATCATCGACGCTGGCTACCGCGCCACCCGCATCCTCGACACCCGACTGGCCCACCTGCGCCGGGAAAATCCGCAGCCCGCACAGCTCACCGCCGCCCGCCAGCCCAGCCAGCGCACGCCGATCATCAGCCAGATCAAGGTGGAAAACGATTCCAAGGTCAGTGACGACGTCATCCGCTACTACATTCGCCAGCGCATCGGCGAGCCCCTGGACCTGGGCCGCCTGGAAACCGACATGGGCACCCTCTACGGCCTGGACTTCTTCGAGCAGGTGCAGTACCGGGTGATCCACAAGGGCCAGGACAATACCCTGGTGATCAGCGCCCGGGGCAAGCGCAGCGGCACCGACTACCTGCGCCTGGGCCTGAGCCTGTCCGATGACTTGCGCGGCGACAGCGCCTTCAACATCGGCGCCAGCTACCGCATGAACGGCATCAACAGCCTCGGCGCGGAATGGCTGACGCGACTGCAGATCGGCGACCGCCAGGAACTGTACAGCGAGTTCTACCAACCACTGGATGCCGGCTCGCGCTACTTCGTCGCCCCATTCATCAGCGCGCAGTCGCAAAACGTCGAGGCCACGCTGGACAACGACCCCATCGCCGAATACCGCATCGAGCGCTACGGCTTCGGCCTCAACCTGGGCCGGCAGATCGGCAACAGCGGCGAGGTGCGCTTCGGTGTGGGCGAAGCCTGGGGCAACGCCGATGTGCGCATCGGTGACCAGGACCTGCCGAAGCTGCACTTCAACGAAGGCTACTATCAGCTGCAGTACTCCTTCGACTCCCTGGACAACGTCTATTTCCCCCACTCGGGCGAAGACGTCCACCTGACCCTGCGCCAGTTCGAACCGGGCCTGGGCTCGGACAAGCACTACCGGCAATGGGAGTTCAAGCTGGACAAGGCCCTGAGCAGCGGCCCCAACACCTTCATCCTCGGCGGGCGCTATGGGCGGACCCTGGACGCCGCCGACGTGGTGACGTCCAGCTTCCTGCTGGGCGGCGCACGACAGTTGTCAGGGTTTCGCCAAGACGCCCTGTCGGGACAGAACATCAGCCTGGCCCGCGCGGTGTATTTCCGCCGCCTCACGCCACGCTCCTACCTGCCCCTGGACTTCCCGCTGTACCTGGGCGGCTCCCTGGAACGGGGCCGGGCCTGGAACAACGACAACGCCTTCGACAGCGGCTACATCAACGCGGCCAGTATCTTCCTGGGCTTCGATACGCCACTGGGGCCGCTGAATTTCAGCTATGGCTTCAACGACGAAAACCAGAAGGCCCTGTCGCTGAACCTGGGCCAGACCTTCTGACAAGCGTGCGCCAGCGGCCCGCTGGCGCAGCGGCGACCAGCAGGACCAGCAGTGAAGGGAGATGATGGAGACCGGAGCCAGGCGGCTCCGGTCGAAGACTTCAGGACTTTTCCAGGTTGGCCAGGATACGTCCGTGGACACGCATGCAAACCCGCATGTCTTCTTCATCGACGCCGATGAACAATTCATGGCGCAAGGCGGTGGCGATGGTCTCGATCTGGTCGATCAGGGGGCGCGCCGAAGGGCAGAGGACGATTTTCTTCGCCCGGCGGTCTTCCATCACCGATTGCCGCTGGACCAGGCCCTGGGTTTCCAGGCTATCGAGCAAACGGGCCAGGGTCGGCCCTTCCACGCCGACGCTTTGCGCCAACTCGCGCTGGGTCGGTGCCTCTTCGAAACGGGCCAGGTGCAGCAGCACCAGCCAGCGGGCTTGCGACAGGCCCAGGCCAGCCAGGCGGCGGTCCAGTTCAGCACGCCAGCCGCGGGACATATGCGCCAGCTGCATGCCAAAACGGTGTTCATCGGTCAACGGCATAAAACACTCATGATCAGGCTGAAAATAAAGAAAAACTAATTATTAGTCAGCTAAGCATGCCCCTTGCCAGTAGGCAAGTTCTGTAAGGCACTGAATCGTTACAACATTGACGCACCCAAGTTAAATCTCGAACTCCGACTGCAACGCCGCGCGCACGCAATACAACACGCCCTCGGGCACCCGGCCGGCGAACAACTCGATCACCTCGGCCACCGGCGGCAGCTCGCCCTCGCCATCGAGGAACGCGTCCTGGATTTCCCCCAGCAAGTCCTCGGGCAAATCCAGCGCCTGCTCCAGGGACAACTGCTGCTTGCCGATCGCTTCGGCCAGCAGGGTGTAGACGTTCTTTTCGGTGCATTGCAACTGACCGGCGATCTGCGCTGGAGTCATGCCGGCACGGGCCAGGGTGATCAGTTCGTGACGAATATCGGCAACCACCTTCGGCGCCTCGGCAGTTCCGCCCAGCACCTCGAGGAACGCCGCGCCATAGCGCTCCAGCTTGCGGGCACCGACGCCGCTGACCCGAGCCATCTCGGCCATGGAACCAGGCTGGCTGCGGAGCATTTCCAGCAAGGTCGAGTCGGGGAAGATGACATAGGGCGGCACGCCGTGCTCTTCCGCCAGCTTGCGGCGCAACGCCCGCAGCGCTTCCCACTGCTCGCGCTCTTCGCCCCGGACCAACTGGCTGGCCTGGCTGGTGCTCTTGGCCGCGGTTTGCGGCTTGAGATCGCGGCGCAGTTCCAGGGAGACTTCGCCCTTGAGCAACGGCCGGCAACTGTCACTCAAGCGCAGGCCGCCGTAGCCTTCCAGGTCGATGTCGGCCAACCCGCGAGCCACCAGCTGGCGGAACAGCGAGCGCCATTCGCCTTCGCTACGGGCCTTGCCGACACCGAACACCGACAAGTGCTGGTGACCGAAGCTGCGGACCTTTTCCGTGTCCTTGCCCAACAGCACGTCCACCAGGTGCCCGACGCCATAGCGCTGGCCGGTGCGGTAGATCGCCGACAGCGCCTGGCGCGCCGGCTCGGTGGCATCCCAGGTCTGCACTCCATCGACGCAGTTGTCGCAATGACCGCAGGGCTGCGGCATGTCTTCATCGAAATAGGCCAGCAGCGCCTGGCGCCGGCAACGGGTTTCCTCGCACAGCGCCAGCATTGCGTCGAGCTTGTGCTGCTCGAGGCGCTTGTGGCGCTCGTCACCCTCGGAGTTCTGCAGCATCTGCTTGAGCATCAGCACGTCCTGCAGCCCATAGGCCATCCAGGCATCGGCCGGCAGGCCGTCACGACCGGCACGCCCGGTTTCCTGGTAGTAGGCCTCCAGGGATTTGGGCAGGTCCAGGTGGGCGACGAAACGCACGTTGGGCTTGTCGATGCCCATACCGAAGGCGATGGTCGCCACCATGATCAGCCCCTCCTCGTTGAGGAAGCGTTTCTGGTGATAGGCGCGCAACTCGGCCGGCAGCCCCGCGTGGTAGGGCAAGGCGGTGAAGCCCTGCTCGCAGAGGAATGCCGCCACCTCGTCGACTTTCTTGCGCGACAGGCAGTAGACGATCCCGGCATCGCTGCGCCGCTCGTTGAGAAACGCCTGCAACTGCTTGCGCGGCTGCTCCTTGGGCACGATCCGATAGAAGATGTTCGGTCGATCGAAACTGGACAGGAAGCGCTCGGCGTTCTCCAGGTGCAGGCGATTGACGATCTCTTCGCGGGTTCGCTTGTCGGCGGTGGCCGTCAGGGCGATTCGCGGCACTTCGGGGAACATCTCCGCCAGTTGCCCCAATTGCAGGTACTCGGGACGGAAGTCATGCCCCCATTGGGATACGCAGTGGGCTTCGTCGATGGCGAACAGGGCAATATCCAGGCTCTGCAAGAACGCCAGCATCCGCGGCTGGACCAACCGCTCGGGAGCGAGATAGAGCATCTTCACTTCGCCACGCCGGATACGCACCGCCAGGTCACGCTGCTGCTCGGGGCTCAGGGTGGAGTTCAGCGCCGCGGCTGCGACCCCCAGTTCCTCCAGGGTAGCGACCTGGTCCTCCATCAGCGCGATCAATGGCGACACCACCACCGCCAGGCCGGGACGCAACAATGCCGGGACCTGGAAGCACAGGGACTTGCCGCCACCGGTGGGCATCAGCACCAGCGCATCACCACCGCTGGCCACGCGCTCGATGATCGCCCCCTGGCGACCACGGAAACTGTCGTAGCCAAAGATGTCCTTGAGGACGCGCTGAGCCTGTTCGAGCATGAAAAACTCCAAAAAATACGGAAATCGCCAGGGGAACGCCGCTACCCGGCCGCCTGTGCGATGGGTCATGGCATGGCGTCGCCGCCAGGTTGCAACGCCCACCTGCACCGGTGCCGGGAACCTCGGCAGCTGCCTGGGCGGGCGGCCCCGGCCTGGCCATCGGCCTGGCGGGTCACACGAAACGCGCGAGTATACCCGAGCCCTCCCCCGCAAAGGGCGCCGACAATGGACCGCTGGTAACCTTTGGAACCGCTCGCAGCTGCATCGTGGCTGGCCTGGGCGCTCAAGAAAGCCTAGAATTCAGCATCGTTTATTCCCCAAGGTAGCCGTCAATGTCCTTCGCTGAGCAACTAACCCGCCTGCAAGTCTTCCTCGATGCAGATGATCTGCACGACGAGGCGCTGGACTACGTGGCCGCTCACGGCTACCTGACCGCGCTGTCGATCTGCTCGGAAAACGTCCCGGAGCGTGAATGGATCGACACCCTCTTCGCCGAGGAGCCGCACTATCGCGACGACGCCGAGCGCGAAGCCATCGAATCGACCCTGTTGGCCCTGAAGGCGCACATCGCGCGCCAACTGGCCTCGGATGAAGAGTTCGAACTGCCATGCGATCTCGACCTGGGCGACGACCCGGACGACTCCGACCTGCGCGGCTGGTGCATCGGCTTCATGGAAGGCGTATTCCTGCGTGAAGCGGCCTGGTTCGAAACCGCCGAGGAAGAAGTCAGCGAGATGCTCCTGCCGATCATGGTGGGTTCCGGCCTGTTCGACGAACAGCCCGAGTTCTCCGATATCGCCAGCGATGCCAACCTGATGGACGACATGATCGTGCAGATTCCTGAAGCACTGACCGCGTTGTACCTGCTGTGCAACGCCCCCGACGAAAAACCGGCACTGCTCAAGCCTCGCCACCACTGAGCCTGAGCCTATGGCCAAGCCCATAGGCCAGCGTCCCCTGCTGTTGCGTTACGTTCTACTGGCCATCGGTTGGTCGAGCGTAGCGCTAGGGGTACTCGGCATCTTCCTCCCGGTACTGCCCACCACTCCTTTCCTGCTGCTGGCGGCCGCCTGCTTCGCTCGCAGTTCTCCGCGCTTCTACCGATGGCTGGTAGACCACCCGCGCCTGGGGCCATGGATCCGCGATTACCTGGAAGGCAACGGCATTCCGCTCAAGGGCAAGGTCTACGCGATCGGCCTGATGTGGCTGAGCATCGGCTTGTCCTGCTACCTGGTGCCATTGCCCTGGGCCCGCGGCTTCATGCTCACCAGCGCAGTGCTGGTCAGCATCTACATCCTGCGCCAGAAGACCCTGCGCCGGCCCTGAAAAACCCGAACGGGATCAGGGCTTGGCGTGGTTGCGCTGGTAGGTTTCGGCGCCCATGGCGGCGATCTGGCCTTCGATCAAGGCGTCGAAGGGACGCAGCAGCGGCTCGAACGAAGCCGGTGCCTCTAGGGCCTGCAACGCCTCGACTATGGCCTCCAGGGTCGACAAGGCGCCGGGACCGGGTGCCTTGCGCAGGCAATAGCGCGAGGTCGGCGTAGCCTCCAGGGTGACCCTGGGCAATTGCGCCAACAGCGGGTTGAGGTGCAGCAGCTTGCGCGCCTTGCGCCAGGTGCCATCGGGGACCACCAGCAACATCGGCTCCTGGCTTGGCGAGTAGGCCCGCAGCGGTTGGGCAGCGTCCGCCGGGAACAGCAGGTGCGGCCGGTAACCGGGACGCCCGAGCAGCTCCGGCAGGTCCTCGAACACTTCCCCGACCCTCAGCTCGGCGTTGCTCAGCCCCAGTGCCGCCAGTCGCGCGGTATTCAGGGCGTGATTGACCTCGCTCGGGTGCTGCAACACCAATACCCGGGTGCGACTGGACAACCGTGGAATCAGTGGACACAGGCAATGGCCTGCTGGACGCAGGCATCGCTCGCAACGTGCTCGAGACATGAAAACTCCTTGCTACACCTGGTTCAGCTGGGCCTTGAGCAGGTCCCGGAAAGTCTGGATCAGCGGCTCCCGGCCACGGCCACGGCGCATGATCATGGAAAACGGCGCCTGGTAACCGAAAGTCGCCGGCAGCAGCACCCGCAAATCGCCCCTGTCGGCCCAGGCCTGGGCATAGTGCTCCGGCAGGTAGCCGATATAGGCCCCGGAGAGCACCAGGATCAACTGCGCCTCCATGCTCTCCACCGTCGCCGCGCTGTGCTTGAAGCCATGCCGGGCCAATTCGGCCTGGCTCCAATAACCACGCCCCACCATGCGCTGCTGGGTGATCACCTGCTCGGGGATCCGCCGCTCGCTGTACAGCGGATGGCGATTGCTGCAATACAACCAGTGCTGCTCGCGGTACAGCGGCATGTACACCAGGCCGCTCATGCGCGTGGAAAAAGCCCCGATGGCCAGGTCCAGGCGATTGTCCTGCACCCCCAATTGCAGCTCGTGGGGGCTCATCACCGACAAGTGCAGGTGTACCGCCGGGTGTTCCTGGCTATAGGCGCCAATCGCCTCGGCGAACGGCAGGGCCTTGTCGCTCACGGTGGAGTCGATCACCCCCAGGTTCAGGGTGCCGCGCAACTCGCCCTTGAGGGCGGCGGCATACTGCTCGAAGCCCTCCAGCTCACCCAGCAGGCGCAGGGTTTCCTGGTGGAACAACTCGCCCTTGCTGGTCAGGCTGAACCCGCCCCGCCCCCGGTGGCACAACACCAACCCCAAGGACGCTTCCAGCTGGCTCATGTAGGTGCTGATGGCCGACGTCGACAGATTGAGCTCATGCTGGGCATTGGCGAATCCCTGATGCCGCACCACGCTGACGAAGATGCGCAATAGTTTCAGATCAGGTAAAGCGTTGGCCATGACAGGCTCCGCTAGCAGGTGATAAACACACCTTCCCTGTGGCGAGCAAGCTCGCGTCGCTGGGCGGGCAAGCAGCTGCGATGACGTCCATGTGCACTTCCAATTGGCCCCGGCAACCCGGCTAACGGCGGCTGCGCCACCAGCCGGGGCCGAACGCCTGTGCCATGCAGGGCCTCGGAAAGCGCGCCAGAGTCTAGCCTGCCCGCTGCAATTAGTTTAGAAAAATCTGAACTAAGTATTTGTTCGTAGCGATTCTTTCTCCGCACTACATTTCGCAGAATCGGCCCCACTCGGTCGAACGGGCAGGACCTGCCGCGCCTTCGACCCCATAAATAGAACAACGATGAGGCCTATCCCGTGGACAAGACTCTCCACCAACCGCTGGGCGGTAATGAAATGCCGCGCTTTGGCGGCATCGCCACCATGATGCGTCTTCCCCATGTCCCCAGCCCTGCCGGCCTGGATGCCGCATTCGTCGGCGTTCCCCTGGACATCGGCACTTCGCTGCGCTCCGGCACTCGCTTCGGCCCGCGGGAGATCCGCGCCGAATCGGTGATGATCCGTCCCTACAACATGGCCACCGGCGCCGCGCCGTTCGACTCGCTGAACGTGGCCGATATCGGCGACGTGGCGATCAACACCTTCAACCTGCTGGATGCCGTGCGCATCATCGAGGAGGCCTACGACGCCATCCTCGAGCACAACGTCATTCCCCTGACCCTGGGCGGCGACCACACCATCACCCTGCCGATCCTGCGGGCCATCCACAAGAAACACGGCAAGGTCGGCCTGGTGCACATCGACGCCCACGCGGACGTCAACGACCACATGTTCGGCGAGAAGATCGCCCATGGCACCACCTTCCGCCGCGCCGTGGAAGAAGGCCTGCTGGATTGCGACCGCGTGGTGCAGATCGGCCTGCGGGCCCAGGGCTACACCGCCGAGGACTTCAACTGGAGCCGCAAGCAGGGCTTCCGTGTGGTGCAGGCCGAAGAGTGCTGGCACAAGTCCCTGGCCCCGCTGATGGCCGAAGTCCGCGAGAAGGTCGGTGACGGCCCGGTGTACCTGAGCTTCGACATCGACGGCATCGACCCGGCCTGGGCGCCAGGCACCGGCACCCCGGAAATCGGCGGCCTGACCACCATCCAGGCCATGGAGATCGTACGTGGCTGCCAGGGCCTGGACCTGGTGGGTTGCGACCTGGTGGAGGTATCGCCACCCTACGACACCACCGGCAACACTTCGCTGCTGGGTGCCAACCTGCTCTATGAAATGCTCTGCGTACTGCCCGGCGTAACCCATCGCTGAGAACCAGGGCATGAGCCAGTGGCACTGCCTCCTCGACGCCGCAGCGGGATGGCTCGCGGCGCCGACGGTCGATGCCGGCTGGCGCCACCGCCGTCCCCAATCGTCGCTGTCCCGTGATGCCGAGTCGGCATCGCCGGGTAGGCGGCGGACCAGGGATGGTTTCGCGGTACGGACACGTAGCGCGAACAACGTCGTCGCCGGCCTGCAAGCCGATGCCGTCGTGTTTGTCCATGACGTGGCCACGATGCCGCGCATGCAAGGGGAGCAACACTTTAGCCAGGAGCGCGCCACCCTCGGGTTGCGCCAACAACAAGAAGGCCTATGGCTGGCCTGCCACGATTTTTTGTCCGCGATGCCGGAAGGGCTGCCACCCCCTTAGCCAATGTGATCGGAGCAGATCATGAATAACAACAACAAAGAAACACGCCTTAGCAGCATTGAAATCAACAGGGTCGAACAGATCCCCAGCCACGCACACGCAACGCGGGAGCTCGCGAGCGCCTGCGCCCCATTTCCGACGACATCCGGCCTGACGTGCCCGAGCGCACCAGTGGCTCATTGCGCGGCCTGTCGCCCCTCCTCGCCCGCTCTTCACTCGGTAGCTGCGGCAACGTTCTGTCGGGCCCCGGCCCGAAACCTGCAGAGACCTAACGCCCCCGAGGATCCGCGCGAGCATGCCCGGTGTGCCCGGCGTAGCCCCCTGCGCCAAGTCGCCTGACCTGCGCGCGGTGGCGGGCCAGCCACCGCGGCACATGACCTGTTTGTTTCACATAAAAAAGATAATCGGAGACACGCCATCATGGCTCTAGATCTATTCGTCGTACTCATCTACGCCGCCGGCATGCTGGTGCTCGGCTACTACGGCATGCGCAAGGCCAAGACCCACGAGGACTACCTGGTGGCCGGACGCAACCTGGGACCGAGCCTGTACATGGGCACCATGGCCGCCACCGTGCTGGGTGGTGCGTCCACCGTCGGCACCGTGCGCCTGGGCTACGTCCATGGCATCTCCGGCTTCTGGCTGTGCGCCGCCCTCGGTGCCGGGATCATCGCCCTGAACCTGCTGCTGGCCAAGCCGCTGCTCAAGTTGCGGATCTTCACCGTGACCCAGGTCCTGGAAAAGCGCTACAACCCCATGGCCCGCCAGGCCAGCGCCGTGATCATGCTGGCCTATGCGCTGATGATCGGCGTGACCTCGATCCTTGCCATCGGCACCGTGCTGCAAGTGCTGTTCAACCTGCCGTTCTGGCTCTCGGTACTGCTGGGCGGCGGCGTAGTGGTGATCTACTCGGCGATCGGCGGCATGTGGTCGCTGACCCTGACCGATATCGTCCAGTTCGTGATCAAGACCGTCGGCCTGATGTTCCTGCTGCTGCCGATCTGCCTGTACCGCGTCGGCGGCTGGGATGAACTGGTGGCCAAGCTGCCGGCCGCGAGTTTCAGCTTCACCACCATCGGCTGGGACACCATCATCACCTACTTCATGATCTACTTCTTCGGCATCCTGATCGGCCAGGACATCTGGCAGCGGGTGTTCACCGCCAAGACCGAGAAGGTCGCCCAGTACGCCGGCACCCTGGCGGGTTTCTACTGCGTGCTCTACGGCCTGGCCTGCGCCCTGATCGGCATGGCCGCCCATGTGCTGCTGCCGGACCTGGACAACGCGAACAACGCCTTCGCCGCCATCGTCAAGGCCTCGTTGCCGGACGGCATCCGTGGCCTGGTGATCGCTGCCGCCCTGGCCGCCATGATGTCCACCGCCAGCGCCGGACTGCTGGCCGCGTCCACCACCCTGACCGAGGACCTGCTGCCACGGCTGCGTGGCGGCAAGCAATCGAGCCTGGGGATCAACCGTCTGTTCACCCTGCTCACCGGTATCGTGGTGCTGGGTATCGCGCTGGTGGTCAACGACGTAATCAGCGCCCTGACCCTGGCCTACAACCTGCTGGTAGGCGGCATGCTGATCCCGCTGATCGGGGCGATCTTCTGGAAGCGCGCCACCACCGCCGGAGCCATCGCCAGCATGAGCCTGGGGTTCATCACCGCCCTGGTGTTCATGTTCAAGGACGGCCTGGATGCCAACACTCCGATCTACTACAGCCTGATGGCGGGCCTGGTGAGCTTCGTGGCGGTCAGCCTGGCTTCGCGGCGCACGGCCCCGCTGGCGAGTGCGATCTGAGCTGAAGTTTTTCTTCGACGGGTGCGGCGTCGGTGGCCGCACCCGTTTTTTTTCGCCCAGGCAACACAGCACGAGGCTTGCGGCATTTCCCAGGGGACGAATGGTCACCCCTGTGGCAAAAATCCTGTGCTGTACTCTGACTCAGCGACGATCGTTCCCGCAGGAGAACGGTACAAGGATCGCTGGCAGCAACTGTGCGCGCTATCGCATCACCCTTGGACGGGGTCATAACAATAAAAACCTCTCCCCCTGCCCCGAGGTGTTTATGGACCGTTTCGACATCCAGCAAAGCATCCGCCAGGCCATCGAAGCCCAAATGGCCCAGAAATGGCGGACCCCTCCCAGCCTGGCGCACACCAGCGACACCTACTCCCTGGACCTCAAGGCCCTATTGCACAGCCTGGAGAGCGAGTTCGACATCCGGCTCGACGCCGAGCACGATCTGTACTGGATCCATTCCATCAGCGAGCTGAGCCTGTTCATCCTGGAAAAGACCCGGCGCCGGGACCTTCGCCCCATGCATCCGTGACCCGCGATCATCGCGCAAGACAGTTCGATGAACCGCAGCGAAGCCCGTCGGGCCGTGCATGCGCTCATTCGCTGCTGGTTGGGCGAACGCACCTGCCTGGACGATAGCAGCGAGCTGAGGGCCCTGGGGCTGGAACGGGATGACCTGGAAGAATTGCTGTGGCGCCTGGAAGACCGCTTTGGCCTATGCGTTCCCACCGGCGAGGAACAGCGCGCGCTCCGGGAACTGCGTTGCGTTCATGAACTGATCGAATGGTTGCTGGAGATGTCACGGCGACAAGAGGATTGATTCGCAGGGCCGGCTTGCGGCCCGGCGTCAGGGAGCAACAGGCGAGAGCCGGGGCCTGTACCGCTCTCGCAGCGAACTCAGCGACGGCGTTGCCGACGGCGCCGCAGTTCTTCCTCGGTAGGAATCGGCACCGGTTGCAGCGGTGGCTCGATCAGGCCCAGTGCGACGCCAAGGTCGTGCAGCCAGCTTTGCAGTTTATCTTTCATAGTGCCCCCTCAAGGGTCATGCCAAGCGGCTGTCATACGCCGCCTCAAGCAGATAATAGTCCTAAGTTTTCCCGTGCGCTGCCCTGTGATGGCAATGAACTGTTACTGGATTATGGCCAATCGCCCAGGACCGCTCATGCCGAGGCACGCACCGACTGCTCTATCGGACCAGCGGAGCCTTGCTGCAGTTCGATCCAGGCATTGAGGTTGGCCCCCACCATGCCCTTGCGCCACATCAGCCAGGTGGTGGAGTAGGCGAACGGTTCGGCCAGGGGATGCACCGCCACGCTTTCGCGCCCGGGCAAGCTGTCGAGCATCGAACGAGTCATCAGGGCAATCCCGGAACCGGCGATCACGCAGGCCAGCATGCCCTGGTAGGACTCGATCTCCATGGCCCGGCCCATTGCCGCATGGTAGTGGGCGAACCAGGATTCCAGGCGCATGCGATAGGAACAGCCCTGGCGAAAGGTGAATACCGCCCGCCCCTCGACATCCAGGGCCGTGTGCACCGGCGGATGATCGATCTCGCTGATCAATACCAGGCTCTCCCTGCACAAGGGCACGCCGTCCAACCCCGCCAGCTCCTTCGGCCCGTCCACCAGCGCGGCGTCCAGCCGTCCGGCGAGCAGCCCTTCGAGCAGCTCACCCGTGGGGCCGGATTGCACATGCAGGTTCACCGCCGGATAGGTACGGTGGTAACGCGCCAGGAGCCCGGGCAGGTGAATGGCCGCCGTGCTGTACATGGTACCCAGGACAAAATCGCCGGCCGGCTGGCCCCCCAGCACTGCCGCCTGGGCTTCGTCGTGCAGGGCGAACAGGCGCACGGCATAGTCCAGCAGTACCTTGCCCGCCGGCGACAGTTGCAGGCGCTGGCGCTGGCGCACGAACAACTCGACACCCAGTTGATCCTCCAACTGCTTGAGCCGGGTCGACAGGTTCGACGGCACCCGGTGCAGGCGCTCGGCGGCCCGGGTGATGGAGCCTTCCTCGGCTACGGCCTGGAAGATACGCAGTTGGCTGAACTCCATGACTTTCTCTAAAACTGAACAAGTTACTCAATATTATTCATTTTTAACGAAAGTCAATCGACTCTAGCCTGACGGTCATCCTTCCTGTCACTGGAACAACGACCATGTCTCCCCTGATCCGTCTGCTCGCCAGTTTCATTGCCCTGATGCTGGCCATGGGCATTGGCCGCTTCGCCCTGACCCCGCAATTGCCGCACCTGATCAGCGAAGGCCAGGTCGACCTGACTGACGGCGGACTGATTGCCGCCGCCAACTACCTGGGTTATCTCATCGGTGCCCTGGACGCGATGCTGGCCCGACGCCCGTCCCAGGTGCGTGGACGCTTGCTGGGAGGGCTGTGGCTGTGCGTGCTGCTGACCCTGGCGTCGTTCTGGGCCCGGGGCTTCTGGCCGCATTGGCTGCTGCGTTTCGGCACCGGGGTGGCCAGCGCCTGGGCTCTGGTGATGATCACCGCCCTGAGCCAGCCCCTGGCCCAGGCTGCCGGGCGCCCGCGGCTGGGAGCCCTGGTGTTCGCCGGCCCCGGGCTGGGTATCATGCTCACCGGCCTGCTGGCCCTGGGCTGCAATCTGCTGGGGCACGACTCGGCCGACCTGTGGCTGCTGTACGCCGCAATGGCCTTGTTGATGCTGCTGGTCATCCTGCCGATCCTGCCCCAGGCCGACACCGATCCGCAGGGTGCCGTCCAGGCCAACCCGGTGAGCGAGCCAGGCGTGGGCCGCCTGGGGCTGGTCTACGGTTTGTACGGCGTGGGCTACATCATCCCCGCGACCTTTCTCGCGCAAATGGCCAGCACCCGATTCCATGGCCAGTGGCAGGCCGACCTGTTCTGGCCCGGGTTCGGCATGGCCGCCGCCCTGGGGGTATTGCTGGTCAGCCTGCGCCGGCACTCTCCGGACAGCACCCGCCACTGGCTGGTCGCGACTTTGTGGCTACAGGCCATCGGCGTCTTCGCCTGCCTGCTGGACAGCGGCTGGGGGCTGTTGCTGGGGGTGCTGCTGTGCGGCGCGCCGTTCCTGGCCTGCATGCAACTGGTGATGCAACGCTCCCGGGAGCTGGCGCCCCACGCCGTCCAGCGCAACACCGGCCTGCTCACCGCCTGTTTCGCCGTGGGCCAGTTGAGCGGCCCACTCCTGGCGGCGCTGAGCAGCCACTTCAGTGGCAGCCTGCAACCGGCCCTGCTGGTTGCAGGTGGCGGCCTGCTGCTTGGCGGGGGCCTGCTGCTGGGCCGACAACGGCTGCAGCCCTCGTGCGCGGCGCTGTCCTGAGACTGCTCAGCCTTCCTTGATTGGCTCCCACAGGCGGGCGACATCCTCGACACTGCTCGCCGCGACCCGGGCCAGGCTCCGGGGATAGTCGACCCCGGGGTTCTCACTGAAGCGGGTCGCGGTGAACTGGCCATTGCTGGCCCGCAGTACGTAGCCGCTATCACGGCAAGCAGCGCTGGCCAGGTAGAGCACTCCCGGGGTCACCCATTCCGGCTTGAGCTCGACCGGGGCCTCGGTCACGCCCCACATCCGGGTCTTGGCCACCGGCGAGACGGCGTTCACCAGGATCCCGTGCTCCCGCCCCTCCATGCCCAGGGCATTCATGATGCCCAACTGGGCCATCTTGCCGGCCGCATAGGCCAACAGCCCGGGCTGGGCATACTGCTGGTACATGGCCCGGTCCGAGGTGGTCAGGACCACCCGCGCCGCGTCAGAACGCTTGAGATAGGGCCAGGCGTGCTTGCACAACCAGGTCGGCGCCTGCACGTTGACGTCCAGCGCCCGCGAAAGAAACTCGCGGTCGGTGTCCTCGATGCCCTGGTAACCGACCCAGCCGGCGTTATGGATGATGATGTCCACCCCGGCGAAAGTATCGACGGCCAAGGCCACCAACTGCCGGGCCGTGGCTTCATCGGCCAGGTCGCCGGCATGGGCGACCACCTGCCCGCCTTCGGCCTGCAGCATGCGCGCCGCGGTGACGGCCACCTGCTCATCAGCGCCCGCGCCCAGACGATCGGTGCCCAGGTCGCTGATCACCACCCGGGCACCCAGCCCGGCCAACGCGCGGGCATAGTCCAGGCCCAGGCCGCGCCCGCCCCCGGTGACGATGGCAGTCCTACCCTTGAAATCCATGCTGGCCTCTCCTGTTGTGTCGCCCGCACCTTAACAACAAACAACGGAAGGACTTGATACTTTATCGATGCGCCACTGATACCCCGCAGCTATCAGCCCGGGCCCGGTTGGAGCCTACCGGCGGCGCCTCTATGATGGCGGCGTGTCGCTCAATGCCAACGAGGGAATGCGAGAAATGGTCGAGACCCGCCTGCTCAGGCAGTTCATCGCGGTCGCCGAGGAACTGAACTTCCACAAGGCCGCCAACCGCCTGTTCATGGCGCAACCGGCCCTGAGCCAGGCTATCCATCGCCTCGAGCAGAAGCTCGGCTTCGGCCTCTTCATCCGCAACCGGCGCGAGGTCAGGCTGACCCCGGCCGGCTCGACATTCCTCGATGTCGCCTACCGCACCCTGAAGGACCTGGAGCAGGGTATCGAGCAAGCGCGCCAGGTCGGTGCAGGTATCGCCGGGCAGCTCACCATCTGCACCCTGTCCCTGACCTACTACGATGGCCTGCTCCATGGCCTGCGGCGTTTTCGCGAAAGCTATCCCAAGGTCCGGCTGGTCATCCGCGAGATGCCCTCCGCCAGCCAGGCCAAGGCCCTGTTGGCGGGCGAGGCGGATATCGCCTTCATGCGCCTGTTGCCCTTGCCTGCCGACTCCATCGAATCACGCTTGATCCTCGACGAGCGGATCCTCATGGCCCTGCCTGCCGGGCATCCACTGGCCAACAGCCAGGAGGTGCGCTTGCAGGAGTTTGCCGACGAGCCTTTCGTGTTCACCTCCCAGCCCCTGGGAAGCGGATACCACAGCCAGTTGATGGGCCTGTGTGCAGCCGCCGGTTTCCAGCCCCGGGTGGTCCAGGAAGCGGCGCGGGTCCATACCCAGATCGGCTGGGTAGCCTGTGGTTTCGGGGTGGCGCTGGTACCGGAGTCAGTGGCCGATACCACCCTGCGGGGCAAGGTGGTGTTCCGCCCGATAACAGCGCTGGGGCGCAAGCCGAATCCCGGCATCGGCCTGTACATGAGCCACAACCGGCTCAACGCCTCGCCACTGCTGGAGAACTTCATCGACTTGCTGGATTTTGCGCCGCCGGCGTCCGCCGAAGTGGCCTGGGAGCCGGCCCGGGGACGCAAAGCCCCCGCAGTGGAGGGGAACGAGCCTTAACTGAGCTCGATACGATCGGCGTGGATGACGATCTGGCCCTGCTTGTAGAGGGCGCCGATGGCCTTCTTGAAGTTGCCCTTGCTGACCCCGAACAGGCGGCTGATCAGGGCCGGGTCGCTCTTGTCGCTGACCTCCAGGGTGCCATTGTTTTCCCGCAGCTTGGCCAGGATCTTGGCATTCAGGCTGCTGGCGGCCTGGGCACCCACAGGTTGCAGGCTCAGGCTGATCTTGCCATCGGCACGCAGTTCCTTGATGAAACCCTTTTCCTGCATGCCGGAACGCAGGAACTTGAACACCTCGTTCTTGTGGATCAGGCCCCAGTGCTTGTTGTTGATGATCGCCTTGAAGCCCATGTCGGTGGACTCCACCACCAGCAGGTCGACTTCCTGGCCGGCCTGGTAGTTGGCCGGGGTCTTGTCCAGGTAACGGTCCAGGCGGGCGGTGGCGGTGATGCGGCGGGTGTGGCGGTCCAGGTAGACATGCACCACGCAATAATCACCGGCATTGAGCTGGCGCTTTTCCTCGGAATACGGCAGCAGCAGGTCCTTGGACAGTCCCCAGTCCAGGAAGACGCCGATACTGTTGACTTCGACGACCTTGAGGCTGGCGAACTCACCGACCTGGACTTTCGGCTTCTCGGTTGTTGCAATCAACTTGTCTGCACTATCCAGGTAAACAAAAACGTTCAGCCAATCTTCATCTTCACTGGGAATATCCTTGGGAATATAACGATTGGGCAGCAATATCTCGCCATCCGCACCGCCATCCAGATACAAACCGAAGTTGGTGTGTTTAACCACTTGCAAACTGTTGTAACGCCCGACTAAAGCCATTTCCAATACCCTCATTGCGTGGGCGGCATTCTACCTGTTTTCCATGGCCAGGTTGGTGCCGCTGTGGCGCCGCTGCGGAAAATCCGCGCCAGGTGGCGGTTTTCCCGGCTTTGGCGACAGGCTGCAGCCCATTCGTCAGGCCAGGAACCGCCGTCTTGGCCATTCGCCCTCGCTCCATGACGGCCATTGGCATGGCAGGTCTTATTTAAAACAGCGACTTAGCGGCATATTCGAGATAACACTGCAGGAATAAGAAAAAACCCCGACCCGCACTAATATCCAGACAAACAAACAATTATCTGGCGACTCTGTTAGGATGGCTGGCCAAATTAATTTTCCCAAAGGTTAAATGGCAACCATGCGAGTAAAAAACTCCAACAGCAAAGTCAAACCTGCCCCCGTGGTGGAAACCAGCGAATCGATCAATGAACAGGTCGCCGCCTTCCTGAAATCCGGCGGCCAGATCCAGCAGATCGCCAAGGGCGTCAGCGGCCAGACCTTCAGCCCATCCAAGCAGATCAGCCTCGGCAAGAAGTAATACTCCTCCCGCTTTTCCTGGTCCCCTGGCGCTTGCCCCAAGCGCCGGGACTGGCGCCATCTTCTCCCCTCCCCAGCAAAAATCGACGAACGGCCCGAACCGGCAGGCCATGACCAGTATGCTTGCAGCCTCTGGATAAATCGTTTCAGCCATCCCAGGCTGTCACTCCCCGCAGTCCAAGGAGTGCTGCATGCGCACACCCACTTTCCTGGCCATCTGCCTGGCCTTGGCGTGTCCACTGGCCCAGGCGCAGATCTTCCAGCGCGAGCTGGGCGACTTCGACCTCAAGCTGGGCACCAGCCCCAGCCGCAGCATGGCCCAGGGCCTGGTCAAGCCAGCTTCCAGCGGCTCTTTCCATGGCGGCCTCGACCTGGGTCACGACAGCGGCTGGTACTTCGGCCAGTGGTCGCCAAGCCTGGGCCTGAGCCCCGCGAGCCGCCTGGAGGTCGATTCCTACCTGGGCTTCAAGCAGCCCCTCGACCAGAACCTGGGTTATGAACTGGGAGTGATCCACTACAACTATCCGCAATTGCGCACCCAGGACAGCCAGCAGCTCTACGGCGGCCTGAGCCTGCTGGGCAGCCGTTTCGGCGCGGCCTTCAGCAACGACCCGGACCGACGCAACAGCACCCTGTTCGCCGACTTGGGCGGCAACCCACCGTTCGGGATCGGGGTCAGCGTCAAGTACAGCACCTACCGCCTGAACAATGCCGTGTCGGTGGCCAAGGGCGGCTACATCTCCAGCTTCAACGACTGGTCGATCAAGTTCTCCCGCCCCTGGTTGGGGATCGATCTCAACCTGATCTACAGCGACTCCAGCCTCAACGGCAGCGATTGCCCGGCCTATTCCGGACACAACAGCCGCTGCGACGGCCTGCTGACCTTCAAGGCCGAGCGCAGCTTCTACTAGAAGAGCTGAACTGCCGGGAGCCTTCAGGATTCAGATGCAGCAACCCGCACACCCAAGGACCTGGATATGTCGCGCCGGTGCTACCTCTTCATCGCCTTGCTGATCGCCAGCCTGCTGCTGGGCGCCTGTAGCCGGGTGGGCCTGGCCTACCGCAACCTGGACGTGATCATTCCCTGGACCCTGGACGACTACCTGGATATGAACAGCGAGCAGAAGAGCTGGCTCGACCAGCGTCTGCAGCAGCACCTGAGCTGGCATTGCAGCACCCAGCTACCAGGCTACCTGGACTGGCTCGACCGCCTGCAATCGATGATCCGCGACAACCAGGTCAATGATGCGGCGCTGCAGGCGCGCACCCGGGAAGCCAAGCAAGCCATCGCCACAATCGCCCGCCAGATCACCCCATCGGCCGTGGAGTTGCTGCAAGGCCTGGATGAGCGGCAAGTGGCGCAGATGAACAGCTCCCTGGCCAAGGACCTGCAGGAACACCGCGAGCAGTACCTCCAGCCGACCCTGGCACGGCAGATCGAACAGCGCAGCCAGCGCATGGAAAAATGCCTCAGGGCCTGGCTCGGCCCCTTGAACCCGCAACAGCGCCTGCGTGTCGAGCAATGGTCCGTATCCCTGGGCGAACAGAACCGCCAGTGGATTGCCAACCGCGCCCACTGGCAGGCACTGTTCAGCGCTGCAGTACAGCAGCGGCGGGCCAGCGACTTTGCGCAGCGCATCGAGCAATTGCTGGTGGACCGCGAAAGCCTGTGGACCGCCGACTACCGCCAGGCCTACGAGCACACCGAACAGGCCGCGCGCAGCCTCGTAGTGGACTTGATGGCCAGCAGCAGCCCCGAACAACGCCAGCGCCTGCTGAAGAAGATCGACAGCGTGCGCCAGGACTTCACCAACCTCAAATGCTTGCAGGACGCCCGCCGTCCCTGACTCAGGCGATCTGGGCCTTGGATGCCAGCTCGTCGAAGGTCAGGGGGTCCAGGGCATCGGCCTGCTCGTCCAGCACCTGGCGTGGGTGCTCGTTGCCCGGAATGCTGCTGTCGAGCAAACACAACAAGCTCGAGCCCCGGGGCGTGAGGATGAAGTTCTCGCCGTTACCGCCCTCTTCTTCCGGCCTGCTCTGGATGAACTCCCGGTCCAGCAGCAGTTTTTCGTACTCGGTGGCGGTACTTTTCAGTTCATCCAGGTTGCCCGTGGGCGCGCCTTCGGCGGCCATTGCCGCCGCATGCTGCTCGGCATAGGGCCTTGGAGTGAAGCTGTGGCCAGCACCGTTCTGCACTTCGTGCAGCAAGCGTTCGATCAAATCCCAGTCGTAATTCGCCATGTCGATTCAACCTCCAGAATGCAATGCCTTGCCTGAGTTGTGACCGGTGGCTAAGCCAGCCGTTCAGGAAATTCGCACCGCCTGGCAACTTGTCGATCGGCTTGGCCGCCAAACGACTAGCGTGTGTAGAACCCATCCCCGCCCTGAGGAACGACGTCATGGATATCAACGATCATCCCGTGGTCAGCCGGGAACAATGGCTGCAAGCGCGCAAGCAACATCTGCTCCACGAAAAGGCCTTCACCCGCCAACGCGACCGGCTCAGCGCCGAACGCCGGGCCCTGCCCTGGGTACGGATCGACAAGCCCTACCGCTTCCACGGCCCCCAAGGCGTACTGGAGCTGGCCGAGCTGTTCGGCGGTCGCAGCCAATTGGTGGTCTATCACTTCATGTTCGGTGACGGCTGGGAGGAAGGCTGCAAGGGTTGCTCATTCCTGGCCGATCATTTCGATGGGGCCAACCTGCACCTGGCCCACCATGACGTGGCGCTGGTGGCGGTGTCCCCCGCGCCCTACGAGCAGTTCCAGGCCTTTGGCCAGCGCATGGGCTGGCGCTTCGACTGGTTTTCCAGCGCCGGCAACGACTTCAACCAGGACTTCGGCGTCAGTTTCGACAGCGAACAGCTGGCCAGCGCCACAGCCAGCTACAACTACGCGCCAGTCAGCGGCAACGAGCTGGAGCGGCCCGGCCTGAGCGTGTTCTATCGCAACGAGCAGGGACAGATATTCCATACCTACTCCACCTATGCCCGGGGCCTGGACCTGCTGCTGGGGACATACAACTTCCTCGATCTCACGCCCAAGGGGCGCAACGAGGGGCCGATCATGAACTGGGTTCGCCATCATGACCGCTATGCGCCAACCCCAGGTGCAGAGCCGCGGGCGGGATGCTGCTGCGACCACTGAACGACGCGCACGATCGACGGTGGCACCGTAGTAGCGGTTCCACCACGGTGCCAGCTAAGCTGTAGGCATGACTCCTGCCTACCACAGCCTCCACGAATACACCCTGCGCATGAACCGGGTGCTGGAGCATATCGACCAACACCTGGACCAGCCCCTGGAGCTAAGTGACTTGGCGCAGGTGGCGCATTTCTCGCCTTTTCATTTTCATCGCCTGTTCAGCGCCTGGGTCGGCGAACCCCTGGGCGTCTATCTACGGCGCCGGCGCCTGGCCCGCGGCGCGTATCTGCTGGCCAGCCGCCCCGCTGCCTCGATCCTGGAGATCGCTCTGGAAGTCGGTTTCGGCTCCGGCGAGGCCTTTTCCCGGGCGTTCAAGCAGCACTTCTCAGTCTCGCCCAGCACCTGGCGCGACACCGAACCCAAGCGCTGGCACCGACGCCTGGACGACATTCGCGAACGCCGCCTGCGGCAATTGCGCAATCCTGATCAGACCCACATCCCGGCTTTCGACGACCCTGATGCCTTCATTCACCTGAAGGAGCTCACAATGAAGGTCACCATCAAGGAACTGCCTCCCGTCCGCGTCGCCTACCTGCGCTATATCGGCGCCTACGGACCGGGGATCGGCCTGTTCTGGCAGCAGACCGTCATCCCCTGGATGGCCGAGAACGGGCTGCTGGGCCGCGCACGCTATGGCATCGGGCATGATGACCCCTACGTCACCCCGCCCGAGAAATGTCGCTACGACGCCTGCGTCGAAGTCCCCCTCGACTTCAAAGGCCGCGCTCCCGCGGTCGTCACCACCCTGCCCGGCGGCCTTTATGCGATCACTCACTACCAGGGCAAAGGCCCCGATATCGCCGATACCTGGAGCGAGTTGTGCCGCGATTGGCTGCCCAAGAGCGGTATGCAGCCCGACGCGCGGCCAGCCTTCGAGCTGTATCCGCTGGACGCCTGGAACGATCGAACCGGTGATCTGGAGTTCGATATCTGCTTTCCGGTCAAGGCGCTGTAAGCCACAAAGAATCTGAATGCGCAGGAGGTAGCAGGCCGCCCGGATGCGAAGCTTATCCGGTGGATGCCCACCACGTTCCCAGCGCCGGTGGGCCGGAATGCAAGCCCGGCATTACGCTCACGATCCTGTAGTCGCCAGATGCAAACGGGGGAGCCTGTGCTCCCCCGTCATTTTTGCCAGGTTCATGACCAGCGCATTGGCCTCAGCGGGACGGAATGGCCCTGATATCGCGCACGATGAAGCGCGGCAGAACCCGGACATAGAAGGTCTCCACATCGGAGTTACCGCTGTTGGTAATCACCCCAAGCATGGTTTTCATATTGCGCAACTGGCCCATGGCGCCGGCAGGCTGGAGCCCATCGCGTTGCTGGGCGAAGTGCAACACTTCGGCACCGGCACGCTTGACCTGAACTTTGTAAGCGAAGTCGACACTGGCCAGGATCGTATTGTCATCGACGATCTTGGACACCAGCCCACCTTGGGAATCACTGAGCCGGCGCTTGTACACCGCCTCCACATCCAGCAGGTAATCGGCACTCTCCTTGGTGGCCGCGTAGCGATTGGCATTGCCCAGTTGCTGGATCAGCTCCGTGCCCAGTTGCTGGCGCAGTTTGTCCTCAGGCAAGAAGCGCGGGCTCTCCCCGATCAGTTGCAGATCGAAATGGTCGATCCAGTAGGTGGCGTCGGCAGGAATCCGCACGGGTTTGGACGAGATGTAGTAATCCGGCCGGGAGGCACACCCTACGAGCAAGACACAGGTGAACAACAGCGACAGCAGGCGCATTAAGGATCTTCCTTGAAAGCGATTTCGTTGGGTGCACTGGCTCGGATCAAGGAAACGCATCCAGGCGATTGGCGCTCGCCCCTGACCCGGGACGCTTGAGGGGAAAACGCGAAGACTCGCCCCTAAGGGACAGCAGCGATACCAGGAAAGGCGCGCGATATTAGTTCGCCACCATCCAGGCGTCAATTCAACCCAGCTTGCAGAACGGGCGTGCCGGGGTTGATCCAACTGAACTTTGCCCGCTCCTGGCGCCTCAACCGGATGTCCCCCTGCCCGCCACATGAGGCACTGCCCATGAAAACCCTGAACCTGCTCACCCTCGCCGGCAGCCTGCTGCTGGCCCTGCCCGCCTGGGCCTGTACCCCGGACGAAGCCAGCGCCAAGCGCGAGCAACTGGCCCGGGAGGTCAGCAAGATCACCGAGCAGAACCCGACCAAGGCCAAGGAAATCAACGATGAGTTGCAGAAGATGAACCTTGGCAGCGCCAGCAAGGATCTGCCCGACGATTGCCAGTTGATCGACCAACGCCTCAAGGAATTGGCCGACGCCGAGCAAAAAGCCGACCGCTGAAAGTCCGGAAAACAAAAAGCCCGGACCAGGTCCGGGCTTTTCATGGCGCTCAGGCCTGCACTTTACTCAGCGGCCGGCGCGGGCTTGCGGCGCTTGAGCGGCGCCAGGCCGTCCTGGCTGACCAGGGCCGGACCGTCGCTCTTCGGCCGGTTGGCGCTCTTGCGCTTGGTCGGAGACTTGGCCAGGGACTTTTTCTTGTCGCCCTTGGCATCGGTCTTTTTCTTCTTGGTACCCGCGGCCTTGCCCGAGGCCTTGACCTTCTTCGGACCGCCGTAGGTGCCCTTGACCTCCTTGATGGTGCGACGCTCGAAGCTCTGCTTGAGGTAGCGCTCGATGCTCGACATCAGGTTCCAGTCGCCATGGCAGATCAGCGAGATGGCCAGGCCTTCGTTGCCGGCGCGGCCGGTACGGCCGATGCGGTGCACGTACTCGTCGCCACTGCGAGGCATGTCGAAGTTGATCACCAGGTCCAGGCCCTCGACGTCCAGGCCGCGGGCAGCGACATCGGTGGCCACCAGGATCTTCACCCCGCCCTGCTTCAGGCGGTCGATGGCCAGCTTGCGATCCTTCTGGTCCTTGTCGCCATGCAGGACGAACGCCTTGTAGTCCTGGGCCACCAGGCGGCCGTAGATGCGGTCGGCCATGACCCGGGTGTTGGTGAAGATGATGGCCTTCTGGTAGGTCTCGTTGGCCAGCAGCCAGTTGACGATCTGCTCTTTGTGCTGGTTGTGGTCGGCCGTGATGATCTGCTGGCGCGTGGTCTCGTTGAGCTGGCTGACGCTGTTGAGTTGCAGGTGCTCGGGGTTATCGAGGACCTTGGCGACCATTTCCCGCAGGCCGGAACCACCAGTGGTGGCGGAGAACAGCATGGTCTGCTGGCGGCTCGGGCATTCATCCACCAGGCGTTGCACGTCTTCGGCAAAACCCATGTCGAGCATGCGATCGGCTTCGTCGAGCACCAGCACTTCGACTTCCTTGAGGTCCAGGTTGCCGGCGTTGAGGTGTTCCAGCAGGCGGCCCGGGGTGCCGATGAGAATGTCCGGCACCTTGCGCAACATGGCGGCCTGGACCTTGAAGTCCTCGCCGCCGGTGATCAGGCCGGACTTGATGAAGGTGAACTGGGAGAAACGCTCGGCTTCCTTCAGGGTCTGCTGGGCCAGTTCCCGGGTCGGCAGCAGGATCAGGGTCTTGATGCTGACGCGGATCTTCGCCGGGCCGATCAGGCGATTGAGGATCGGCAGGATGAAGGCCGCGGTCTTGCCGCTGCCGGTCTGTGCCGTCACCCGCAGGTCACGCCCTTGCAGCGCGAGCGGAATAGCCGCGGCCTGTACCGGAGTCGGCTCGACAAATTTAAGCTCGGCCACGGCTTTGAGCAGGCGTTCGTGCAGGGCGAATTGGGAAAACACGGGGTGCTACCTCGAAGATGTGCAGAAAAACAGCTGCATAGGGTAACGGTTTCGAGCGCCAAGGCCGAGTTTCTTTGTGCAAACGGTGGCAAAGAGTTGTTTTTTTGTTAGCCGATTTTTCTCACGCCGTAACTTTGCCGGGGTTAGATGCTCTAATCCCCCCTTGTGCCACACAGAAGAATCGTTTTAGCCCATGGACTTCAAACAGCTCTGGCTCGATACCCAGGACCTCTGGGGAGCCCTCGACCAACACCCGCTCCTCCACGCCGGCCTGGGCCTGACCCTGTTGCTGGTGGTCGCCCTGGTACTCGGACGGGTGGCCCGCTACCTGGTGCTGCATGGCGTGCGGTTGCTGGGTCGGCAAGCGGCCCTGCACTGGCTCAACGACCTACGCCAGAACAAGGTGTTCCACCGCCTGGCGCAGATGACTCCGTCCCTGGTGATCCAGTTCGGCCTGCACCTGGTCCCGGAGTTGAGCCAGGCCAGCCAGCTGTTCCTCGGCAACCTGGCCATGGCCTTTACCATCCTGTTCCAGCTGCTGGCCCTGAGTGCCCTGCTCAACGCCCTGCTGGACATCTACGCCCGTACCGAGCACGCCCGCACCCGCTCGATCAAGGGTTATGTGCAACTGGCGAAGATGGTGCTGTACGTGTTCGGCGCCATCATCATCGTCGCCACGCTCATCGACCGCTCGCCGCTGCTGCTGCTCTCGGGCCTGGGCGCCATGTCGGCGGTGATCCTGTTGGTGTACAAGGACACCCTCTTGTCCTTCGTCGCCAGCGTGCAGCTGACCAGCAACGACATGCTGCGGGTCGGCGACTGGATCGAAATGCCCCAGGTGGGCGCCGACGGCGACGTGGTGGACATCACCTTGCACACGGTCAAGGTACAGAACTTCGACAAGACCATCGTCTCGATCCCCACCTGGCGGCTGATGTCCGAATCGTTCCGCAACTGGCGCGGCATGCAGCAATCCGGCGGCCGGCGGATCAAGCGCAGCCTGTTCATCGACGCCAGCGGCGTGCGCTTCCTGCATGACGACGAAGAGGCGCGGCTGAGCGGAGTACGCCTGCTCACCGACTACATCGGGCGCAAGCAGGCCGAGCTCAAAAGCTGGAACGAGGCCCAGGGCAACGTTGCCGCGCTGGCGGCCAACCGTCGGCGCATGACCAACCTCGGTACCTTCCGCGCCTATGCCCTGGCCTACCTGAAGAGCCACCCCGAGATCCAGCCGAACATGACCTGCATGGTGCGCCAGATGCAGACCACGGCCCAGGGCATTCCCCTGGAGATCTACTGTTTCACCCGCACCACGGTGTGGGCCGACTACGAACGGATCCAGGGGGATATCTTCGACTACCTGCTGGCGGTGATGCCGGAGTTCGGCCTGAGCCTGTACCAGCAACCCAGCGGCAGCGACCTGCGGGCCGGCCTGCTGCCGGCGGTACTGGGCGCCAGCCATATCGGCCCGAGCGAGAAACAGGCGCTCTGACCCATGCCGATCAGTCAAGGAACGGTGAGGAGCGAGGCTTGCCCGCGATGGACCTCAGAGCGCTGCGTTTACCCGGTGAACACGCGCCACCGTTTACGCCCCTCGCGAGCAATCGAGCGTCGATCGGCTGCCCCTACAGGGGGCCGCCTCGCTTGACTGGCCGGCACTAGGCGCTCTGCGCCCAACGCAAACGCCAGCCCCCCCCCAGTTCCTGGCGTTTCAGGCTGCCGTCGGCGCTGCCTGGGACAGCGGGTCGGGCAGCGAACGGCAAGCCATCAGGATGAACAGCACGGACAGCAACGCGCACGCAGCCCCCAGGCCAATCGCCGCGCCGTAGCCCTGGTACAGGTCGAACAGCCAGCCGGCGAGACTGCCACCCAGCAATGCCGCGATACCTACCGACATGTACAGGGCACCAAGGATCGCCCCCAGGTTGGCGGTGCCGAACCAATCGGCCGCCACCGCCGGGTAGAGCGAAATGCAACCGCCGTTGGCCACGCCAAAGCACAGGGCGAACAACGCCAGGGCCATGAAGCCATCGGCCAGCAGCCACAGCAGGTTCAACAGCACCAGGGCCAAGGTCAGGGCGATCAGCAGGCGCCGGCTGCCGATCCGGTCGCCCAGGCTGCCGAGGAACAAGCGGCCGCCGACGTTGCCGACGCCGATCAGGCCAATCAGCAAGTTGGCTTCGGACACCCCCAGCCCCGCCTGCCGGGCATAGGGATTGATGTGCACCAACGCCACGAACAGCCCCACCGAACCGCACAGGATCGCCGCGAAGTACCACCAGAAGCGCGCCATGCCCAAGGCTTCGGCCAGGCACAGGCCGGCCGTGGCCACCTGGGGCCGCTCGGCCATGGCGGGCAGGCCGTCCGCGAACAGCCCCAGCTCCTGGGGGCCGCTGCGCATCAGGGCCGTGGCAGCCAGGCCGAGCAGCAGGATCGCGCCGGCGAAGATCTGCAGGGTCGCCTCCCAGGAAAAATGCTCCATCAGCCAGCCGGCCAGCAGCGGCCCGGCAAAAGTCCCGACCCCGGTTCCCGCCAGGGCAAGGCCCGAGGCCTGGCTGCGCCGGCTGACGAACCAGCGCTGGACCACCGCCACCGCCGGCACATACACCAGGCCGACGCCCAGCCCCACCAGCACGCAGAAGCACAGCAGGAACCACCACAACGACCCGGACGCCAGGCTCGCGCAGAAAAAACCCAGCGCCAGGGACAGGATGCCGCTCCCCACCACCCGCCGGGTGGAAGTGCGATCGGCCAGCACGCCCGCGACGACCCCCATGGCGTAATAGATCAACGCCGTCAGGGAAAACACCGAGGCCACGGAAAAGCTCCCCACTGCGAAATTGGCCTGGATCTGCGAGAAGAACGCACCGAAGGAGTAGGCACCGCCAAAGATCAGCGCCAGCAGCACATGGGTGGCCAACACCACATACCAGCCGTGGAATACCTGGAACTTCATGGCACAACGCCCTCCCTTGCCAGGAACTGGCGTCAGCAAAGCCAGCTCATCTTGTAATGTCTTGTATATACATATGAATGCAATTTTACGGCCAGACGCGTCACCGAGCGCTCGGCTCTTCTCTTGACTCATCTAACTCATTGTTTCAAATGGAAAAAACAAAAACAAAAAAGAACCCGCCGGTGTGGCGGGTCCTGGAAAAAGCATCGCTCCTGGGGATGGGGGTAACAGTTGCGTAGAACCGCTACCCAATCTGGCTGGCGCCCGTAACCCTCACGCCGTGGCCACCCTGCGCTGGCCATGGCGGCTGACCCACACCGCCAGCAGGATCACCAGCCCGCCGAGAGCCAGGCGGCCCAGGTCTTCATGGCGGTTCCAGATCAGCAAATTGAGCAGCAGGCCCACCGGCACATGCAGGTTGTTCATCACCGCCAGGGTCGCGCCGGTGACCAGGCAGGCGCCCTTGTTCCACCAGTACAGCCCCAGGGCCGTGGCCACCAGCCCGAGGAACAGCAACACCGCCCAGGTCACCGGGGCATCCGGCAAGAAGTGCGCCTTGCCGAACAGCAGGAACGCCGGCAACACCACCAGCAAGGCCCCCAGGTAGAAGTAGCCGAAACGCCGGTAATGCGGCAGGTCGCTGGGGTAGCGCGCCACCAGGTGCTTGTACAGCACCTGCCCGGCGGCATAGGTGAAGTTGGCCAATTGCAGCAGCAAGAAACCCATGAAGAAGTCCGGGTTGATCCGGTCATAACGGATCACTGCGGCGCCCGCCACCGCCACCAGGGCCGCCAGCAGGCCCCAGGGATTGAAGCGCCGGTTCAGGGCGTCCTCGATCAGGGTCACGTGCAACGGCGTGAGGATGGTGAACAGCAGCACTTCCGGCACGCTCAGCACCCGGAAGCTCAGGTACAGGCACACGTAGGTGATGCCGAACTGCAGCGCGCCGATCAGCAGCATGCCGCGCATGAAGGCCGGTTCCACCCGGCGCCAGCGGGTCAGCGGAATGAACACCAAGCCTGCCAGCAGCACCCGCACCAGCACCGCGAAGTAGCTATCGACATGCCCGGCCAGGTACTCGCCGATCAGATTGAAGGAAAACGCCTGGATCAGGGTGACAACCAGTAGATAGCCCATGCTCGCCTCATCGTTGGATGGCGGCGACGATAACGGTTTTTGTCGGCGCGGGTGAAATCCCCGGCAAAAAAAGCCCGATCTCGCAAGGCGCTAGATCGGGCGTCGGCACTGAAGGAGCACGCAGTGCAAAGGGAGGTTCGATGCGCGGACCTGCTTGAAGGGGCACGCAGGAGCTATTTGAACATCCAGCGATTATCCGGGGATTAACCCCTCAGGCCACCTGGGCCAGCCTGGCGTTGGCCTGGTTCAGGCCCTTCTCGTGGAAATCACCACCCAGGTTCAGGCCCTCGGCATGGATAAACTGCACGTCATGGATCCCGATGAAGGCCATGACCTGGCGCAAGTAGGGTTCCTGATGATCAGTGCTGCTGCCGGCGTAGATCCCGCCCCGGGCCGTCAGCACGAAGGCGCGCTTGCCAGTGAGCAGGCCCTGGGGACCGGTCTCCGTGTACTTGAAGGTGACCCCGGCGCGCAGCACGTGGTCAAGCCAGGCCTTGAGTGTGCTGGGGATGGCGAAGTTGTACATGGGCGCCGCCATCACCAGCACGTCGGCCGCCAACAGCTCCTCGGTCAGCTCATTGGAGCGTTGCAGCGAATCCTGCTCGGCGGCGTTGCGTTGCTCGGCAGGCTTCATCCAGCCCCCCAGCAGGTTGGCATCCAGGTGCGGCACCGGGTTGCGAGCCAGGTCGCGCACAGTGATCGAGTCCGCCGGATAGGCCGCTTGCCACTGCTGGATAAAGGTCTGGGTCAGTTGGCGGGATACGGAATCCTGCTGGCGGGCACTGCTTTCGATGATCAGGACGCGGGACATGGGTGAAGCCTCCATCGGGGTATGCGTAAGTCGATGGGGCGCAGATTAAATAGAGATATATCGATGAAAAAGCGCAAATAACTGCTATAACCAATCAATAAATTCGTTTATAAGCAAGCCCAGTCCCGCCATGATCGACAGGACCGGCATCACGGCGGTCACTTGGCCTGGCAGTTCAGGTCCAGGCGCAGCTTGATGATGTTGCGGTTGAACTTGACGGTCACGTTGCGGCTCTTGCCGGCGGCGACCTCCACCCTGCGAGTACGCGGTGATTCGGGACCGTTGCGAAAAACCACCGAGCACACGGCATCGGTCTTGCCGTAGTTGTTCAACTGGATCGAGCCGATGTCGGCGTCGGTATCGTAGGTGATGTAGTCGATGCCCAGGCCATTGAGTTGCTTGTCGACATCGATGGGATAGGCCCAGGCCCCAAGGGGCAGCAAGGCCAGCAGCACACAACAGAATTTTCTCATTCGGCGCTCTCCAATGCGGGAGCGCCAGCTTAGGACAAGAGGAGCCCCTCATGAAAGCGCCCCGCGTGACCCTGGATCAATGGCGCACCCTGCAGGCCGTGGTCGATCACGGTGGCTTCGCCCAAGCCGCCGAGGCCCTGCACCGTTCGCAATCCTCGGTCAGCTATACCGTGGCCCGCATGCAGGACCAGCTCGGCGTGCCGCTGCTGCGTATCGATGGGCGCAAGGCGGTGCTCACCGAGGCCGGCGGCGTGCTGCTGCGTCGCTCCCGGCAGTTGGTCAAGCAGGCCAGCCAACTCGAAGACCTGGCCCATCACATGGAGCAGGGCTGGGAAGCCGAGGTCCGCCTGGTGGTGGATGCCGCCTACCCCAATGCGCGGCTGGTCCGCGCCCTTACCGCGTTCATGCCGCAGAGCCGCGGCTGCCGCGTACGCCTGCGCGAGGAAGTGCTGTCCGGGGTCGAGGAAGTGCTGCTCGAGGGCGTTGCCGACCTGGCCATCAGCGGTTTCAACATCCCCGGCTACCTGGGGACCGAGATGAGTTCGGTGGAATTCGTCGCCGTGGCCCATCCCGAGCACGCCCTGCACCGCCTGCAACGACAACTGGCCTTCCAGGACCTGGAAAGCCAGTTGCAGGTGGTGATCCGCGACTCCGGCCGCCAGCAACCACGGGACGTGGGCTGGCTGGGCGCCGAGCAGCGCTGGACCGTGGGCAGCCTGGCCACCGCCGCCAAGTTCGTCAGCAGCGGCCTGGGTTTCGCCTGGCTGCCACGGCACATGATCGAGCGCGAGCTGAACGAAGGCCTGCTCAAGGTGCTGCCCCTGGACCAGGGCGGCAGCCGCCATCCGACCTTCTTCCTGTACTCCAACAAGGACAAACCCCTGGGCCCGGCGACGCAGATCCTCGTGGAACTGCTGCGCACCTTCGACACCGCGCCGCTGGATGCGCCGTTCGCCGCCCCCGAGCAAGCCTGAAGTCCCAACCACCAGAACAAGGAGTTCTGCCATGGCGTATTTCGAGCATGAAGGTTGCACCCTGCACTACGAAGAATACGGCCGGGGCGAGCCCCTGCTGCTGGTCCACGGCCTGGGTTCCAGCGCCCAGGACTGGGAAAAGCAGGTCCCGGAACTGGCGACCCGCTATCGCCTGATCATCCCGGACGTACGCGGCCATGGCCGCTCCGACAAGCCCCGGGAACGCTACAGCATCCCTGGATTCGCCGCCGACCTCATGGCCCTGGTCGAACACCTGGGCCTGGGGCCGGTGCACTATGTCGGGCTGTCCATGGGCGGCATGATCGGCTTCCAGCTGGCCGTGGACCAGCCGCACCTGTTCAAGAGCCTGTGCATCGTCAACAGCGCACCCGAGGTCAAGCTGCGCTCGGCCGACGACTATTGGCAGTGGTTCAAACGCTGGAGCCTGTCCCGGCTGCTGAGCATGGCGGCCATCGGCAAGGCCCTGGGCCAGCGACTGTTTCCCAAGCCGGAGCAAGCCGAGTTGCGGCAGAAGATGGCCGAACGCTGGGCAAAAAACGACAAACGTGCTTATCTCGCCAGCTTCGACGCCATCGTCGGCTGGGGAGTCCAGGAACGCCTGGGCCGTATCACCTGTCCAACCCTGGTCGTCAGCGCCGACCACGACTACACCCCGGTGGCGCTCAAGGAGGCTTACGTCAAACTGCTGCCGCACGCGCAGCTGGTGGTGATCGAGGACTCCCGGCACGCCACACCGCTTGACCAACCGCAGCGCTTCAACCAGACCCTGCTGCACTTCATCAATACAGTCGACACCACCACCCAGGATCACTGACCCATGCTGAAAAAAATCGCCCTCGCCGCCGGTTCCGTACTCTTCGCCGCCAACCTGATGGCAGCGCAACCGGCCAAGGCACCCCACGTCATGCTGGACACCAGCTTCGGCAAGATCGAGATCGAACTGGATCCGGTCAAGGCGCCGGTGTCCAGCAAGAACTTCCTCGACTACGTCGACAGCGGCTTCTACTCCAACACCATCTTCCACCGGGTGATCCCCGGCTTCATGGTCCAGGGCGGTGGCTTCACCGCGCAGATGGTGCAAAAGGACACCCGTGATCCGATCAAGAACGAAGCCTCCAACGGCCTGCACAACGTGCGCGGCACCCTGGCCATGGCCCGGACTTCGAACCCCGACTCGGCTACCAGCCAGTTCTTCATCAACGTCGCCGACAACGCCTTCCTCGATCCGGGCCGCGATGCCGGCTACGCGGTGTTCGGCAAGGTGGTGAACGGCATGGAAGTCGTGGACCAGATCGTCAATTCCCAGACCACCACCAAGCAAGGCATGCAGAACGTCCCGGTCGACCCGGTACTGATCAAGTCGGCCAAGCGCATCGACTGATCACGCAGCCTGTCCCCGACGGCGGCGCCCTACCCGGCGCCCCGTCCGCTATAGCACAGGAGAGCCCGTACAACGGGCTGCAGACCCCATGCTCTATCGTCGTTTCGAACAACTGATCGATATCTTCCGCGACACCCCCGCGACCACCCCGCCCAACCGGGTCCTGCCCTTCTATTTCCACTACATCAAGCAAGTCTGGCCGAGCTTCGTCGCCCTGCTGGTGGTGGGCCTGTTCGTGGCGCTGATCGAGGTGTCGCTGTTCAGCTACCTGAGCACCATCATCGACCTGGCCCAGGGCACGCCCAGCGTCCAGGTCTTCAGCGACCATGGCCTGGAGCTGGCCTGGATGGCGGTGGTGGCGCTGTTGCTGCGCCCGCTGATGGTCGGCCTGCACGACCTGCTGATGCACCAGACCATCACCCCCGGCATGACCAGCCTGATCCGCTGGCAGAACCACAGCTATGTGCTGCGCCAGAGCCTGAACTTCTTCCAGAACGACTTCGCCGGGCGCATCGCCCAGCGCATCATGCAGACCGGCTACTCGCTGCAGGATTCCTCGGTGCAGGTGATCGACGCCCTGTGGCACGTGACCATCTATGCGGTCGGCGCCCTGGTGCTGTTCGCCGATGCCGACTGGCGCCTGATGATCCCGCTGCTGCTGTGGATCGTCGGTTTCATCGGCGCCATGCGGTTCTTCGTGCCGCGCATCCAGAAACGCTCGGTCGATGCCTCCGACGCCCGCTCCAAGCTCATGGGGCGGATCGTCGACGGCTACACCAACATCGCTACCCTGAAACTGTTCGCCCATACCCATTTCGAGCAGAGCTACGCCCGCGAGGCCATCGCCGAACAGACCGAGAAAAGCCAGTTGGCCGGTCGCGTGGTGACCTCCATGGACGTCACCATCACCACCCTCAACGGCCTGTTGATCGCCGGCACCACGGGCCTGGCCCTGTGGTTGTGGAGCCAGTCGCTGATCAGCGCCGGGGCCATCGCCCTGGCCACCGGCCTGGTGATCCGCATCGTCAACATGTCCGGCTGGATCATGTGGGTGATCAACGGCATCTTCGAGAACATCGGCATGGTCCAGGACGGCCTGCAGACCATCGCCCAGCCACTGCAACTGACCGACCGCGAACAGGCGCCCAAGCTCGAAGTGACCCGAGGCGGGGTGAACTTCGAGCATGTCGAGTTCCACTACGGCAAGGCCAACAAGGTCATCAGCGATCTCAACCTGCACATCCGTCCCGGGGAAAAGATCGGCCTGATCGGCCCCTCCGGGGCGGGCAAGTCGACCCTGGTCAACCTGCTGCTGCGCCTCTATGACCTGCAGGGCGGGCAGATCCTGATCGACGGCCAGGACATCGCCGGGGTGACCCAGGAAAGCCTGCGCGAGCGCATCGGCATGATCACCCAGGACACCTCGCTGCTGCACCGTTCGATCCGTGACAACCTGCTCTACGGACGTCCCGACGCCACTGACGAGGAACTCTGGGAAGCCGTGCACAAGGCCCGCGCCGACGAGTTCATCCCGCTGCTGTCCGACGCCCAGGGCCGCACCGGCTTCGACGCCCACGTGGGTGAGCGCGGGGTCAAGCTGTCCGGCGGCCAGCGCCAGCGCATCGCCATCGCCCGGGTGCTGCTCAAGGACGCGCCGATCCTGATCATGGACGAAGCCACCTCGGCCCTGGACTCGGAAGTCGAAGCGGCGATCCAGGAAAGCCTGGAGACCCTGATGCAGGGCAAGACCGTGATCGCCATCGCCCACCGGCTCTCCACCATCGCCCGCATGGACCGCCTGGTGGTGCTGGAACAGGGGCGCATCGCCGAGACCGGCACCCATGCCGAACTGCTGGCCCACGGCGGCCTGTATGCGCGACTGTGGCAACACCAGACCGGCGGCTTCGTCGGCGTCGATTGATGCCTACAGGTGCGTGTAGCCGCTGCCGCAGGCTGCGCACGGGCGCGTAGCGGCCGCAAGATCGAGCAGCCGCCGCCATCGTTGGAAGGCCCTGCGGGCCTTGGCGCAGCTTCGCAGGCCCAGCAGCGGCTACAGGGTCCGCGCAACACCCTGAAAAGACGCCAGAGCCCCAGCCCACGGGGCCTGGCGTTTTTCATGGGCGAGTGGAATTGCCACCAAAGCCTGCTGTACTGAGGCTAGGTTCCAGAGTGAAACCTGTTGTTGACCTGCGGGATGCATAACGGCGATATCGCGTCGATAGGTATACCTATCAAGGACTCTTCCCATGTCTTTGTTCAAGCGCTCCATGACTGAAATGCTCGGTACCTTCTGGCTGGTGCTGGGCGGTTGCGGCAGTGCCGTGCTCGCAGCGGCGTTTCCCAATGTCGGCATCGGCCTGCTGGGGGTCGCCCTGGCCTTCGGCCTGACCGTCCTGACCATGGCCTTCGCCATCGGCCATATCTCCGGTTGCCACCTCAACCCCGCGGTATCCGTGGGCCTGGTGGTGGGTGGACGCTTCCCGGCCAGGGAACTGCCGGCGTACGTGGTAGCCCAGGTGATCGGCGCCGTGATCGCCGCGGCGTTGCTGTACTTCATCGCCAGCGGCAAGCCCGGCTTCGAACTGGCGTCGGGGCTGGCATCCAACGGTTATGGCGAACACTCGCCCGGTGGCTACTCGCTGGCTGCGGGTTTGGTCTGCGAACTGGTGATGACCGGCATGTTCGTGGTGATCATCCTCGGCGCCACCGACAAGCGCGCCCCGGCGGGCCTGGCGCCCATCGCCATCGGCCTGGCGCTGACCCTGATCCACCTGATCTCGATCCCGGTGACCAACACCTCGGTCAACCCGGCCCGCAGCACCGGCCCGGCCTTGATCGTCGGCGGCTGGGCGCTGCAGCAATTGTGGTTGTTCTGGCTGGCGCCGATCCTCGGCGCGGTGGTCGGTGGCCTGGTCTATCGCTGGCTGGGCCAGGAAGACCGCTGAGGCTCAGGCCTGGCGATAGGGCAAGGCGTCCCTGGCCTGCTCGGCATAGGCCCGGACGCCGGCCCGCTCGCGCTGGAGAAAATCCTGCACCGCGGTCTTCAGCCCGGGATGGCGCAGGTAATGCCAGGAGCGGGTGAGCACCGGCTCGAAACCGCGAATCAGCTTGTGCTCGCCCTGGGCTCCGGCGTCGAAGCGCTGCAGCCCATGGGCGATCGCATAGTCCATGCCCTGGTAGAAGCAGGTCTCGAAATGCAGGCGATCGAACTCCGCCAGGCAACCCCAGTAGCGCCCATAGAAACTGCCGCCCCCGATCAGGCTGAAAGCCATGGCCACCGGCCGCCCGCCCTGGCAGGCCAGGACCACGCGGATCGCCTCGGGCATGCGCTGGGCCAGCAGGCTGAAGAAGCTGCGGGTCAGGTAGGGTGACTGGCGGCGCACCGCATAGGTGTTGGCGTAGCAGGCATAGACGAAGTCCCACTGCGCCTCACTGAGTTCGGCCCCCTCCAGCCACTGGAAGTCCATGCCCTGCCCCGCCACCTGCTCGCGCTCCTTGCGCATCTGCTTGCGCTTGCGCGAACTCAGGGTATCGAGGAAGTCCTGGAAATCCCGATAGCCGCGGTTGTGCCAGTGGAACTGGCAACCCAGGCGCAGCATCCAGTCCGCCTGGCGCTCCAGGGCCTGGTCGCTGAAGTCGTCGGTGAAATTGACATGGGCACTGGATAACCCTTCGATCTCCAGGTAGCCGGGCAGACTCTCGAGCAACTCCACCGCGTCGGCCTGGGTCGCCGCCAGCACCCGCGCACCGCTCACCGGGCTGAACGGCACCGCGCTGAGCAACTTGGGGTAGTAGTCGATGCCGGCTCGCTCGCAGGCCTCGGCCCAGCCATGGTCGAACACGTATTCACCGTAGGAGTGCCACTTGCGATAGCTGGGCAGCGCCGCCAGCAGCCGGCCATCTTGCACATGCAGCAGGTGTTCGGCTTGCCAGCCGGAACGTGGCCCGAGGCTGCCGCTGTCTTCCAGGGCACTGAGAAAGGCGTGGCGGACGAAGGGTTGCCCATCCTTGAGCAGTCCATCCCATTGCACGGGATCGACGGCGGAAAGGCTGTTCAAGGATTGCAGCGGCATCGGGTTCCCCAGGAGTCAGCTCGAACGACCCGCGGAGTATATCCCCCCATCGCCGGCCGCGCCGAAACACTCAGGCAGGGCCCAGGTGCTCGGCCAGGAAGTCGATGAACACCCGGGACTTGCGCGGCAAGTGCGGGCTGTTGGGAAACAGCACATGGACCGGCTGCCGGGCCAGGCTGTAGTCGGGCAGCACCCGTACCAGCCGTCCCTCGCCCAGGTCGCCCAGGACCAGCCACTCCGGCAACACCGCCAGGCCCATCCCGCCCAGGGCCATGGCGCGGATCGCCGACGCCGAGTTCGACTCGTGCCCGGGCGCGACCCGCACCTGCACCTGGCCCCGGCGCGGGTGGCTGAAGGTCCAGCCCGGCGGGCCGCCCAGGTTGCTGTTGCCGATCCAGGGGCAGTTCGCCAACTCCTCGGGGCGGCTCACGGCGAGGCTCTCCCGCAACCCCGGGCTGGCCACCAGGACAATGCCGTAGTCCGCCAATTGGCGGCCCTTGAACCCCGAGTC
The DNA here is from genome assembly GCF_014230245.1 of Pseudomonas sp. MSSRFD41. Classification (NCBI taxonomy): domain Bacteria; kingdom Pseudomonadati; phylum Pseudomonadota; class Gammaproteobacteria; order Pseudomonadales; family Pseudomonadaceae; genus Pseudomonas; species Pseudomonas sp. MSSRFD41. The sequence goes on along the minus strand of NZ_JACKZK010000003.1, from coordinate 325,612 downwards.
GACCAGGTGCCCAAGGCGGATCACCAGGTCGAGCTTCTCCGCCACCAGGTCGTTCAGCGATGAATTGAAGTGATAACTCAGGCGCACCTCGGGATAACGCGCGGTGAACAGTGGCAGCAGCGGCAGGATGAAGGCCTGGGCGTATTCGGCGGTGGAGCTGATGCGCAGCTTGCCCGAGACCCGGTTGCGCCCATGCAGCACGTTATCGAAGGCCGTATCGATATTGGCGACAATCCCCTTGAATTCATCGTAGAGATCCTGGCCGGTCTCGGTGAGGGCGATATGCCGCGTGGTCCGGGTCAGCAAGGGCGTCGCCAGCACTTGCTCCAGGGTCTTGATATGCAGGCTGGCCATGGCCTTGCTGATTCCCAGGTAATCCGCGGCACGGGTGTAGGAGGCAAAGTCCACCACCGCGAGAAAGGTCTGGATCCGGTGCAACTGGCCGTGGAGGTTCTCATTCATTGTCAAATTTCCTAGAACAATGAATCAAGTATAGGCGCCTCGACAGGTTCGGCCCAGGCTCCCTAAGCTGCGGGCAAAACGGGAGGCGGCATGACCTATAGATACAAAGTGGCGGTGATATTCCTCCTCGGCTTCTTCATCGATTGCGTGAACATCTTCATGTCGGCGGTGGCGCTGCCCAGCATCGCCACCCAGCTGCAGGTTTCCAGCGCCAGCGTGGCCTGGGTGGCCAACGCCTACATCCTCGGCCTGACCCTGGCGATCCCCATCAGCCCCTGGTTGGCGGCGCGCCTGGGCAACCGCCAGGTCATCGCCGCCTCGATGCTGCTGTTCAGTCTCGCCGGGCTGTTCTGCGGGCTGGCCGAAGGCTTCCTGCCGCTGGTGGCCTGGCGCTTGCTCCAGGGCATGGCCGGCGGCCTGTTGATCCCCCTCGGCCAGGCCCTGACCTTCAACCTGTTCCAGGGCTCGCAGCGGGCGCGGATCTCGACCCTGGTGATGGCGGTGGCGCTGCTGGCGCCAGCACTGTCGCCGACCCTGGGCGGGACCATCGTCGACCTGGGCTCCTGGCGCTGGGTGTTCTTCGCCAGCCTGCCCCTGTCGCTACTGACCGCGCTGCTGGCCTGGTGCTGGATCGCCAATGAAGACCGCCAGGCGGCCAGGCGCCCGGATCTGCGCGGCCTGTTGCTGGTCAGCGGCGCCCTGGCCGGATTGCTCCTGGGCATGTCGCTGTACGGCAGCGGATATCCGACCCAGCAGGCCCTGGCCTGCCTGGCCGGCGGCCTGGCGTTCGCCCTGGCGTACCGCTGGCATTGCCGGCGCAATCCACAGCCCATCGTCGACCTGCGCCTGCTGGGCAATGTCCGCCTCGGCCTGTCGGTGGCGATCTACCACGCCATTCCCGGGATCTTCACCGGGGTCAACCTGCTGAGCCTGTTCTTTCTCCAGGACAACCTGCACCTGAGCGCCCGGCACAGCGGCCTGTTCATGTTGCTGTACGCCGCTGGCGCGCTGTGGGCGATGCTGGCCTGCGGGCGCTTCTACAACCAGCTCGGCGCCGCCCGGCTGTTCGCCATCGCCCTGGTGCTACACAGCGCCGGTATCACCACCTTGTGCTGGGTCGACTCGAGCCGCGACCTGCCATTGCTCATCGGTGCCTACCTGCTCATGGGCCTGGGCGGCGGCGCCGGCGCCAATACCGCGCAGACCACCGCCCTGCTGGACTTCAGCGGCAGCGACACACACCAGGCCAGCGTGATCTGGAACATCAACCGGCAGATGGCCTTCAGCCTCGGCGCGGCCTGGCTGCTGATGCTCTACAACCTGTTGCTCGGGCATGTCCCGGCCACCCGCGCCTTTCACCTGAGCCTGCTGCTGGCCGCCCTGGCCGGCCTGCTCATCCTGCCGCTGCTCGGCAAGCTCACCCCACCGAAGAAGGTCCTTCATGCACCAGTCGATCGTTAAACAGGCACTGCACAGCGTTCACCAGATCCACCAGTTGATCCATGGCGTCTTCACTCACTCCCAGGGCGACAGCGCGGCACCGATCGAACAGGTCATGGAACTGCTGGCCGAGGACTTCCAGATGGTCACCACCGCCGGAACCATGGCCGATCGCGAGCAGGTCGAGCAGCTGTTTCGCGGCGCCCTGGGCGCCCGCCAAGGCTTGCAGATCGAGGTCAGCGACCTGCGCTGCGTATGGCAGGAAGGCCAGTGCGCGGCGATCCGCTACAAGGAGACCCATCGCCTGGATCAAGTGTCGACAGCGCGCCTGTCCCTGGCGTTGATCCGCATCCAGGGCGACTCGGCGCAGTGGCTCTACCTGCATGAAACCAACTGTCCCTGAGCCTGGCCGACAGGCAAAAAAAACCCCGCCAGGGCGGGGTCAAAACGAGAGGAGCCATAACGGATGAGAAAGAGCTCGACTTTGTTGCGACAGCCTTAGAACACGTACTGCACGCGGGCTACCAGGGCATCGCCGCTGTCGTCGCCAACGCTGTTGGTGATCTTGTCGGTGTTGACCTTGATGTAGTTCGCGGAAACCTTGATCGCCTCGTTGGCATACCAGTTGACGCCGATGGTGTTCATGTTGGCCTTGGCATCGCCCACTTCGCGGGTCGCGGTGGAGGTCACGATGTTCTTGTCATCGACCTTGATGTTGTCGTAGCGGTAGAACACTTCCCAGGCACCGTACTGCTTGTTCTCAGGCTTGATGGTGTCGAACTTGGCGCCATCGAGCTTGTACACGCGGGACTCGCCGGTCAGGGTGTAGGCCAGTTGGCCGTAGAAGCCGGTGGCCTTGACGTCCTTGTAGGAGGCGCTGTCGGCCTTCATCTTGCGGGTCAGGTATTCGGCCTGGGCCGAGAACGGGCCGCTGGCGAAGGCGAATTCACCACCGAACACCCGGTCGTTGTCGTAGGCGCCAGCAGCGGTCAGGTTCGAACCGTTGAGGCCGGCACCGCCGCCGAAGGTAGCGCGGTTGCCGTTGGCACCGGCATCGTTGCCGCCGTTGGTGGCGATGCCACGCACGCCGAGGCGTGGGCGGATCCGCGAGTCGAAGGCGGTGTCGCCCAGATCGCGGCTGGCGAAGTCCAGGCCGAAGTGCAGGACGTTGCCGGTTTCGTGCATCGGGGCGAACACCGCCCGGGCGTTGAACTGCTTGACGCTGTCGCCGTCGCTGTCGTTGATGTCCTTGGCGGACACGCTACCGGACAGGTAGGCCATGTCGGCCACCACCGAACTGACCTGCAGGCCCATGCCGTTCTCGTGGGAGTTGACCCAGTCGGCCAGCTCGTAGGCGGCGTTACGCTCCATCGCGGTGATCCACTTGGAGCTGGTGGCTTTCTCCAGGCCGAAGTCCTGGTCGAAACGACCGGCGCGGATGGTCACCGGCTTGAAGCCCACATAGGAAATGGTCGCTTCGTCGAAGTAACCATCATCGGAAGAACCCGAGTTGTGGGAGAAGTCGTAGTTGATCTGGTATTTCCAATCCTTGTAGGCGGTGCCGCCCAATTCCAGATAGGCGCGGCGGAAGTAGGCGCCGTCACCGGTATTCCCATTCTTGGTATAGAACCCGTCGAAACGGCCATAGTCGGCTTGCAGGCGACCGCCCAACTTGAAGCTGAAGGCGGAGTCGGTGGTAGCAACCTCAAGGCCGCCCTTGGTCTTGACTACGATATCGGCGCCGTCGGTGGTGACGGTGCCAGCGAAAGCCTGGGCGGTCACTGCCAGGGCCAGGGCGCTGGCGGCAAAACCGGCGAAGTGCTTACGGATCATCGAAGAGTTCCCCTAATTGGTGGTCTGTAGCGTTGGAAAACACGCGGACTGGGCCGCTGGTGTCGGGGGGAATCTTGGGGTCCGAGGATTTCAGCCAGGTTGCTGGAAAATAAAGATTTGATTACAGAGGAACTTTTTTACTTCGAAAAGAAATAAGGCGAAAGGCCCGTCCTAGAGCGGTTTGCGACTGTTTCCAGGGACAAGGCAGAAGATGACGAAATGGTTATTTTTGTGCGAACCGACGCGCAGCGAGCACGACGCGGGCGGGAATCACGGACGCGATTCCCAGGCAGGAACAGGCAGAAAAACATCGCGGCGGATGCCTGGCGACATCCGCGGCTGCATGACGCTCAGCGCTCGCGTCTACTCTCGGCGGCCAGGCGTTCGGCCAGTTCGTCGAGACCTTCCAGCGGTGGTTCCGGCAACACGCGCAAGGTGGCCTGCAGCAGGCGCATCTGGCGAATGAAACGCCGGCAATTGGGGCAGAACAGCAGGTGATGGCGCATCAGCAAGCGTTGGCGAAAGCTCAGTTGGCCATCGAGATAATCGCTGGAGCGCGCCACTTGTTCCTTACAGGTCAGCATTGGCCGGTTTCCTCAAAATGCTCCACCGTGGCGAACACCTTCAACCGCGCCCGGTGCAACAGTACCCGGACATTGGACAGGGTGATCCCCAGAAGATTACAGATTTCCTCGAGCTCCAATCCCTCGCGCTCGCGCAGCGTCAGCACGCTGCCTTGTAGCTCGGAAAGACTGAGCAGGGTGTGCTCCAGGCAATCGCGCAGCTCGGCCTGGGTCAACAACGCTTCGGGAGTGTCTTCGTGCCAGGCGAAGGGCGCCACCAGCCAGTGGCCGTCGCTGGAGGAAAACCGCTCGTCGCCCACCGTACCGTGGGGCGCGGGCAGGTCATCGAGCAGGACTTCGCGGCGATGTTGCTTGTAGCGGCCCTTGGCCGCGTTGGCGGTGATGGTCAGCAGCCAGGTCTTGAGGCTGGAACGCCCCTGGAAGCCCGACAGGTTGCGCACCACCGAAAGCCAGGCGTCCTGCACCACCTCGTCGGCGTGCCGATTGCCGACGATGGCGTAGGCTACCGCGCGCATGGCGCTCTGGTAGGTACCGACCAGTTCCTTGAAAGCCTTCTGTTCGCCCGCCAGAAGGCGCTTGAGCAGTTGCGTGTCATCAACAGCAGCCATTCGTGCCTCGTTCAATCATGCGGGGTTGCCCGGGTGTGACGCCTCGCAGGCACCTCGCGCCACACCCGGCCCGCGCCGATCAACGCTTGCGCAGGAGCACGCTGCCGATGGAATAGCCCGCGCCGAAGGAGCTGAGCACCGCCAGGGCACCACTGGCCAGGTCGTCCTGGTACTTGTGGAAAGCGATCACCGAACCCGCCGAACTGGTGTTGGCATAGGTATCGAGGATCACCGGCGCCTCTTCCAGCGTAGCCTCGCGGCCCAGGAGTTTCTTGACGATCAGGTGGTTCATGCTGAGGTTGGCCTGGTGCAGCCAGAAGCGCTTCACGTCGCTGACGTTGAGCTGGTTTTCCTCCAGGTGGGCGGCGATCAGCTCGGCCACCATCGGGCAGACGTCACGGAATACCTTGCGGCCTTCCTGGACGAACAGCTTGTCCCGGGCCCCGATGCCTTCCTCGGCTGCGCGGTTGAGGAAACCGAAGTTGTTGCGGATGTTGTTGGAGAACTGGGTCAGCAGCTTGGTGCTGACGATCTCGAACTGGTGGGCCGAAGTGGCCTGGTCGGCCCGCTCGATGACCACCGCGGTGGCAGCGTCACCGAAGATGAAATGGCTGTCGCGGTCGCGGAAGTTCAGGTGCCCGGTGCAGACTTCCGGGTTGACCATCAGGATCGCCCGGGCCTGGCCCAGCTGCACGCTGTTGCAGGCGGCCTGGATGCCGAAGGTGGCCGAGGAACAGGCGACGTTCATGTCGAAACCAAAGCCCTGGATACCCAGCGCGGCCTGGACTTCGATGGCGATGGCCGGGTAGGCGCGCTGCAGGTTGGAACACGCGACGATCACCCCGTCGATGTCGGCGGCAGTGCGGCCGGCCCGTTGCAGGGCTTGCTCGGCGGCGGCCACGGCCATCTGGCAGAGCACCGACCATTCGTCGTTGGAGCGTTCCGGCAGGCGTGGAGTCATGCGTTGTGGATCGAGGATGCCGTCCTTGTCCATGACGAAGCGGCTCTTGATGCCCGAGGCTTTCTCGATGAAGGCGGCGTTGGATTCGGTCAGGGCCTGCACTTCGCCACGCTCGATGGCGGCGGCGTTGTCGCTGTTGAACTGGTGGACGTAGGTGTTGAAGGACTCCACCAGCTCTTCGTTGGAAATGCTGTTGGCCGGGGTAAACAGGCCGGTGCCGCTGATGACGACGTTATGCACGGTCGTTCCTCTAGTGTGTATGAGGCAGAAGGTATTGGCACTCTCGTGCCAAACCGTAAAGGGAGCGCCCCGCTGCTCAGGCTGTGCTGGGGCGCGTTCCAGGCATCGCTTTATTCCGCTTCGCCCGGGCCGCCTGGGATACAGGCAACCGGGGCCGGCATTTATGACGGCGAAGTTTGCCATAACCTCTGGCGTTTCGCCGCAATTGCAAGATCGACGGAGCCCGGCTCCGGGGAGCCGGGACTGCATGGATCAGGCCTCCACCTGGCTCCACTGCTTGTTCAGGCGCTTGTCGGAGATCGGCACCTTGGTCCCCAGTTGCTGGGCGAACAGCGATACCCGGTACTCCTCCAGCCACCAGCGGTACAGCTCCAGCTGCGGGTCACGCTTGCCTTCCTGGGCGTGCTTCTGGGCCCGGGCCTGGTATTGGGTCCAGAGCCCGGCGAGCTCGGTGCTCCACACCCGGTCCTTCTGCACCTGGCTGCCCAGCTTGTCGAACCGCAGCTCCACCGCCTTGAGGTAACGCGGCAGTTCCTTGAACCACAGGGCCGGGGTTTCACGAACGAAGCCCGGGTACACCAGGTTGCCGAGCTGGGCCTTGATGTCGTTGAGGGCCACCGCCTGGGCCAGGTCGATCTTGCCCTTGAAGCGCTTCTGCAGGCCGTGCCAGAGCTTGAGGATCTCCAGGGCCAGGCGCGCCAGGCGCTCGGCATGTTCGGTCCAGGCGCCGCGCTTGCGTTCGGCCAGGGAGGCCAGGCCCGCGCCATCCCGGGGCAGGCTGGCCTCGCCGTCGAGGATGCAGCTGTCGAGGCTGGCCAGGAGGATATCCTCCACCAGGGCCTCGATTCGCCCCAGCTCGCGGTACAACAGGCCCAGCTCGGTGAGCCCCGGCAGCTTGCCGCGCAAGAACTTGGCCGACTCGGCCAACTGCTGCAACAGCAAGCGCTGCAAGGCCCGGCGATGCTGGAACTCGGCCTCGGCGGCGGTGGAGAAGCGCCCTTCCTTGACCGTCCCGGCTTCTTCCACCAGGGCCGGATAGACCGTCATCGACAACCCGGCGATCTTCTGCTGGGTCTTCTGCGCCACCGCGGCGAACACCTTGGCTTCCACCGGCTGCTGGCTCTTGGCGGTCTGCGGCACCGCCAGGGCCGCCTGGCTGGCCTCGGCGAAGCGCGCGGTGAGCTCGGCCAGGTCCCGGCCTTCGCCGAGGAACTTGCCCTGGGCATCGACGATTTCCAGGTTCATCCGCAAGTGGCTTTCCACCTGCTGCGCGGATTCGCTCCAGGCTTCGTCGCTGACCCGCGCGCCGGTCATGCGCAGCAACTCGCGCCCCAGGGCCTGGGGCAGCGAACCGTCGGCAAAGTCCATGCGCTGCAAGGCCGCCTTGACGAAGTCCGGCACCGGCACGAAGTTCTTGCGCAGGGCCTTGGGCAGGTTGCGTACCAGGGCGATGCACTTGGCCTCGATCAGGCCCGGCACCAGCCATTCCAGGCGCTCGGCAGGCAGCGCCGGCAGCAGCGGCGCCGGCACCCGCAGGGTCACGCCGTCGCGGGGATGGTTGGGCTCGAAGTGATAACTCAGGGCCAGTTCCAAATCGCCGATGTGCAGGGTGTCCGGGTACTGCCTGGCGGTGACTTCGCTGGCCTCGCGGGCCAGCACGTCTTCCTCGCGCATGATCAGCAGTTGCGGGTCCCTCTGGCTGTTGACCCGGTACCAGCTGTCGAAGGTGGCGGTCTGGTGAATTTCCGCCGGCAGCCGCGCATCGTAGAAGGCGAACAGGGTTTCCTCGTCCGCCAGGATGTCCCGGCGCCGGGCCTTGGCTTCCAGGGCGTCGAGCTGCTCCAGCAGGCGGGTATTGGCCGCCAGGCACTTGGCCTTGGACTGGATCTCGCCCCGCACCAGGGCCTCGCGGATGAACAGCTCGCGAGATACCACCGGGTCCACCGGGCCGTAGTGCACGGGCCGGCGGCCGACGACGATCAGGCCGAACAGGGTGATCTGCTCGTAGGCCACCACTTGGCCGCGCTTCTTTTCCCAATGGGGTTCGAAGTGGTTCTTCTTCACCAGGTGGCCGGCCAGGGGTTCGATCCAGTCCGGCTCGATCTTGGCCACCATGCGCGCATAGAGCTTGGTGGTCTCCACCAGCTCGGCGGTCATCAGCCACTGCGGGCGTTTCTTGCCCAGGCCCGAGGACGGGTGGATCCAGAAACGCCGCTGGCGGGCGCCCAGGTAGTCGCCATCCTCGGTCTTCTGGCCGATCTGGCTCAGCAGGCCCACCAACACCGCCTTGTGCAGTTTCGGGTAGTCCGCCGGTTCCTTGTTCAGGCTCAGCTGCAGGTCACGGCAGATCAGGCTCAACTGGCGATGGGCGTCGCGCCACTCGCGCAGGCGCAGGTAGTTGAGGAAATTCTTGCGACACCAGTTGCGCAACGGGCTGGCCGTCAGGGCCTGGCGCTGTTCTTCGAAACCACGCCACAGGTTGACCAGTGCGGCGAAGTCCGAGTCGGCGTCCTTCCACTGGGCATGGGCCTGGTCCGCCGCCTGCTGGCGCTCCGGTGGGCGTTCGCGCGGATCCTGGATCGACATCGCACTGGCGACGATCAGCACTTCCTGGAGACTGCCCAGGCGCGCCGCCTCCAGCAGCATGCGGCCCATGCGCGGGTCCACCGGCAAACGCGCCAGCTGCCGGCCCAGGGGCGTCAGCTGGCTGTTGCGATCCACCGCCGAGAGTTCTTGCAGCAGGTTGAAGCCGTCGCTGATGGCCTTGCCGTCCGGCGGCTCGATGAAGGGGAAGGCGGTGATTTCACCCAGGCGCAGGTGGAGCATCTGCAGGATCACCGCCGCCAGGTTGGTCCGCAGGATTTCCGGATCGGTGAACTCCGGCCGGGCGAGGAAATCCTCCTCGCTGTACAGGCGCACGCAGATCCCCGGTTCGACCCGCCCGCAACGGCCCTTGCGCTGATTGGCGCTGGCCTGGGAAATGGCCTCGATGGGCAGGCGCTGGACCTTGGCCCGGTAGCTGTAGCGGCTGATGCGCGCGGTACCGCTGTCGATCACGTAGCGAATGCCCGGCACCGTCAGCGAGGTCTCGGCGACGTTGGTCGCCAGCACCACCCGCCGTCCCGGGTGGGACTGGAAGATGCGCTGCTGTTCGGCCGGCGACAGCCGCGCGTACAAGGGCAGGATCTCGGTGTGCTTGAGCTGGGCCTTGCGCAGCATTTCCGCGGCATCGCGGATTTCCCGCTCGCCCGGCAGGAACACCAGCACGTCGCCGGGGCTGCGGCGCTCGCTGCGTTCATGGGCGGCGATCTCGTCGAGGGTGGCGAGGATCGCCTGGTCCACCGTCAGGTCGTCCTCGACGCGGTTGCCCTCCTCGTCCTGCTCCAGGGTCAGGGGCCGATACCAGGTTTCCACCGGGAAGGTACGACCGGAGACCTCGACGATCGGCGCATCGTCGAAGTGCCTGGAGAAGCGCTCCAGGTCGATGGTGGCCGAGGTGATGATCACCTTGAGGTCCGGGCGCCGTGGCAACAGGGTCTTGAGGTAGCCGAGGAGGAAGTCGATGTTCAGGCTGCGCTCATGAGCCTCGTCGACGATGATGGTGTCGTAGCGCTCGAGGAAGCGGTCGTTCTGGGTTTCCGCCAGCAGGATGCCGTCGGTCATCAGTTTGATCAGGGTGCTGGCATCGCTCTGATCCTCGAAGCGCACCTGGTAGCCCACCAGCGAACCCAGGGGCGTGGCCAATTCTTCGGCGACCCGGCTGGCGACGCTGCGGGCGGCGATCCGCCGGGGCTGGGTATGGCCGATCAGGCCGTGCTGGCCGCGACCGATTTCCAGGCAGATCTTCGGCAACTGGGTGGTTTTCCCCGAGCCGGTCTCACCAGCGATGATCAGCACCTGATGCTTGAGCAGCGCGTCCTTGATTTCGTCGCGCTTGGCGGCGATCGGCAGGCTGTCGTCATAGCGGATAGCGGGCACGCTGTCGCGCCGCGCCGTCACCAGGTTGCACGACGCCTGCATCCGCTCCAGCCACTGGGCGAGCTTGGCCTCGTCGGGCTTCTTGCGCAGTTCGAGCAGCTGCCGACGCAACCGGTGGCGGTCGGCGAGCATGGCTTGATCGAGGTTTTTCAGTAGTTGGTCGATAGCAGGCGATTGGTCGGTCATGGGAAAGCAGCGACTGGCTTCAAGCGAAAAGCCGCAAGGTTAACGCAGCTTGGCGCTTTTAGCTTGCAGCTTGTGACGGCCTTTCGCCGCGTTATTCCTCGTCGCGCCCCTTGCGCCGATACGGGAAGACATCGATCACCTTGCCGGCGAGGATCGCCTCCTGCAGTCCCTTCCAGTAATCGGCGTTGTACAGCTCGCCGTGCAACTGGTCGAACAGACGGCGCTGGCCGATATCGGCGAACAGGAACGGCGGGAACTCCTCGGGGAACACATCGTGGGGGCCGATGGAGTACCAGGGCTCGGACGCCATCTCGTCCTCTGGGGTGCGCGGTGCCGGGATATGGCGGAAATTGACCTCGGTGAGGTAGCTGATTTCATCGTAGTCGTAGAACACCACCCGGCCGTGGCGGGTGACCCCGAAGTTCTTCAGCAGCATGTCGCCAGGGAAGATATTGGCCGCCGCCAGTTGCTTGATGGCCAGGCCGTAGTCTTCCAGGGCCTCGCGCACCTGGGCCTCGTTGGCGTGCTCCAGGTAGAGGTTGAGCGGGGTCATGCGCCGTTCGGTCCAGCAGTGGCGGATCAGCACCGTATCGCCCTCCACCACCACGGTGGACGGCGCCACCTCCAGCAGCTCCTCGAGACAGGCCGGATCGAACTTGGACAGGGGGAAGCGGAAGTCGGCGAACTCCTGGGTATCGGCCATGCGCCCTACCCGGTCGACGCTCTTCACCAACCGGTACTTCTCGATCACCGTGGCCCGGTCGACGTTCTTGGACGGCGAGAAGCGGTCCTTGATGATCTTGAACACGGTGTTGAAGCCCGGCAGGGTGAACACGCTCATGACCATGCCGCGGACCCCGGGCGCCATGATGAAACGATCGTCGGTATTGGCCAGGTGGTTGATCAGCGCCCGGTAGAACTCCGACTTGCCATGCTTGTAGAAACCGATGGAGGTGTACAGCTCGGCGATGTGCTTGCCCGGCAGGATGCGCTTGAGGAAGCCGATGAACTCCACCGGCACCGATACATCCACCATGAAGTAGGAACGGGTGAAGGAAAAGATGATCGAGACCTCGGCCTCGTCGGTGATCAGCGCGTCGACCTGGATGCCCCGGCCTTCGCGGTGCAGCAGCGGGATCACCAGCGGCCACTGCTCCTCGTGGGTATAGATGCGCCCCACCAGGTAGGCGCCCTTGTTGCGGTAGAGCACCGAGGAAAACAGCTCCACGGTCAGTTCCGGGTCCTTGCACACCCAATCCGGCAGGTTCTCGCGCAGCTGCGCCTCCAGGCGCCGCATATCCCCGGACAGGTCGGCGTAGTCCACGCTGAAGCGATAGTCGGTCAATATCTGCCCGAGCATGCTCGACAGCTCTCCCCGAGGCATGTAGCTGCGGGTCTGGGCGGCCCGGGCGCGGCGCAGGCTGGGCCGGGTGGTATGGATGAACATGCAGCCGTCGCTGATCAGGTCATGGCTGAACAGCCCGCAGAAGATCGAGTTGTACCAGGTCTCGGAGAGTTCATCGTCCAGGCGCAGGTCGATCATGCCGATGCAGGCGCTCTTGGCCAGCGGCCATTGGCTGACGTCCATCAGCACCTCGTCGCTGAAGGCCTGGTGCAGCCGCGCCACGGTTTCCCCGACCTTCTCCTCGTAGAGGTTGATCCGCGCGGTGGAGGCCCTCTGCGCTTCCTGCCATTGCGCTTGTTCGAAGCGGTGCCGGGCGCCATCGGCAATCCGGCGGAAGTTGTCGCGGTAGTCGTCGAAGCCACTCAAGATGATTCGAGCGATGTCGGCGGCGGGCCATGACTGCGGCATAGGAAGACCTCTACGGGAATTTGGATTGCCTGAGCTTAGCCACTGCAATGGCCCGAGGAGAAGCGCATTTTTGTGACCCGACGGTCGCCTCGCCCTGTATCGGTCGCCAGAGATCGGCCCCGGGAAAATCCGCCACGACCATCGAACGCAACAATCGGAGTGCAGGCTTGGCCCGTGCGCCAATAAGGTTTGCCATGCCCACCCGCGCTGGGCAAGATTCCCGCCCTGCCACCCAAGGAACCTTCCGTGAGACCTGTCGATCTGTTGCGCCTGTTGTCGCTAGCCGCCATCTGGGGCGCGAGCTTTCTGTTCATGCGCATCATCGCCCCGGTCCTGGGCAGCGTGCCCACCGCCTTCTTTCGGGTGTCGATCGCCGCCGCCGGCTTGCTGGCCATGCTGGCGCTGATGCGGGTCGGCTGGAACTTCCACGGCAAGTTCAAGACCGTCCTGCTGCTGGGCGTGATCAACTCGGGGCTGCCCGCCACCCTGTACTCGGTGGCGGCCCTGGTGCTCCCTGCCGGCTACTCGGCGATCTTCAACGCCACCACGCCGCTGATGGGGGTGCTGATCGGCGGCCTGTTCTTCCATGAGCGCCTGACCCCGGCCAAGCTCGCCGGCGTGTTCCTGGGGCTGCTCGGGGTCGGCATCCTGAGCCGCGCCGGGCCGGTGGCCTTCGATCATGAACTGCTGCTCGGCGCCCTGTCCTGCCTGCTGGCCACCACCTGCTATGGCTTCGCCGGCTTCCTCGCGCGGCGCTGGCTGGACCAGGCCGGGGGCCTGGACAGCCGCCTCTCGGCCCTGGGCAGCATGCTCGGCGCCACGCTGTTCCTGTTGCCGCTGTTCGCCTATAGCGCCCTGAGCCAGCCACCGGCCAGCTGGGGTGGCGTGAGCGTCTGGCTGTCGTTGCTGGGCCTGGGCCTGGGTTGCACCGCCTTCGCCTATGTCCTGTACTTCCGCCTGCTGAGCTCCATCGGCCCGGTGCGCTCCATGACCGTGACCTTCATGATCCCGCCGTTCGGCGTGCTCTGGGGTGCCCTGTTGCTGGACGAGCCGCTGTCCATGGGCCACCTGTATGGCGGGGTGCTGATCGCCGCGGCCTTGTGGCTGGTCCTCAGGCCAGCGGCGAAGACCGCGGCCTGAGACCGCCGGGCATCCGGCTTCAAAGAGCGGCGCTGCTGGGCTCTCCGTCCACCAAACGGCGGATACCCAATGGGTTGGCATCCTGCAAAGCCCTGGGCAAGAGCGCATCGGGGTAGTTCTGGAAGCACACCGGGCGCAGGAAGCGCTCGATGGCCAGGGTGCCCACCGACGTTCCCCGTGGGTCCGAGGTTGCCGGATAGGGGCCGCCGTGGACCATGGCCTCGCAAACCTCGACACCGGTGGGATACCCGTTGATCAGCAGACGGCCGACCTTCTCCTGCAGGCTGTCGCTCAGCCAACGCTGCGCCAGCAGCTCCTGCTCCTGGCCGATCAGGGTCGCGGTCAACTGTCCACGCAAGCCCTGCAGGGCCATGGCCAGCTCGGCCATATCGGCCACTTCGATGATGATGCTGGCCGGCCCGAAGACCTCTTCCTGCAACAAGCCATCGCCCTCCAGCAGCAGGCTCGCATCGGCCTGGAACAACTGCGGGCAAGCCTGGCCGCCCTGTTGCGCCTGGCCCGCCAGCCGCCGAACCCGCGGGTGCCGAGACAGGGCCTGCACGCCCCGGCAATAGCTGGCCAGGGTGCCACTATTGAGCATGGTCTGCGGCGGCTGCTGGTTCATCTGCGCGACCAACTGTTCAAGGAACGAGCTGAAGGCCGTTGAGCGCAGGCCAATGATCAATCCCGGATTGGTACAGAACTGGCCACAGCCTTGGGTCACCGAACCTGCCAGCTCAGCGGCGATCTGCGAGCCACGCGCCTGCAAGGCCTCGGGTAGCAGGATCACCGGGTTGATGCTGGACATCTCGGCGAACACCGGGATCGGCTGTGGTCGGTTCGCCGCCATCTGGCACAGGGCATTGCCGCCCTTGAGGGAACCGGTGAAGCCCACGGCCTGGATGGCCGGGTGCTTGACCAGCCACTCTCCGACCCCGGCGCCATAGACCATGTTGAACACTCCGTCGGGCATCTGGCAGCGCTGCGCCGCACGGATGATCGCATCGGCCACCCATTCGGCGGTCGCCATGTGCCCGCTATGGGCCTTGAACACCACCGGGCAACCGGCGGCCAGGGCTGCCGCGGTATCGCCACCGGCGGTGGAGAACGCCAGGGGAAAGTTGCTGGCGCCGAACACCGCTACCGGTCCCAGGCCAATGCGGTACTGGCGCAGGTCGGGCCGCGGCAGGGGTTGGCGCCGGGGCTGGCCACGATCGATCCGCGCCCCGAGATAGTCACCACGACGCAGGACCTTGGCGAATAACCGCAACTGGCCGCAGGTACGCCCCAGCTCGCCCTGTATACGCGCCGTGGGCAAGGCGGTCTCCCGGTATACCGTGGCGATGAAGTCGGCACCCAGGCCTTCCAGCTCCGCGGCGATGGCGTCGAGGAACAGGGCCCGTTGTTCAGGGCCAAGATCGCGATATTCGGCGCAAGCGCCGGCTGCCGCCCGGGCCGCGGCATCCACCTCCGCCTCGGTGGCCTGGTAGAAGACGCCTGGCAGGGCTTGCCCGGTCTGGGCGTCGAGGCTTTGCAACTGGACATGGCCCCGGGCACTGCGGGTGCCACCGATGTAGTTGTATCCGGACGATGAAGTCATGGGGTCTCCCTGGCCGGCCGCCACGGCCGGCAATTGAAAGTCACAAGCCACGAACCTGGCCGGCCGCCACCGGACGCGGGCCTTCGCCGATGCCGTTCTCCAGCGGGGCGCCGAATGCCTCGAGGCTGATCTGGAAGCGGTCGCCGGGCCGGGTCCGGATGCCGTCGGCAAAGGACAAGGTGGCGGTGCCGAAGTAATGCACATGGACATCGCCAGGACGCAGGAACTGGGCGTACTTGAAATGGTGATATTCGAGGTTGGCCAGGCTGTGGCACATGTTGTCCTCGCCACTGAGGAACTCCTGTTCCCAGAGCACCTTGCCGTCACGCAGCACCCGGCTGGTTCCGGCCAAGTGGCCCGGCAGTGCACCCACCCGCAACTCAGGACCATAGGCGCAATAGCGCAGCTTGGAATGGGCCAGGTACAGGTAGTTGCGCCGCTCCATCACATGGTCGGAGAACTCGTTGCCCAGGGCATAACCCAGGCGATAGGGCCGGCCATCGGCACCTATCACGTAGAGGCCGGTCAACTCCGGCTCCTCGCCCGCATCCTCGGCGAAGGGCGGCACCGGAAAGTCGCCGCCGGGCCGCACGACAATGCTGCCATCGCCCTTGTAGAACCATTCCGGCTGCGCTCCCACCTCCGTGGCCAGCGGCTTGCCCCCTTCCAGGCCCCACTTGAAGATGCGCATGGTGTCGGTGACACCGGCATCGCCCTGGGCCGGCTGCTGGTGCATCTTGTCCCGGGCGGCGGCACTGCCCAGGTGGGTCAGGCCAGTACCACTGACCAGGCAGTGGGCCGGGTCTGGATGGTCCAGCGGCGGCAGCAGGCGCCCCTGCTCCAGCAACCGGGGATAGTCGAGGCTGCTGGCGCTGCCACGGGATTGGGCTTCTTGCAGCAGGCCGCGTTCATTGTCGATCGCCGCCAGGGCCAGCTCGCGAGTGCTGGCGGTATCGCGCAAAACGTGGACCCGGTCGCCTTCGACCCTACCGACCTGGCGCTGGCCGGCATCGTTCTCAAACTGAATCAGGCGCATGCCCGTCCTCCTGGATGTCATGGCGGCAGCCGTCCACGGACGGCTGCCGAGGCTTATTCGATGATGTTGAATTCGCCGAGATGGTCTTCGCAGATTTCCAGGCCCAGGCCCGGCTTGTGGTCGTCGAGCTGGATATAGCCTTGCACCGGCTGCGGCTCGCCCTTGAACACGTAATAGAACAGCTCGTTGCCGACCTCGACATCGAACACCGGGAAGAACTCGGCCATGGGCGAGGCGGTGCTGGACAGGGTCAAGTGATAGTTGTGCATCTGGCCGGCATGGGGGATGACCGGCACCGACCAGGCCTCGGCCAGGGCGTTGATCTTGCGCGCCGCGGTGATGCCACCGACGCGGTTGGTGTCGTACTGGATCACGTCGACGGCACGCCGCTCCAGCAATTCCTTGAAGCCGTAGGAGGTGAATTCGTGCTCGCCGCCGGAAATCGGCATGATGCCCATCTTCTTCAGCTCGACGTAGCCTTCCAGGTCATCGGCGATCACCGGTTCCTCCAGCCAGCGCGGCTCGAATTCGGCCAGCTTGGGCAACATGCGCCGGGCGTACTCCAGGGTCCAGCCCATATAGCACTCGAGCATGATGTCGACATCCGGCCCCGCCAGTTCCCGCAAGGCGCGCACTTGCTCGATGTTGCGGCGCATGCCTGCCGGCCCGTCCTTGGGGCCGTAGCCGAAGCGCATCTTCAAGGCATTGAAGCCCTGGTCGAGGTAGCCCTGGGCCTCTTCCAGGAACAGATCGAGATCGTCGTTGGCGTAGAGCTTGGAGGCATAGGTCCAGATCCGCTCCTTGGTGCGTCCGCCCAGCAGCTTGAACACCGGCTTGCCCACGGCCTTGCCCATGATGTCCCAGATGGCGATGTCGATCGCCGAGATCGCCGCCATGCCGATGCCCTTGCGCCCCCAGGCATGGCTCTGGCGATACATTTTCTGCCAGATGTATTCGTTGTCGAAAGGGTCCTCGCCGATGGCCAGCGGTGCCAGGTAGGTATCGATGATCTGCTTGGCCACACGCGGCGCCAGGGCACAGTTGCCGATGCCCACCAGGCCGTTGTCGGTTTCCACTTCCACCACCAGCCAACCGTGGAAACGGAACGAGCCCATGGCGTCGCCGCGCTCGAACAGGATGTCCGAGGCGTTGGTGCAGAAGTGCGCCTTGGGGGGCACGACCTTGCCTTTCCATTCGAAGACACGGGTACGGATCGCTTTGATTTTCATGCGGGGGGTCCTTGTCAGGGCTTGGGTAATGATCAGTCGAGCCGGGCCGGAGCCAGTGGCTCGGTGGAGCACTCGACGGGCCGGGCACTCAGGCGCGAGAGCAGGATGGCGCCGAGAATGCCCACCAGGGCCAGGGCGAACATTCCGGCACGGGGGTCAGCGAACTGGGCTTCGGTCAGGGTCTTGAGATTGGGAGCGACGAAACCGCCGAGGTTGCCGATCGAGTTGACCAGGGCAATTCCTCCCGCCGCCGCGGCGCCGCTGAGATAACCGGTGGGAATGGTCCAGAACAGCGGCTGCACGGCGACGAAGCCGGATGCGGCCAAGCAGAACGCCAGGACCACCGCGACCATGCTGCTGCCCAGGGCCGAAGCGGCGATCCCGATGGCGGCCATGCTCAGCATCAGCACCGCTAGGCGCCGATGCTGGCCACTGCGGTCGGCATGCCGGGTCACCAGGCGGGTGACCAGCAGCGCACAGATCCAGGGAATCGCGGTGATCAAGCCGACGCTCAAGCCCACATGGCCGTCCAGCAGACCGGCAATCCGGGTCGGCAGGTAGAACACCACTCCATAGACGCTCATCTGGATGGTGAAGTAGGCCAGGCAGAACTGCAGCACGCGCGGATTGCGCAGGGCGCTGAAGAATCCATGGGGACTGCTGTGCTGCTTACGCGCATCTTCTTCGGCCAGGGCGGCTTGCAGCGCCTGCTTCTGCGCCGCGTCCAGCCAGCGAGCATCGGCCGGGCGGTCGACCAGGTAGAAATAGGCCGCGACTCCCACTACCGATGCCATCAAGCCTTCGACCACGAACAGCCACTGCCAGTTGGTCAAGCCGAATATGCCGTGGAACTCCAGCAGCCAGCCCGACAGCGGGCTACCCAGCACCAGGGCCAGGGGCAGGCCGAAATAGAACCACCCCAGGGCCTGGCCACGGCTCTGGGCCGGAAACCAGTAAGTGAGGTAGAGGATGATGCCCGGGAAGAATCCGGCCTCGGCCACCCCTAGCAGGAAACGCAGCACATAGAAGGTCTGGGCGTCGTGGGCGAACATCATCGCCGCCGACACCAGGCCCCAGGTGACCATGATCCGACACAGCCAGACCCGGGCGCCGAGACGGTGCAGCATGAAATTGCTGGGCACCTCGAAGAAGGCATAACCGATGAAGAATATGCTCGCGCCGAACGCGAAGGCAGCATCGCCCAAGCCGGTATCCGCCTGCAGCGCGGCCTTGGCGAAACCGACATTGGAACGGTCGATGAAGGCCAGGATGTACATCAGGATCAGGAAGGGCAGCAAGCGCAGCCGACTTTTGGAGAGGGCGCTGGCAAGTACCAGGGCAGAGTCTGGACGAGTCATGTCGATGTTCCTTGAATGCCGGTCAGTGCCTTGCGCAAGGGACAAGGCGGCTTTTTGTAGTTGTGCGCCCCTTGAAGACAGCGGCTTGGCAACAGCTCAAGGGGTGAAGCGACTGTAGCCAGCCGGCCGAGCCCCGGCTAATCACTTATGGGCATCCGCTGATAACCCCAGGTAATCGCTAATCTGCATTTGTTAGCAGTTAGGGTTATCGGATAGCTTGGGATCGCCCCATCCACCGACCAAGAGCCGCCCATGACCAGGATTCCCGATGCCCATCTGATCCACAGCCGCCTGCGCCTGCGGCAACTGCGGCTGGTGCTCGCCTTGCAGGAGTTCGGCTCGCTGCGCCGTGCCGCCGAGCACATCGGCATGACCCAGCCCGCGGCAACCAAGATGCTCCACGAGGCCGAGACTTTGCTGGGCGTCGAGCTGTTCGAGCGGCTGCCACGGGGAATGCGCGCCACGCCGTTCGGCGAAACGGTGATCTATTACGCGCGAATGGTCTTCGCCGAGCTCAGCGGCATGCGTGAGGAACTGGTGTCCCTGGAGTCGGGCAACCTGGGTCGGGTCACGGTCGGGGCCATTCCGGCCCTGGCCTCGGGGCTGCTGACCCGGACCATCGCCACCCTCAAGCAAAGCCATCCACGGCTGTCCATGAGCATCCAGGTGGATACCAGCGACGTCCTGGTGCAAGCCTTGTTGCAGGAGCAGCTGGATGTCGTCCTGGGGCGGATTCCAGCCGGAGCGCGGGCCGAGGAACTGTCGTTCGACAGCCTTGGTGAAGAAGCCCTGTGCGTGATCGCCGGAGCCCGCAACCCCTTGGCCCAAGCCACGCAACTGGACTGGGCGCAATTGCAGGAGCAGACCTGGGTATTGCAGCAGCATCCCAGCCCCATGCGCTCGATCGTCAACCAGGTGTTCCACAACGCCCGGGTGGATATTCCCAGCAGCATCGTCGAGACCACCTCGATCATGACCCTGCTGTCCCTGGTCCAGCAGACAGACATGATCGGCGTCACCCCGGTCTCGGTGGTCGAGGACTATCCCGGCCGGCACCTGCTGGCCGTCCTGCCGATCCAGTTCGAAGCGCGCCTGCCGCCCTTTGGCTTGATCACCCGGCGCCAGCGGATCCAGTCGTCGGCGATGCAGGCCTTCATGGATGCCGTACGCCAGGAGCAGGCCCCCCTGCGCAGCTGAAGGGTGGCGTGGCGAAGGAGCAAGCTCCCTCGCCACTGCCTGCGACCGGGCACTGCACCCGGCCGGTGTACCTCGATCAGGCGCTCTTGCGGAACACGAACACCAGCCCGACGATGATCAGGCCCATGCCGAACAGGCTCAGCAGCGCCAGGCGATTACCGAAGATCAGGTAGTCCATCAGCGCCGTCACCGCCGGCACCAGGTAGAACAGGCTGGTGACATTCACCAGGTTGCCCTGGGCGATCAGGCGGTACAGCAGCAAGGTGGCCAGCACCGACACCACCAGCCCCATCCACAGCACCGGGATCAGGAAACCTGCGTCGTATTCGAAGTGGAACGGCTGGAACGGCACGAACAACGCACACAACAACAGCCCGGCCAGGTACTGCACCGGCAGGGTGCCCAGGGGGTTGTCGGTGATGCGTTTCTGCATGATCGAGCCGGCGGTCATGCTCACCAGGGCCAGCAGGCCGCAGAGCATGCCGGAGATCGAGATGCCTGCCAGGCCGATGCCCTGGTACACCACCATGATCAGGCCGGCGAGCCCCAGGCCCAGGCCGAACAGGCGGCTCCAGGAACGCTGGCGCTCCATCAGCACCACGGTAAGGATCGGTTGCACCCCCATGATGGTGGCCATCACCCCGGGGGTGACCTTCAGGTCCAGGGCCAGGATGTAGAAGATCTGGTAGGCGCCCAGCAGCACCAGGCCCGTGGCCACGGCGAACCCCATGGCCCGGCGCCCCCTGGGCCAGCGCAGCTTGAGCACGGGCACCAGCAGCACCAGGCCGGCCAGGGCGATGACGAAGCGCACCAGTAGGAAGGCGAAGGGCGAGGCATGGGCCAGCCCCCATTTGGAGAAGATCGCGCCGCTGCTCCAGAGCAGGACGAACAGACTCGTGGAAGCCGCCGCATAAGCGGATTTTTTTGATATGAGCAACATGAAACCACCTGTAGTCAGGCAAGAAGCCAATTCAGCCAGGGCTGAAGTTCAGTAGTGTTTTTTCAGGCGGGCAGGAGAAACAGCAGCGGTTGCTGATCAGCCCGAGAAGCCAACGCCCGGCGGTGATACGACTGCGTACACCGGCGTGCTACTGACAGGTGGGGGGTTCTGACCGATCTGCACAGGCTGCTGATTCCCGCACGGCACGACGCCAGCGTTGACCGCTGAAACCACTACCGCGTTGATGAGGGATAAGGCCATGTGCCGAGGGTTCTCGAAGGAAGAAAAGAATGAGTCGCTTGACTCATCGAGCGCCGAATATAACCAGCGCCCGATATTCATTGCAAGATTTATCCGAACAGCCATTTCCACAGGATGACCAGCACCACCACCGCCAGGACCGGGCGCAGGATGCGGTACAGCTTGGGATTGCGACGCTTCCACTGCTTGACCACGCCGCTGAAGCTGTCGCTGAAACGCTTGCTCCAGGCATAGGCCTGGTTGATGCCGCCAACCCGCTCGTCGTCGAGGTTCTGCGGTGCGGTGGCCCGCCCCAGCTGGGCACTGACCCAACGGTTGACGCGAGTCATCAGGCCGCTGCTCAACGGACGCTCGATGTCGCAGAACAGGATCACCCGGGTGGTCTCGGTTTCGTTCTTCACCCAATGCACATAGGTCTCGTCGAACATCACGTCCTCACCGTCGCGCCAGGCGTATTCCTCGCCGTCGACGAAGATCCGGCAAGCGTCGGAGTTGGGCGTCGACAGGCCCAGGTGATAGCGCAGCGAGCCGGCGAAGGGGTCGCGGTGCGGGTTCAGGTGGCTGCCGCCGGGCAACAGCGCGAACATCGCGCCCTTGACGTTGGGAATGGCGCTCACCAGCTCGACGGTCTTGGGGCACAGGGCCGCGGCCGAGGGCAGCGGCTTGTCGTACCACTTGAGGTAGAAGCGCTTCCAGCCCTTCTTGAAGAAGGAGCCGAAACCGGCGTCGTTGTTCTTCTCGGCGGCGCGGATGTAACCCTCGTCGAACAGGTGCATGGCCTCGTCGCGAATGGTTTCCCAGTTGTCGCGCAGCACATCCAGCTCGGGGAACTTGCTGCGGTCCAGGTACGGCTTGGAGGGCACGCCGGAGAACAGGTACATCAGCGTGTTGTAGGGGGCGAACAGCGCCGAATGGTTGACGAACTGGCGCAGTACCGGCAGGCGCGCCTTACCGCGCAGATGCACGAAAAGGATGCTGCCGATGAACAGCGACAACACCGCGAACTTGGCGGCAAAGGAAAAGCTCATGCAACAACTCCTTGGAAATAGGCACCGGTGGGGGGAGCGATCACCCGACCTGGCAGCCGGTCATGATAAACACTCCTGAACCCCGGAAAAACCCGCACGACCGAACATTCAGCGTTAACGGTCGTGCAACAAAGGCGTTAAGTAGCATAAGCCGCACAAGCAGCGACTGATATGGATCAGCCATCGGTCCATGGGCCGACGGCCAGCCGTGTTACTGCTGGGTCTCCTGCTCGGTGAACAGGTCGCTGAACAGCATGCTCGACAGGTAGCGCTCGCCGGAGTCCGGCAGGATCACCACGATGGTCTTGCCTTGCATTTCCGGGGTTTCCGCCAGGCGCACCGCCACCGCCATCGCCGCGCCGCAGGAAATCCCGCAGAGGATGCCCTCCTCCTGCATCAGGCGCAGGGCCATGGCCTTGGACTCCTCGTCGGTCACCAGCTCCACCCGGTCGACCATTTCCAGGTCCAGGTTCTTGGGCACGAAACCGGCACCAATGCCCTGGATCTTGTGCGGGCTGGGCTTGATCTCCTGCCCGGCGAGCTTCTGGCTGATCACCGGCGAAGTGGCCGGCTCCACCGCTACCGCGAGGATCGGCTTGCCCTGGGTCTTCTTGATGTAGCGCGACACGCCGCTGATGGTGCCGCCAGTGCCGACGCCGGCCACCAGTACATCGACCGCGCCATCGGTGTCGTTCCAGATCTCGGGGCCGGTGGTCTTTTCGTGGATCGCCGGGTTGGCCGGGTTGTCGAACTGCTGCGGCATGAAGTACTTGCCCGGGTCGCTGGCGACGATTTCCGCCGCCTTGTCGATCGCGCCCTTCATGCCCTTGGCCGGCTCGGTGAGCACCAGTTCTGCCCCCAGGGCCTTGAGCACCTTGCGTCGCTCGATGCTCATGGAGGCCGGCATGGTCAGCATCAGCTTGTAGCCACGGGCCGCGGCGACGAAAGCCAGGCCGATCCCGGTGTTGCCCGAGGTGGGCTCGACGATGGTCATGCCCGGCTTGAGCCGGCCCGTGCTTTCGGCGTCCCAGATCATGTTGGCGCCGATGCGGCATTTCACCGAGTAGCCCGGGTTACGCCCTTCGATCTTGGCCAGGATGGTCACCCCGCGCGGGGCGATGCGGTTGATCTGCACCAAGGGCGTGTTACCGATGGAATGGGCATTGTCAGCAAAAATTCGGCTCATGGCTGGGTCCTTATGCAGCAGTGAAGAAGTCCTCAAGGTTATGCCTGGCATCCTTGAGCGTCCAGTCGCGCCGAACGACCTGGAGCCAGGGCAGTCAATGCCTTTATAGGACTGGAGGCTGTCCCCATGAAACGTCGCTATCGTTGGCCCCTGTGGACTCTGGCGGGCCTGGTCGTGCTGCTGGCCGGCCTGCATATCGCCCTGCCCTACCTGGTGCGTGACTACCTCAACGACAAGCTCGCGGACATGGGCGACTACCGTGGCCGGGTCAGCGATGTCGACCTGGCCTTGTGGCGCGGTGCCTACCGCATCAACGGCCTGGAGATCGTCAAGGTCAGCGGCAAGGTGCCGGTGCCTTTCGTCAAGGCGCCGTTGATCGACCTGGCGGTGAGCTGGCATGCGCTGTGGTACGACCATGCGGTGGTGGCGCGGGTGCAGTTCGTCCAGCCCCAGGTGAACTTCGTCGATGGCGGCGCCGACCGCCAGGCCTCGCAGACCGGTGAAGGCACTGATTGGCGGGCGCAACTGGGCAAGCTCTTGCCCATCACCCTGGATGAAGTGCGGATCGACGACGGCACCCTCCACTTTCGCAACTTCGGCTCCAATCCACCGGTGAACCTGGGCGCGACCCAGGTCAATGCCAGCTTCTACAACCTGACCAACGTGGTCGACACCCAGGGCAAGCGCGACGCTCGCTTCGAGGGCAAGGCCCTGCTACTGGGCCAGGCCCCCCTGGAAACCAACGCCACCTTCGATCCCCTGAGCGACTTCGAGGCGTTTGAGTTCCGCCTGCGGGCCCGGGATATCGAGCTCAGGCGTTTCAACGACTTCGCCTCGGCCTACGGCAAGTTCGACTTCAAGGCCGGGCACGGCGACCTGGTGATCGAGGCCCAGGCCGAGAAGGGCCAACTGCACGGCTACATCAAGCCGCTGCTGCGGGACGTGGAAGTCTTCGACTGGCAACAGGACGTCGAGAACCGCGACAAGAATATCTTCCGCTCGGTCTGGGAAGCCCTGGTGGGCGCCGGGGAAACCCTGCTGAAGAACCAGCGCAAGAACCAGTTCGCCACCCGGGTCGAGCTCAGCGGCAACGTGCACCAGCAGGATGTCAGCGCATTCCAGGCGTTTTTACAGATTTTGCGCAACGGTTTCGTCCAGGCCTTCAATGCCCGCTATGAACAACCCAAGCCGTCGACTGACTGAGTCACCCCGTGACGCTCCATTCAGAGACTGAATGGGGCGTCTGCGTTCACAGTCAAGCGAGCGCCGCGTTATAGTCGCGCCATTCGTGTCCATTCAAGCGACCTGCCCCGGGCAGCTCGTCGTCACCGTTCGAGGAATTGCAGATGAAGTTCGAAGGCACCAGCGCATACGTTGCCACCGATGACCTGAAGCTGGCGGTCAACGCCGCCATCACCCTGGAGCGTCCGCTGCTGGTCAAGGGCGAACCCGGCACCGGCAAGACCATGCTCGCCGAGCAACTGGCCGAATCCTTCGGTGCCAAGCTGATCACCTGGCACATCAAGTCCACCACCAAGGCCCACCAAGGGCTCTACGAGTACGACGCGGTGAGCCGCCTGCGCGATTCGCAACTGGGCGTGGACAAGGTCCACGACATCCGCAACTACCTGAAGAAGGGCAAGCTCTGGGAAGCCTTCGAGTCCGAGGAGCGGGTGATCCTGCTGATCGACGAGATCGACAAGGCCGACATCGAGTTCCCCAACGACCTGCTGCAAGAACTCGACAAGATGGAGTTCTACGTCTACGAGATCGACCAGACCATCAAGGCCAAGCAGCGGCCGATCATCATCATTACCTCCAACAACGAGAAGGAACTGCCGGACGCCTTCCTGCGCCGCTGCTTCTTCCACTACATCGCCTTCCCTGACCGCACGACCCTGCAGAAGATCGTCGACGTGCACTACCCGGACATCAAGAAGGACCTGGTCAGCGAGGCGCTGGACGTGTTCTTCGACGTGCGCAAGGTGCCGGGCCTGAAGAAGAAGCCCTCGACCTCGGAACTGGTGGACTGGCTCAAGCTGCTGATGGCCGACAACATCGGCGAGGCGGTGCTGCGCGAACGCGATCCGACCAAGGCCATCCCACCGCTGGCCGGCGCCCTGGTGAAGAACGAGCAGGATGTACAGCTCCTCGAACGCCTGGCCTTCATGAGCCGACGCGGCGGTCGTTAGGCTCTGCCCAGAAGCTGCCTGCGCGTCGATCATGCTGCGTTAGAAACCGGTTCGGAATGCTCATTTAGCTCGCTAAACTCCGCCTCCTCACCTGTTTCTGCCTTGCCTGATCGCCGCTCGGCGAGCTTTTGAACAGATCCCTAGATCATTAGAGAGCGATAACCATGCTGCTCAACCTGTTCAATGAAATGCGCGCCGCCAAGGTACCGGTGTCGGTGCGCGAGCTGCTGGACCTGATCAACGCGCTCAAGCAGCGCGTGACCTTCGCCGACATGGACGAGTTCTACTATCTCGCCCGGGCGCTGCTGGTGAAGGACGAGCGCCACTTCGACAAGTTCGACCGGGCCTTTGGCGCCTACTTCAACGGCCTGGAGAAGCTCGACGACCACCTGCAGGCACTGATCCCCGAGGACTGGCTGCGCAAGGAGTTCGAGCGCTCGCTCAGCGATGAGGAACGGGCGCAGATCCAGTCCCTGGGCGGCCTGGACAAGCTGATCGAGGAGTTCAAGAAGCGCCTGGAAGAGCAGAAGGAACGCCACGCCGGCGGCAACAAGTGGATCGGCACCGGCGGCACCAGCCCCTTCGGCTCCGGCGGCTTCAACCCCGAAGGCATCCGCATCGGCGATGCCGGCAAGCGCCAGGGCAAGGCGGTCAAGGTCTGGGACCAGCGCGAATACAAGAACCTCGACGACTCGGTGGAACTGGGCACCCGCAACATCAAGGTGGCCCTGCGCCGGCTGCGCAAGTTCGCCCGCCAGGGCGCGGCCGAGGAGCTGGATATCGACGGCACCATCGACCACACCGCTCGGGATGCCGGCCTGCTGAACATCCAGATGCGTCCGGAACGGCGCAACAGCGTCAAGCTGCTGTTGCTGTTCGACATCGGCGGCTCCATGGATGCCCACGTGAAGATCTGCGAGGAACTGTTCTCGGCCTGCAAGACCGAGTTCAAGCACCTGGAGTACTACTACTTCCACAACTTCATCTATGAATCGGTGTGGAAGAACAACCTGCGCCGCGGTTCGGAACGGACCTCGACCCAGGACCTGTTGCACAAGTACGGCGCCGACTACAAGGTGATCTTCGTCGGCGACGCCGCCATGGCGCCCTATGAAATCACCCAGGCCGGCGGCAGCGTCGAGCACTGGAACGAAGAAGCCGGCTACGTGTGGATGCAGCGCTTCATGGAGAAGTACAAGAAGCTCATCTGGATCAACCCCTACCCGAAGGACACCTGGGGCTACACCGCCTCCACCAACATCGTGCGCGAGCTGATCGAGGACCAGATGTATCCGCTGACCCTGCGCGGCCTGGAAGAAGGCATGCGCTTTCTGTCCAAGTAGGCCGTCAAGCAAGGCCCTGCGGGCCTTTTCGCAGCCTCGTGATGACTCGACAGCGGCTACAGATCAATACCCTGTAGCCGCTGCCGCAGGCTGCGTACCGGCGCGCAGCGGCCGCCAGCCATTACACAAAGCGGCGCAAGAACGCCAACTGCTGCCGATGCGCGGTCTCCTGCACCACCGGCGCCAGGCGCACCTTGCTGCCGGGCAGGCATTGCGCCAGCCGGGCCAGGGACAAGGGCGTCAATGCGCCCAGGCGCGGATAACCGCCGATGGTCTGCCGGTCGTTGAGCAAGACGATCGGCTGGCCATCCGGCGGCACCTGGACCGCCCCCAGGGCGATGCCTTCGGAAATCATCGGCTGGCCCTGGTACTCCAGCACCGGTCCCAACAACCGGGCGCCCATGCGGTCGGCCCGGCTGTCCAGGGTCCAGTCGCGGTTGAAGGCATCGAACAGGCTCAGGCCACTGAACTGGCCGACCTGGGCCCCGAGGATCAGCTCCAGCGGCGCAGCGCCTGGCCAATCCGCCAGCTGTGCGGCCGACAAACACTTGAGCGCACCACCGGTTCCGGAATACCCCAGTACCCCACCCTCGCCCAGTGCCCGCCCCTGCCCGTCGAGACCGCCCAGGGCCTCGCGCTGCACACTGGAACAACTGCCCAATACCTGCGGCGCGTCGAAACCGCCGGGGGCCGCAAGATAGGCCCGGGCCCCGGAATGCGGCTGGGTAAAACGCAAGCGCTGGCCCTTTTGCAGGACGAAACTACGGCCCGGGGCCAGCGGTCGCTCATCTACATAAGCCCCCAGGTCGGCCCCGGCCAGCGCCAGCAGGCAATAGTCCTCGGCCAGCAAGGCCAGGCCGCCGAGGGTGACTTCCACCACAGGGGCATCCAGGGCATTGCCCAGCAGCCAGTTGGCCCAGGACATCGACACCCAGTCCAGCGCCCCGCCCTGGGTCACGCCCAGGTGGCGCACACCGAACCGCCCGGCGTCCTGCAGCAGGCACAAAGGCGTGCTGGCCTCGATCGACAAACGGCTCATGCCGGCACCTCCAGCGGGCTGTCGTCGCCACCCAGGCGCAGGAACTCGGCCCGCTCCACTGCCGCGAAGCGCACCCGGTCTCCCGGCTGCAACAGGCTGTAGCCCTCGCGCTCGCGGTCGAACAAGCGGCTCGGGGTCCGCCCGATCAGGTTCCAGCCGCCCGGCGACACCGCCGGATAGGCCGCGGTCTGGCGTTCGGCGATGCCGACGCTGCCCGCCGCCACGCGCTTGCGCGGGGTATCGAGCCGGGGCGCCGCCAGTTCAGGCGCCACCAGGCCCATGAAGGCGAAGCCGGGAGCGAAGCCCAGGGCGAACACCCGATATTGGTGCTGGCTGTGCCGACGGATCACCTCGACCACCGGCAAGCCGCTGCGCCGTGCCAGCAGCGCCAGCTCCGGCCCGACGCTGGGGTCGTACCACACCGGCAGCACATGCTCGCGCCCGCCTCCGGCATCCAGCGGAACCAGGTCCGCCAGGGCTGCGTCGATCAGCTCGCGGGCCTGGCCCGGGTCCAGGCTGCGCAGGTCGTAGTGCACCATCAGCGTGGTGTACGACGGCACCAGGTCGATCAGACCCGCGCCGAAGCCCTGGCGCAGGCGCTCGGCGGCGGCCAGCATCCAGGGCATGTGGTCTTCGGCGATCCCATCGAACAGGCGCACCATCAGGCAATCGATGGCCGCCACCTCCACCCGGTAGTTCATGAGTCGGACTGCTGGTCCAGGGCCTCGCGGATGCGCTGTACCGCCGCCACCGAACTGGCGTTGTCACCGTGCACGCACAAGGTATTGGCCTGCAGGAGCAAGGCACTGCCATCGCTGGCCACCAGGGGTTCGCCACGGGCGATGGCCAGGGCTTGGCGGACTATGGTGTCCGAGTCGTGGTGCACCGAGCCCGGCACTTGGCGCGAGACCAGGTGCCCGGCGCTGTCGTAGGCGCGGTCGGCGAAGGCCTCGAACCACAGGGTCACGCCGTGCTCATCGCCCAGGGCCTGGGCCGCGCGGTTGTCGCGGGTGGCCATGAGCATCAGCGGCAATTGCCGGTCGTAGGCCGCGACCGCCTGGATCACCGCGCGCAGCTGCGCCGGCTTGGCCATCATGTCGTTGTACAGGGCGCCGTGGGGCTTGATGTAGCTGACCCGGGTGCCTTGTGCCCGGCAGATGCCATCGAGGGCGCCGACCTGGTAATGCAGCAGATCCTGGATCTCCGTGGCGGAATAGCTCATGGAGCGGCGCCCGAAACCCGCCAGGTCCTGATACGCCGGGTGGGCGCCGATACGCACGCCGTTGGCCAGGGCCAGGGTCACGGTCTTGCGCATGATGCCCGGATCGCCGGCATGGAAACCGCAGGCGATGTTGGCGCAATCGATGAAAGGCATGACCTCGGCATCCAGGCCCATGGTCCAGTTGCCGAAGCTTTCGCCGATGTCGCAGTTCAATAGCAGGCGGCTCATGGTCGGTGCTCCTGTGTTTTTATCAGTGCCGGCCACGGGGGCCGGGTGCAGTGTCCGCAGGTTATCAGCTAGCGGGCCTCGAGTTCCTTGCCACGGGCCTCCGGCAGGCTCAGGGCGGCCAGCACCACCACGCCATAGGACACTGCGGCGAAAGTACCGATGGCCACGCCCAGGGGCACAGGCTGGCTGCGGCCGAGATGATGCCCCACAGGGCGATCAGGGGCGGGATCACGACTGAGCATCTGGGTGTCCAGGCCGTAGCCAATCTTGCAGCTCCAGAACGCCCGGCGCTCCTGCTGGTCGATGTCGCGATACCAGCCGACGCGATGCGGGGCCTTGGCGGCCTGTGGATCGGGCGCACTCATGGCGATCTCCCGGATTATCGGTGTTGTTCTGGACCACGACGACGCCTATCGTGGGTCGGTGCATTTTTCGACTCGGGCAGCGCCCACGTCCAACTAATAAAAGCCGCTCCAAGGCATAAGAAAAGTTGATCCCATGAATCTCAAGTTCCTCGAAACCTTCGTCTGGGTCGCACGGCTGAAGAACTTCAGCCTGACCGCGGAAAAGCTCTGCACCACCCAGGCCGCGGTCTCCAGCCGCATCGCCGTGCTCGAGGACGAGCTGGGGGTCAAGCTGTTCCGGCGCGATTCGCGGGGCGTCAGCCTGACCCCCGAAGGGGTGAAGGTGCTGGAGCATGCCGAGCAGATGCTCGATACCCTGAAGGTGCTGAAGCAGTCGATCGAAGCGCCCTCGTGCAAGGTCGGACGGCTGCGCATCGGGGTCATGGATACGGTGATCCATACCTGGCTCAGCCCCCTGGTGGCGCAGATGATGGATCACTATCCCCAGGTGGAAATCGAGCTGGTGGCCGACACCTCGCTGAACCTGTGCGAGCAGTTGCAAAAAGGCTTTCTCGACCTGGTACTGCAAACCGACCTGCTTCGCCAGGAAAGCATTCGCAGCCTGGAACTGGCCAGCTATCCGGTGTGCTGGGTCGCCGCCAGCAACTCGATCTACCACCGCCCCTACGGCTCGCTGGTGGAGCTGGCCCGGGAGCGGATCGTCACTTATTCGAGGAACTCCCTGCCCCACCAGCAGATCCTGAGCCTGATGCAGGCCAACGGCGTACTGGCGCCGCGCCTGAACTGCGTCAATTCGGTATCGGCCATCACTCGGCTGCTGCGTGATGGCTTCGGCATCGGCGCCCTGCCGCCGGTCCTGGTGCGCGAGGAACTGGCCCGGGGCGAGCTGACGCTGCTGGCCATCGAGCAGCGACCGCCGAACCTGCAGGTGGTGGTGTCGTGGCGAGTGGGGGTGGAACTGGTGGAGGAGATCGTGCAGCTGTGCCAGCGCGTGGTACAGCGCTACGCCCAGCAGGTCGGCCAGGAGCACCTGCTCCTGGCGCCATCGCCATAGGCGCTACGACACGGACTCAGAGCCCCTTGAGGTCGCGCTCCTCGATCGGCCGGCTCTGGCGTTGGCGGCGACCGCCGAGCACGACCCAGTCGATCAGCCGATACAGGCATTCCAGGCCGAAGGACAGCAACATGGCGCCGCCCATGGCCCAGGACATCGCCTCCGGGGTCAGCAGGATCTGGTAGCTGTAGCCATCCCAGGTTTCCTTGCGGATCGCCGGGTCGGCCGCCAGTACCACTTGCAGCAAGCGGATGTACCAGGGGCCTTGCATCGCCTGGTACTGCTTGTCCAGGGCCAGCTGGCGGCCGAGCAAGGCGCTCAGGCTCTGGGCATCGCTACGAAACACCGGGTCGTCGCTGGCCCGGTAGTGAGCCACCAGGGCGTTCAGGTCGCCCTTGAAGAACTGCTGCGCCGTGGCCTGGAAGCCCTGCAGGCTGTTCTGCGACTCGATCAGGTGGGCTTCGACACGCTTGGCGTAGTCGTTGATGAACCCCGGCACCTGCACACCGATCAACAGACCGGCGGCGAACAGCACCAGACGCAGATAACTGAGCAACATAGGGATGTCCTTATTCGGTCTGGCCCTGGCTGACGCATTCGCCGCGCCGCCAGAGGCCCCACTGTCCCGGCTGGTAGCGGGTCCAGGTTTCGTTTTCGGTCAAGGGTTCGGTGGCGATCACCGTGACCACGTCGTCGGGGGTGGTCTCGGCCTGGAAGTCGACGATCACGTCCACATCCTTCAAGCGGGCCGGGCCGAACGGTGCGCGCCGGGTGATCTGCGCCAGCTTGGTGGAGCAGAAGCAGAACAGCCAGTCGCCATCGCTGAGCAGGGCATTGAACACACCCTTGCCGCGGTACTCGCTGCACGCCTGGATCAGTATCGGCAGCAACAGCTCGATCTGCACCGGCTCGGGAAAAACCGTGCGGACCCGGTTGAGCAGATCGCAGAACGCCGCCTCGCTGTCAGTGTCGCCCACGGCCCGGTAGAAACCGGCCTCGGGGTGGAAATCCGCCAGCTGGCCGTTGTGCGCGAAGCACCAGTTGCGGCCCCACAGCTCGCGGACGAAAGGATGGGTATTGGCCAGGCAGACCTTGCCGACGTTGGCCTGGCGGATGTGGCCGATCACCACTTCGCTCTTGATCGGGTAGCGCTGCACCAGGTTGGCCACTTCCGATTCGCTGCTGGCGGCCGGGTCCTGGAACAGGCGCAGGCCACGGCCTTCGTAGAAGGCGATGCCCCAGCCATCGCGGTGGGGGCCGGTCCGGCCGCCACGCTGCATCAGCCCGGTGAAGCTGAAGACGATGTCGGTCGGTACATTGGCGCTCATGCCCAACAATTCACACATGCTCGGACTCTCGCTGCAGTGCCGGAAACGGGGTTACAGGCGTGGCTCGACCCGCGCGCCAGCCACGGATGGGCGACCGTAGCGGTCGTTGCCGGCGCTGCCAAAGGGCTGGTCATCTTCGACCTCGGCGGCCCTGGCCGCGGCTTTGGCCGCTTCGTTGCGCTGCCGGCGTTCCCGGGCGGCGCGTTCGATGGGCCAGCGGATCAGCACGAACAGCAGGTACACGCCGAAGGCGATCATGCCGTACATGAACAGATCGGAAACCGCGCGCCAGGCGTTGTTGCCCACCTTGAAGGCGACGTCCAGGGCGGTGATGGCCACGGCCGGAGCGAGCTTCTCCTTGACCGGGTCGATGATGGTCGGGCTGAACAGCAGCACCGCCATCAGCACGCGCAGCGGCTCGCGCAACCAACGCCACATCCAGCGGGTCAGGCGCATCCACACCAGCAGGCAACCCAAGGCGGCGAAGGCGTAGCAACCCCAGGCGATCAGATAGTCGTTCTCGGTCATGGTGTCCGTGGCAAGGCAGGCAAAGAGGCGCTTATGATAACGACTTTTCCCGTGTCAGGCTGCACCGCCGTCTGCCGAGCCTTCATTTGTCATCGTCCGAGAGCCTCCCATGCCCGTACCCGCCCATGACACCAACGCCCCGATCGCCCACAAGGCCGGCGGCGCTGACCCGTATGCCTGGCTGCAGGAGCGCGACACCGACGCGGTGCTCGACTACCTGAAGGCGGAGAACAGCTACCAGGAACGCCAACTGGCCCAACAGGCGCCCCTGCGCGAGGCGCTGTTCCAGGAGATCAAGGGACGGATCCTCGAGACCGACCTGTCCCTGCCCTCGCCCTGGGGGCCGTACCTGTACTACACCCGTACCACCGCCGGCGACGAGTATCCACGCCACTACCGCTGCCCGCGCCCGGCGGACGACAGCCTGGTGGTGGACGAAAGCCGCGAGCAGCTGCTGCTGGACCCGAACGTCCTGGCCAACGGCGGGTTCTTCGCCCTGGGTGCGTTCAGCATCAGCCCCGACCACCAGCGCCTGGCCTACAGCCTCGACACCAGCGGCGAGGAAATCTACAGCCTGTTCGTCAAGGAGCTGGCCAGCGACCAGGTCAGCGAACTGCCGTTCGAGCAATGCGACGGCAGCATGACCTGGGCCAACGACAGCCAGACCCTGTTCTTCGGCGAGCTGGACGAGACCCACCGCCCGCACAAGCTGTTGCGCTACCGCCTGGGCGACAGCGCTGCTGAAGAGGTATTCCACGAACCCGACGGGCGCTTCTTCCTGCATTGCTATCGCGCCAGCTCCGAACGCCAGTTGCTGCTGTCCATGGGCAGCAAGACCACCAGCGAAACCTGGGCCCTGGACGCCGATCAGCCGCACCTGCCGTTCACCTGCGTCGCGCCGCGCACCGAAGACCATGAATACGATGTCGACCACGGCCTGCTCGATGGCCAGTGGACCTGGTTCATCCGCAGCAACCGCGATGGCATCAACTTCGCCCTCTACCAGGCGCAGGACACCGGCGGCGCCCCCACCCAGGACACCTGGCAACTGCTGGTGCCGCACGATCCCGAGGTGATGCTCGACGGTGTGACCCTCAATGCCGGGGCCATGACCCTGAGCCTGCGCGAAGGCGGCCTGCCGATCATCGAAGTGCGCCCGCAAGGCCTGCCCGGCTACCGCGTGCAGTTGCCGGATGCGGCCTATAGCCTGCATGTGCAGAACAGCCTGGAGTTCGGCAGCGAGTGTATCCGCCTGCGCTACGAAGCCCTCAACCGCCCGGCCCAGATACGCCAGCTGCAACTGGCCGACGGCCAGCAGCAAGTCCTCAAGCAGACCCCGGTGCTGGGCGAGTTCGATGCCGACGCCTACGTCAGCCAGCGCTTGTGGGCCACCGCCGCCGACGGCACCCAGGTGCCCATCAGCCTGGTGGTCAAGCGCGAGTACCTGGGCCAGCCCACGCCCCTCTACCTGTACGGCTACGGCGCCTATGGCGCGAGCCTCGACCCCTGGTTCTCCCATGCCCGCCTGAGCCTGCTCGAGCGCGGCGTGGCCTTCGCCATCGCCCACGTGCGCGGTGGCGGTGAACTGGGCGAAGCCTGGTACCGCGCCGGCAAGCAGGAGTACAAGCAGAACACCTTCGACGACTTCATCGCCTGTGCCGAGCACCTGGTCGCCCAGGGCCTGACCACTTCCCGCCAACTGGCCATCAGCGGCGGCAGCGCCGGCGGCCTGTTGATCGGCGCGGTGCTCAACCAGCGCCCCGAGCTGTTCCAGGTGGCCATTGCCGAAGTGCCGTTCGTCGACGTACTCAACACCATGCTCGACCCGGAACTGCCACTGACCGTCACCGAGTACGACGAATGGGGCAACCCCGAGGACCCGCAAGTGCATGCGCGGCTCAAGGCCTACGCCCCCTACGAGAACGTCCGGGCCCAGGCGTACCCGGCCATCCTGGTGATCGCCGGCTATAACGACAGCCGCGTGCAGTACTGGGAGGCGGCCAAGTGGGTGGCCAGGCTGCGCGCCACCAAGACCGACGCCAACCTGCTGTTGCTCAAGACCGAACTGGGCGCCGGCCACGGCGGCATGAGCGGGCGCTACCAGGGATTGCGTGACGTAGCCCTCGAATATGCCTTTGTCCTGAACATTCTGGGCCTGGGCTGAGGAACTCCCGGCGGCGCTCCTGTCTTAACCCAGGACCGCCGCCGATCCAGGCCCGAGCCACAGACACAAGAAAAAGACCCCATGTCCGAACCCACTCTCCTGAACAATGAAATCCGCGATTGGCTGATGGACTGCGGCCTGTTCGACCAGTTGCTGCCCGCCGACTTCAACGCC
Organism: Pseudomonas sp. MSSRFD41; assembly: GCF_014230245.1. NCBI lineage: Bacteria > Pseudomonadati > Pseudomonadota > Gammaproteobacteria > Pseudomonadales > Pseudomonadaceae > Pseudomonas > Pseudomonas sp. MSSRFD41. Next base: position 290,895 of record NZ_JACKZK010000003.1, on the reverse strand, counting down.
GCCGCCGGCTACTTCAGCATCAACAGCATCGCCCAGGGCGATGTGATCTTTCATGAGGGCGATGCCGGCAGCTTCATGTGCATCATCCACAGTGGCCAGGTGGCGGTGCAGAAGCGCGGCCATGATGGCCAGCTCGTCAGCGTCGCCACCCTGCGCAGCGGGCGCGCCTTTGGCGAAATGGCGGTGCTCGATGGCGAGCGGCGCTCGGCCACCTGCGTGGCCGCCACCGATTGCCAACTGCTCAACCTGGGCAAGGACTCCCTGGAGAAGATGCTCAACGACGCGCCGAAGATCGCCGCCAAGATCATCCGCGCCCTGGCCGTGTCGCTGTCCAGGCGCCTGCGCATGGCCGACGGCCAGTTGCTCGCCCAGCAGATCTGAACCACGCCCCCCAGGGGCCTAGTGCCCGCTCTTGCTGTCGTTCTGCTCCAGCCCTGGCAGGGTCTGGTCCTTGGGCGGCTTGGGCATGTCGATGGGCGGCAGCAACGGCGCGCTGCCATTGGCGCCAGCCTTGGGCGTGCTGGGCGGGGTCACTTGCGGATAAGGGGTCGGGGTAGCGGTTCCCGGCGCGCCGAGGGCCGGTGTCGGGGTGACCACCGGGGCCGCTTGCGGCTCGTCGGCCCGGGCCTGGCCTGCGACCGCGGCGAGCATCGCCAATGCGGCGGCCAGCACCGTTGCAAGAGTGCGCTTCATCAATGACTCCATGGCTATTGTCAGGTGTCAGGCTACTCCCAACCGCGCTATTTTGCCTTCTCCAATACACGCCCTCGCGCAGCTTTCGTCGCGCTGCCCGCCCGGGAGACTGCCGGGACACCCGGGGCCTGCGCTAAACTTCGACCATCACCGTCATCAGCCTCTCACCAAAGGTCAAGCCATGAGTTCGTCCACTCCTTCGTCCACCACTTCCAAGCTGGACCGTATCCTCGCCGATGCCCAGCGCGACCGGGAAATGGGCTATCGCGACAAGGCGCTGAAGATGTACCCCCACGTCTGCGGCCGCTGCGCCCGGGAATTCTCCGGCAAGCGCCTGAGCGAGCTGACCGTGCATCACCGCGACCACAACCATGACAACAACCCCCAGGACGGCTCCAACTGGGAGCTGCTGTGCCTGTACTGCCATGACAACGAGCACTCGCGCTACACCGACCAGCAGTACTTCGGTGAAGGGTCCCTGAGCACCCCCAAGGTCGCCAAGGCGACCCACAATCCCTTCGCCGCCCTGGCCGGGATGATGAAGAAGGACGAACAGTAGGCCGCCCCCTGGCGAGGTGCCCGCGGCCCTCGCCAGATCAGCCCCCCGCCCTGGAACAATCGCCGTATAATCGCGCTTTTTTCTCCAAGGCTTCTCGCTCGTGGCAAACAAAAGGTACAGCTGCATCGGTTTGTATAACCCCAAGTCGCCGGAGAACGTCGGTTCGGTGATGCGCGCCGCCGGCTGCTATGGCGTCGCCTCGGTGTTCTACACCGGCAAGCGCTATGAGCGTGCCCGCGACTTCGTCACCGACACCAAGAAGGTCCACCAGGACATTCCGCTGATCGGCATCGACGACCTGAAGAAGATCCTTCCCCTGGGCTGCATTCCGGTCGCGGTGGAACTGGTGGACGGCGCTCGCCCGTTGCCCGAGTACACCCACCCCGACCGCGCCCTGTATATCTTCGGCCCGGAAGACGGCTCCCTGGACAAGGAGATCCGCGACTGGTGCGAAGACGTGATCTACATCCCCACCCACGGCTGCATGAACCTCGCGGCGACGGTCAACGTGGTGCTCTACGATCGCCTGGCCAAGGGCAACAACACCCGCTCCGGCCCCAAGTTCTGAATCACCCGCGCCCAATCTCCGGGAACCGGCAAGGTCCCGGTGCAGTCAGCCCTATATCCCCCACCTCCCCAAGGAGACAGATCATGAGCGAGCGCAAACAGCTGCAATCCATCGAGTCGACCCCGTTCCAGAGCCATCCCCGGCAGAACGTCCAGGGCTGGGAACGCATCGGCTCGCTGGCCGGCGGCGTGGTGATGATGGGCAAGGGCCTGCGCCGGGGCGGCGTGTTCGGCCTGGTGCAGATGGCGATCGGCGGCGTGGCCCTGGCCCGTGGCATCACCGGGCACAGCTCGGCCAAGAGCCTGTTGGAAAAGAGCCGCCGGGACATGCAGGAGGTGCGAAGCAGGATCGAACGCGCCGGCGCGCAGCTGCGCGATCTCAAGGCCAACGCCGACGTCGCGGGGCGCACCGCCAAGACGATCGAGGAAGCGGCCAAGGCGCCCGAAACCAAGGTCTGAAGCGGGCAACTCAGCGCAGCAGCGGGCTGTCCAGCACCTGGGACGACCCGCCCAGCACGCTTTCGCTCAGCTGGATGAACTGGGCGGTAGTGACCCGCTCCAGGCGCATCGCTCCTTGCAACACATCGTCCAGCGAGCGCTTGTTGCGGGTCTTCAGGCGAATCTCCCGGTCCAGTTCCTGCAACAGCAGCACGGCCCGGGCCACGGTGGCTGCATTCACCTGCTCGCCGCGCAAACTGCTGACGCCCTGGCCATCCCGCACCAGGCGCTTGTGCAGTACTTGATAGCGCTCGTCGCTGATGCCACCGGCCCGGCGCAGCAGCTCGATGGCGTAGTACTCGGCCAGGCCTTCGCTGATCCAGTCGCTGTGCTGGCTATCGTTGATGCGCCCCAGGGATTGCACCAACTCGCGCAGCAACGGACTGACACCGCTCTCGCCGACCAGCGGCAGGCGGCTGTGCAAGTACAGCGAATCGCGCCCGGCGAGGCTACCGCGCCACATCGGATCACCGGCGCCGACGATCAGCAGCTTGCCCGGCTGGCGTGGAAACACCGCTTGCACCTGGGGCCAGACGAAGGTCAGCAGGGTCAGGACATCCATGCGCCGCATGCCCTGGCCCAGGGGCGACACCACGCTGACTTCCGTAGCGCCCAGGCGGGTGCGGCGGCTACCCAGGTTGCCGGCGAGCATCCAGCCGGTGGGGCGATCGAACAGGCGTTCGGGGTTATCGATGCGAAAGCGCTGCTTGCCGATACGCGGCCAGGCGGTCTCGACGCTCTTCCAGCCATTGGGCAGTTCGAAGTCCAGGCGCGCCACCAGCTCGACGCCATCTTGCTGGTCGAGCCGGGCTGGCGGCACCAGCGTCTCGCCACGCAACAAGGCCCAATTGGCAGTGCTGCGGCTGTCATAGCTGCCCTTCTTCGGGCTGTGGCTCAGGCGTACCCGGTAGCTCAGGCTGGCCTTGCCGCCAGCCGGACGCCAGGTGCCACGCCGGCCACCCGCCTGGGCGGTGACGGCCTGCCATTGGCCATCGGCCTTGAAGTCGCTGTAGTCGCCGTCCTTGCCCAGGTCGAAGTCCAGGCTGCGCAGCGCCGCGCCGTCAGCCAGGGTCAGGCGCACTTCAGCCTGGTCGCCCTGGGGCAGGAACCGCACGTGATAATCCAGGTCGACCTTCTTCGCCGCGACAGCCGCCGCGCTCAATCCCAGCAGCACCCAGGCCAGCGCCAGCTTCGCCCCCACCCTCATACACACTCCTTGCTTGAGAACCTGTCTGCGAGCCGTGCGGCCTTGAAAAGGGGCCGGGTCACTCAGCCCGCGCGGAAAATCAGATGGTCTTCCCAATCATCTTCCGCGACGCTGCCCTCGGCGAGCATGCGCCCGGATTGGGAAATCCGCTCGTGGTGCACCGCATCGCGATCGCCGCACACCAGGTGATGCCAGAGCGGCAGGTCCTTGCCTTCGCTCACCAGGCGGTAGCCGCAGGTGGGCGGCAGCCACTTGAACTCGTCGGCCTTGCCCGGGGTCAGCTGGATGCAGTCGGGCACCGACTCGCGGCGATTGGGGTAGTCGGTGCACTGGCAGGTCTTGAGGTCCAGCAGCTTGCAGGCGATACGCGTGTAGTAGACGCTGTTGTCGTCTTCATCCTCGAGCTTTTGCAGGCAGCACAGGCCGCAGCCGTCGCACAACGACTCCCATTCCTCCTGGTCGAGTTGTTCGAGGGTCTTGCGTATCCAGAATGGTTCGACTTTGGCGGCCATGGCTCAAGCATCAGTATCCGAGGGTGAAAAGGCCGCCAGTCTAGTGCCGAAGACCCGGCGGGCCAAGCACTGGCGACTGTCGGTAACCCGGCGCTTGCCAGCCGCCAATGGGCACAGTAGCTTTGCTTCCCGAGCCGACCCTCGCCCCGGATGCCATCCACGCTCGCCGCGTTGTATCCGGCGCACCCCACGGGGTCAGGAAAGCCTCTGCGCCCAGCCAACTGCGCCTGCCGGTTATTCCATTTTCCCAACGTTGTATGGAGTCTTTGCATGAGCGCCAATCCCCGCGTTGCCGACCACGCCATCCACCCGCAATTCACCGAGCGCTGGTCGCCACGGGCCTTCACCGCAGAAACCATCCCCGAAGCAACCCTGCTGAGCTTCTTCGAAGCCGCGCGCTGGGCGCCTTCGGCCTACAACTCGCAACCCTGGCGCTTTCTCTATGCCCGGCGCGACACGCCGAACTGGGAGCGCTTCCTGGGCCTGCTCAACGAGTTCAACCGCGGCTGGGCACAACACGCCTCGGCGCTGGTGATCGTGATCTCCAAGACCACCTTCGCCGCCCCCGGCGCCAGCGAGGAAACCCCGGCCCTGTGGCACACCTTCGACACCGGCTCGGCCTGGGGCCACTTGGCGCTGCAGGCCAGCCTCAGTGGCTGGCACACCCACGGCATGGCCGGTTTCGACCAGGAACTGACCCGCAAGGAGCTGAAGATTCCCGAAGGCTATGCGCTGCATGCCGCCGTCGCGGTGGGCAAGCTGGGCGACAAGTCGAGCCTGGCCGAATACCTGCAGGCCCGCGAAGTACCGAGCCCGCGTCGCCCGCTCAGCGAAACCGTGTCCGAAGGCGACTTCAACCTCTAAAGCCTCAAGCTTGGAGCTTGCAGTTCCGACGTCCTAGTAGCCCCGGGCGAAGTCCACTTCGCCGCGCAGGGGCTGCTTGGCCTGGTAGGCCCGCAGGTTTTCCACGAACAGTTGCACCATCAGCTCCGGCGAGGTGGGAGCGGAACTGTGGCCGGTGAGCAGCAAGCCCCAGGCGGTCCAGAACGGATGCCGCTGTGGCAGCGGTTCCTGGCGGCAGACATCGATCACCGCGCCCGCCAGGTGGCCATCCTTGAGGGCCTGCACCAGGTCCGCGTCGACCACCGAGACCCCGCGGCCGACGTTGATGAACAGCCCGGTGGACTTGAACTGCTTGAACAGGGCCGCGTCGTACAAGTCGTGAGTGCTCGGGGTGTTGGGCAACAGGTTGACCACATAATCCACCTCCCCCACCAAGCGTCCCAGGTCCTCCAGGCCGGCCACTTCGACGAAGGGTGCCTGCTCCCGGGGCCGGCTGGCGATGCCATACAGCTTGACCCCGAACGGCACCAGGAACTGCGCCACGCTCTGGCCGATATCGCCGGTCCCGACGATCAAGACCTTGCGCCCCGCCAGGCTCTGGCCCAGGCGGTTGTCCCACTTGCGCTCCACCTGGCTGACCAGCCGCGCCAGCACTTCACGCTCATGGCCCAGGATGTAGGTCAGCACGTACTCGGCCATCACCTGGCCAAAGATCCCCACCGCCCGGGTCAACCGGTAATGCCGGGACAAGCCGTCGGCCAGCAGCGGCGTGATGCCGGCCCAGGTCGATTGCAGCCACTGGGGCTTGTGCCCCTGGCGCAGCAGGGTCGCCAGCAGGTCCGGCTGGCCCAGCCATACCGGGCAGTCCGCCGCCAGGCGAGCCAGCTCGGCGGAGTCGCCGCTGGTCAGCACATCCAGGTCCGGGGCCGCCTGACGCAACAGGCGGGCATAAACAACGTGATCGTGTTCGGCAATCAGAACGCGCATGGTTCAAACCTTAAAAAACGGTACAGGCCACCGCCGACGGAGTATCGCTCCATCGTTCCAGGCGAAGGCCAGGGCAGTCAGGTGCACAGGGAAAGCGCCCGGGATCGAGCGCCTAGGAATCAGACCGGATCATTGCGACGCAACAGCTCTTCGGGCAAGTGCTCGATGTACTCGTCTTCGGCCGGTGGCATCTGCAGGTGATACCCCTGCTTGTCGAGGTTCTCCAGCACCTTCTGGATGTCTTCCCGGGCCAGCTGGCGCTCCGGGGTCAGTACCAGGTCGAAGGCATGCTGCGGCTTGCCGAAAGCCGCGAGCAGGGTTTCCGGCACGCGCTCCAGTGCTTCGCTCTTGAGCACGTAGAGGTACATCTCGTTCTTGCGCGGGCTTCTGTAGATCGAGCAGATACGTTTCAAGGCTGTTCTCCGACGGTGGCCAGGCTATCCAGCAGCGCCTGGCCCATCAATTCGCGGCGCCAGCCACGCAGCGAATCGGGCAATTGGTAGGGTCCGCTGGGGAATCCGCTCTTGAGCAGGCTCTCCAGGGTTTTCTTGCGCAGCATCACTTCCGGGGCGATGCCCAGGCGCTCGGCTTCGGCCTGGCCCACGGCCTTGAGGCGCTTGAGCAGGGCCGAGGCTTCGATCGGCAATGGTTCGGGCAGGGCCGGCGGCCAGTGCTCCGGGCCCAGCTTGGCACTGCGCTTGATCAGGTCGAGGAGGAACTCGCCATCCTGGCGCACGGTACGCGGATGCATGTCTTCGATCTTGGCCAGCGCCGACAGGGTATCGGGCTGGGTCCTGGCCAGGGGCCAGAGCGCATGCTCGCGCACGATGCGGTTGCGCGGCAGGTCGCGGGCGCGGGCTTCACGCTCGCGCCAGGCACACAGCTCGCGCAGTACCGCCAGTTGGGCCCGGGACAGCTTCCAGGCCAGCTTGGCATCGCGATAGACCTCGTAGGGGTCCACCTCGCGGCGCAGGTTGGCCACCAGCTCGGCACCGTCCTCGAGCACCCAACGGTACTTATCCTCGGACAGCTTCGGGCGCAGCTGGCTGAACACCTGGGCCAGGTGCACGGCATCTTCGGCGGCGTAGCTGACCTGGGTTTCCGATAGCGGGCGCTGCAGCCAATCGGAGCGGGTCTCGCCCTTGGGCAATTCGATACCCAGGACTTCCTGCACCAGGCGCGAGTAGCCCATGGAGAATCCCAGGTTCAGGTAGGCGGCCGCCAGTTGCGTATCGAACAACGGCGCCGGCAGGCTGCCGGTCAGGCGCAACAGGACTTCCAGGTCCTCGCTGCAGGCATGCAGCACCTTGAGCACCGCCGGGTTCTCCAGCAGTTCGGCCAAAGGTTGCCAGTTGTCGATGGTCAAAGGGTCAATCAGGTAGGCGCACTGTCCATCGCCTACCTGCAACAGGCCGGCGATGGGGTAGAACGTGTCGACCCGCATGAATTCGGTGTCGAGGGCGACGAAGGGCAATTGCTGCCATTCGGTGCAAAGCTGACCGAGGCTATCGTTGTCGCGAATCCAGTGTATATCGATGGCCACACGGCTCTCCCTTGAAGAATGGCGCGCAGTATATATCGCCTCCGGCGATTTCCGAGCATTGCCCCCCGATAAGAGCAAGCACGAAATCTGCTGCCGGAGAGCAAGAATAGTCCGAGAGTCGGGACTAACCCTGTTTTCTCAGCACGTAGACCCGTGAAGGTGCGCAACCAGGCAACAAGTCCTGATGGCTGAGGATCTCGAATCCAGCCTCGGCGAACTCGCTTTCCAGCTGCGCCTTGTCGGCCAGTGGCAGGCCCGCTTGCACCGCTGGCCGCCAAGACTTGAGAACGAATTCGACCCGGGCGGCGACGATCACCGAGTCACGGCTGACCCGGTGGAACTCGCGCAGCAGGGCCAGGCGATCCTCGCTATGGTGGATGTGGGCGAACAACTGCATGCAGATGATGCTGTCCACCGCGTTGGCCGACAGCCCGATATCGAACGCCGAGCTGTGGAAGGTCTTGACCCGCTTCAACAGGCCGGCCGGATGATGGGTCTGGGCATGGTTCAACATGTCCTGGGATGGATCCGCCGCGAGGATCACCCGGTTGCCATGCTCGGCCAGCAACGGCCAGTAGCGACCGGTGCCACAGGCCACGTCGAGGATCAGCCCCGGCTCGCCGGCGACCTTCAGCGCATGGCGTACCAGGTGCGCCATGCGCCACAACCCGAGTCGCGCGCCCATCCCGGTAGGACGAGGCTCACGGCAGACGCGCGCGTGTTCCTGGTCGTAACGCCGAGCGAACTCCAGCTCGATGGACGGTGGGGGGTGGGACGACATGGCGGATGAGCTCTGGTGGTGATCCTGGGCCACAGGTTAACCAGCCATTCGTGAAAAAAAGGTCGAAAGCCAGTCAAACCGACATTAGTCGCCACTGCGCACAGGGCTCCAGGCCCTTGCCCGGCCCGATGTGGCTCCTGCACTATGCCCTGCCGCCACTCAAGGAACGACTCGATGCTCCCGCGCCTTCTGCTCAGTACCCTGTTGGGCCTCGCGGCCCCCGCCCTCTGCCTCGCCCAGGAGCCGACCTCACGCCTGGACCAGGTGCTGGAAAACGGTCACCTGACGGTCTGCACCACCGGCGACTACAAGCCCTACAGCTACCTGCGCGACGACGGGCACTACGAGGGCATCGACATCAGCCTGGCCGAGTCCCTGGCCCAGAGCCTCGGGGTCCGGGTGAAGTGGGTCAACACCACCTGGAAGGGCCTGATGGCGGACTTCCAGAGCCAGCAGTGCGACATCGCCGTCGGCGGCGTCTCGGTGTCCCTGGAGCGCCAGAAGAAGGCCTTCTTCAGCCAGCCCCTGGGCGTGGACGGCAAGATTCCCCTGGTGCGCTGTCAGGACCTCAAGCGCTACCAGACGGTGGAACAGATCAACCAGCCCTCGGTGCGCCTGATCGAGCCCCCGGGAGGCACCAACGAGGTCTTCGCCAGGACGCGCCTGCCCAACGCCGACCTGACCCTGTTCGCCGACAACGTGAAAATCTTCGACCAGTTGCTCAACCACCAGGCCGACGTGATGATCACCGATGCCTCGGAGGCGCGCTTCCAGCAACGGCGCAAGCCGGGGCTGTGCGCGGTCAACCCCGAGCATGCCCTGCAATACAGCGAGAAGGCCTTCCTCCTGCCACGGGACGACGTGGCCTGGAAGAGCTACGTCGATCAGTGGCTGCACCTGAGCAAGGCCACCGGCGCCTATGACCAGGTGGTCAATCAGTGGCTGGTCGTGCCGTAGTCCTGCTCCAGCAACTGCCGGAAGGCCTGGCAAGCCGCGCTGCGATAGGCCCCCCGACGCCCCAGCAGCACCACGCTGCGCGGCGCCAGGGGTGAGGCCAGGGTCAGCGCGCGCAAGCCCGGCTGCTCCCGGGCAATGGCACTGGGCAACAACGTCACCAGCTGCCCGCGACGCACGATCTCCACCAGCGCACTGACCGAATTGGCCTCGATGGCGATGCAGGGCGCAATGCCCTGCTGGCGGCAATACAGGTCGATATGGCGGCGGGTGGCGAAGTCGCCACTGAGCAGCGCCAGCGATTGACGCCCCAGCGCCTCGGCGTCCAGCGGCTCTTGCTCCCGGGCCTGGTACCGCGGGCCGACCACCAGGCTCAGGGTCTCGCTGAACAGGTCCTGGCTCTCGATTTCCGCCAGGTGTTGGCCGGCAAAGGCAATGCCCAGGTCCAGGCGATCTTCGGCCAGGGCCGCCTCCAGGCGATCCTGGGTCATTTCCTCGACGCTCAGGCGGATGCCCGGATAGCGCTGGTTGAAGCGGCTGAGCAAGGGCCCGGCCAGGTAAGCGGTGAAGGTCGGGGTCAGGGCCAGGCGCAACGAGCCGCGGCTCAGGTCCTGCACGTCATGCATGGCTCGCCGGGCGGCCTCCAGGTCCTGCAGGGCACGCCGGGCATAGGCGACATAGGCCTGGCCGGCATCGGTCAGGCGCACGCTGCGCCCGGAACGGTCGAACAACGGCGCTCCCAGGGACTCCTCCAGTTGCTTGACCTGTTGCGACAAGGTCGGCTGCGACACGTGCAGCGCCTCGGCGGCGCGGGTGAAGTTGCGGTGCTCGGCAACGGCCAGCAGGTAACGGATATGACGCAAGAGCATGACGGCTCCAACTATAGGCATGACTTATGGAAAGCATAATAAACCGGTCTTGGACCCTATAGCTGAAAACTCCCATCCTTGCCCCATCAGCGACGCAAGGAGACCCCCATGCAGCACATCATCGACGGCTTCCTCAAGTTCCAGCGCGAAGCCTTCCCCCAGCGCAGCGAACTGTTCAAGCAACTGGCCAGCACCCAGAGCCCCGGCACGCTGTTCGTCACGTGCTCCGACAGCCGGGTGGTACCGGAACTGCTGACCCAGCAGGAGCCCGGCGACCTGTTCGTGATCCGCAACGCCGGCAACATCGTGCCCAGCTACGGCCCCGAGCCCGGCGGCGTATCGGCCACGGTGGAATACGCGGTGGCGGTACTGGGGGTGAGCGATATCGTCATCTGCGGCCACTCCGATTGTGGCGCCATGACCGCCCTCTCCACCTGCAAATGCCTGGACCACCTGCCAGCCGTGGCCCACTGGCTGCGTCACGCCGAATCGGCCCGGGTGATCAACGCCGCCCGGCGCCATGCCTCGCCCGCCGAACACCTGGACGCCCTGGTCCGGGACAACGTCATCGCCCAGTTGGCTAACCTGAAGACGCACCCCTCGGTGGCCCTGGCCCTGGAACAGGGCCGGCTGAACCTGCATGGCTGGGTCTACGACATCGAGAGCGGCGCCATCGTCGCCCTCGACGGCCCTACCCGGGGCTTCGTTTCCCTGGCCGAGCACCCGTATACCTGCGCCCTGGCCAGCCGCCCTTCGACCGCTGCCTGAGCAGCAACCTTCACTCACCCAAGAGGAATCCACCCATGCTGCAATCCCAATTCGCCCAAGCCCCACGCCTGGCCCTGGCCGACACCATCATCGACGCCAAGGCGCGCAAGAACCTGTCCTGGCAGGACCTCACCGACGGCACCGGGCTGAGCCTGGCCTTCGTCACCGCCGCCCTGCTGGGCCAGCATGCACTGCCGGCCGCCGCGGCCGACCTGGTCTGCGACAAGCTCGGCCTGGACCAGGACGCCAGCCGCCTGCTGCAGAGCATTCCCTCCCGCGGCAGCATCCCTGGCGGCATCCCCACCGACCCGACCGTGTACCGCTTCTATGAAATGCTCCAGGTCTATGGCTCGACCCTCAAGGCCCTGGTCCACGAGCAGTTCGGCGACGGCATCATCAGCGCCATCAACTTCAAGCTGGACATCAAGAAGGTCGAGGACCCCGAAGGCGGATCCCGCGCGGTCATCACCCTGGACGGCAAGTACCTGCCGACCAAGCCGTTCTAAGGGCGGCCTCAAGCAGCAAGCCTCAAGCGCATGCTTGGAGCTTGCCGCTTGCCGCTTGAGTCTTATTTAATTTTTAAATAGTGCTGCAAACTTTCTGATTTGCCCCCGGCACGCACGGCACCGCCTAATCAGCCCACTGCTTATTGAAGGTCTGGTTATGGAAAGCGTTCGTGCAACCTCCCGCCCCGCACTCTGGCTGATGGCCAGCGTGATTCTGGTGGCCCTCAACCTGCGGCCGTCGATGGCCGCCGTCGGCCCGCTGCTCTCGGGCATTCGTGGCGATATTCCCTTGAGTTTCAGCCTGGCCTCGCTGCTGACCATGCTGCCGGTCATGGCCATGGGCCTGGCGATGTTCTTCGGCATGGACATCGCCCGGCGCCTGGGCGAACACCGCACCGTGGTCTTGTCGTTGCTGATCATCGGCCTGGCCACGGCCTCGCGATTGTTCATGGATTCGGCGGCGCAGCTGATCCTCAGTGCCGTGCTGGCCGGTATCGGCATCGCCCTGATCCAGGCGCTGATGCCGGCGCTGATCAAGTCGCGCTTCGCCGACAACGTCTCGCTGTTCATGGGCCTGTATGTCACCTCGATCATGGGCGGCGCAGCCATCGCCGCGTCCTTCGCCCCCCTGGTAATGAACCAGAGCGGCAGCTGGCGCCTGGCCCTGGCGATCTGGGCCGCCCTGGCCTTGCTGGCCCTGGTGTTCTGGTATGCCCAGCGGCGTTCCCTGCCCAGCCTGCCGGGCGCCAGCGGTGGCCGCGAGTCGTTCGCCGGTAATCGCCGGGCCTGGTTGCTCGCGGTGTTCTTCGGTCTCGGCACCGCCTCCTACACCTGCGTGCTGGCCTGGCTCGCGCCCTACTACGTGGAGAACGGCTGGAGCGAACAGAGCGCCGGCCTGCTGCTGGGCTTGCTCACCGCCATGGAGGTGATCTCCGGGCTCATCACCCCGGCCATCGCCAACCGCAGCCAGGATCGACGCCTGGTCCTGGTGGCGCTGTTGCTGTTGATCATCGCCGGCTTCTGCGGGCTGATCCTCAGCCCGCGGCACCTGAGCCTGCTCTGGCCCTGCCTGCTGGGACTGGGTATCGGCGGGTTGTTCCCCATGAGCCTGATCGTCTCCCTGGACCATCTGCACGACCCGCGCCGCGCCGGTGGCCTGACGGCCTTCGTGCAGGGTATCGGCTACCTGATCGCCGGGCTGTCGCCACTGCTGGCGGGCCTGATCCGCGACCAACTGGGCAGCTTCGAATGGGCCTGGTGGTCGCTGACCGCGGTGATGCTGCTGATGATCCTCATGGTGCTGCGCTTCGATCCCCGGCACTACGCCAGGCACATTCGTTGAGCCGCCTTGTACCCCGGCCCGGGAGGCCTGCATGAACCCTGTGAACTTCACCCAGGCCAACTTCGGCATGCTGCTCTGGGCGGCGTTGATCGCTGCCTCGTTCTTCGCCGCCGCCCAGGTCGGCCAAGCCATCGATCCGGTGCTGCTGACCGCCTTGCGCTTGCTGTTCTCGGCGCTGCTGTTCGTGCCCCTGCTGTGGCTCAAGGGCTTCTGCGTGCCGAACCTCTGGGGGCTGGCGGCCCACGGCCTGCTGGGCCTGTTGCTGGCGCTGTACTTCGGTTCGCTGTTCGAAGCCCTGCGCTACACCTCGGCGGTGAACACCGGGACCCTGTACACCCTGGTGCCGCTGCTGACCCTGTTGTTCGAAGGCTGGCTGCTGCCCGGCGACAGCCGCAGGCGCAGGCTGCTGCCGATGCTGACGGCCGCCGCCGGCGCACTGCTGCTGATCCTCAAGGGCGGCGCGCCAGGCCAATGGCCGTCGTGGTACGCGGTAGGGGTCTACGCCCTGGGTTGCCTGGCCATGGCCGCCTATCCGCCCCTGAGCCAGCGCTTCAAGGCTCGGGCCCTGCAAGGTCGAAGCCCGGCGGCCATGACTTTCTGGAACATGCTGTTCGGCTCGCTGTTCCTGTTCATCGCTTGCCTGGCCAGCGGCGGCTGGCGCAGTGCGGCGCAGCTCACCGGCCACGATCTGGCGTGGCTGCTGTACCTGGCGCTATTCGCCACCCTGGCGACCTTCTGGCTGCTGCACCGGGCCATTGGCGTCATCGCCCCGTCCACGGTGATTTCCTATGTCTATCTCAGCACGCTGTTCCTGACCCTGTTCCATTGGTCATGGCTGGGCCAGGTGCCGCGTCCCGGGGAAATGTTCGGCGCCCTGCTGGTGGCGCTGGGCATGTTCGGCCTGGTGCGCAGCAGCCGACCGCAGCCGGCCATGGCGGCCAATCCCCCCTGAAAACGGGACAGTTTCGCGGGCCTGAATGCCCAAGTCGTATTATCGGAAATTTATGTCCCGATGCTGTCCGCGAATCCCCGCCCCGGGCATTTAACTAGGACGATCGTTCCGCTAGCATCGACCCGGTTGCGCGCCACCGGCGCCAGGTGCCCAGCAGGATGTAACGGATGCTCATCAGCAATGTGCTCAGGAAACTCGACATGCAGGACCTCATGGTCTTCGTGGCCGTGTACGAGCAAAGCAGTGTCACCGGGGTTTCGGAAACCCTTTGCGTCAGCCAGTCGACCGTCAGCTACTGCCTGAAGAAACTGCGCAACGGCTTCCAGGACGAGCTGTTCATCCACACCCGCACCGGCATGCGTCCGACCTACAAGGCCACCAGCATGTACAGCCACGTGCTGAAGATCCTGGAGAGCATCAACCTGTGCCACGGCGCGATGCCGGCGTTCGATCCGGCTCACCAGGCGGTAACCTTCAATCTCTGCGCTCCCGAATACTTCGAGCTGTTGATCCTGCCGCGCCTGCTCAAGGGCTTCGACTACGCCGACCTGCCGGTGACGGTCAACGTGCAGAAACTGGAAGCGGACATTCCCGCCGACGAGTTGCGCGACGGCAGCCTCGACCTGGTGATCTGCTTCGGCCCCAACTTCCACCGCAGCCACGCCGATCTCCAGTCCCAGGTGCTGTTGGAGGACGAACTGGTCTGTGTCTTCGACAAACGCGCGACGCCGCCCACGCAATCGCGTTTCAGCCTGCAGTCGTTCGTCGAGCGACGCCATGTGTTCCCCACGCCCTGGACATCCGACAGCAACATGGTGGATGGCTGGCTGGCCCGACAGGCCCAGAAACGCCAGATCGCCGCGCGCTCCAACAGCTACAGCGCAGCGCTGAAGATGATCACCGGCACCGACTTCATCCTCACCCTGCCCCGGCGCATCCAGGCCCTGCTGGCCAACGAGGCGGTGTTCAACCACTGCGAGGCGCCCGCCGGATTGCCGGGGTTCACCCTGGACATGCAATGGAGCCAGGCCAGTGACCAGGACAGTGCCCAGGCCTGGCTGCGCGAGCAGGTGGTCAAGGTCTGCGCCGAACCGGGCCTGCTCTAGGCGGTGCCCGCCGCAAGCCCGGCTTTGGGAAGGGTCAGAGACCGAGGGCGGCCTTGGTATAGGAGGCCCGGTCGATATCGATGAGTTCCACGCACAGCTGGATCTGCAGCTCTGCCGGCCAGGGCGCCAGGTCTTGCAGCACCACCAGCAGGCTTTCGGACAGCTGCTTCTTGATTTCCGGCGAACGGCCGCTGAGCAGCGCCAGCTTGACGTGGACGAAGGCGCGCTCGCCAAGGCCGGTGCCGACCCGGAACGTATCGACCTTCACCGCCCGGCTCTTGATATCGAACTCATCGGAGAACTGCTCGGACGCCACCAGCGCATGGTTCAAGCGCAGCAGCGCCTTGTCGGCATCCAGTTGCGGCAGGTTGGCGGTGTATTCCATATGCAGGTGCGGCATGGCAAAGCTCCCGGTCATTCAGGGAAAAGGGCGCTCAATACTACACAAGCGCCGAGGGCCTTGAATCATCCATTGGTGTCATTGCCTTGCCGCTGCGCGCTCGCGCAGGGCCAGGGTTTCCCAGGCCGCCACCAGCAGCATCACCAGGGTGGTCAGGCTGCCCAGCGCCAGGGCGGAAAACACTTGGCCCAAGGCCACCGGCAACAGCAGCGTCAGGCCGGCCAGCCCCGCCAGGTGCGACAGCGGCGGCCAGGGCCGGTCGTTCATCACCCACTTGAACAAGGCGCAACCGAGCAGGAACAACCAGGGCCCGCCGATGATCACCAGTATTCCCGCCTGGCGGGCGTGGTCCGGATGGACCAGCACCAGTTCGTCGGCCACCGCGCTGACGATGATCCCGGCGACGATCAGCAAGTGAATGTAGGTATAGGCGATCCGCGCCTGGCGCCCGGGGTCGGTGGAATGGGCGATGCGGTGATGGGCACGTTCGGCGCCACTGTCGAAGTACACCCACCACATGCCGATGCTACCCAGCACCGCGACGATGAAGCCCAGCAAGCCTTGGGCGGTGGTGGCCAATTCGGCGAAGGTCGCGCCGGTGACCAACAGCGATTCGCCCAGGGCGATGATCACGAACAGCGCGCAACGCTCGGCCATGTGGTTGCCTTCGATATTCCAGTCCTCCAGGGTCGAGCGGCCCAGCCCCGGCACCCAGAAATACAGCGATGGCGCCAAGACCTCGATGCCCAGGGCCAGGGTCCAGCAGGTCAGGCGTCCCGGGCCCTGGAGCAGGCCGCCGGCGATCCAGAACACCCCGGAGAACATCAACCACAGCAGGATCCGCTGGAAGTTGCGGGTCATGTTCAGCGGCTCGCCACGCACCGCCCACAGTGAGTAGGCGGTACGTCCCACTTGCATGAACACATAGGCTGCGGCGAACAGCAGGCCACGGTCACCGAAAGCCTTGGGAATCGAGGACGACAGCAACAACCCGGCCACCATCAACACCAACAGCCCGAGGCGGATCGGCAGGGTCTGCGGGTCCAGCCAGTTGGTGATCCACGAGGTGAAGATCCACACCCACCACACCGCCACCATCAGCAACGCCACCTGCAGCGCGCCGGCCAGCGACAGGTGCGCCAGCAGCGCATGGGACAATTGGGTCACGGCGAACACGAACACCAGGTCGAAAAACAGCTCGACCATGCCCACCTTGCCGCTGTCATGACTGCCGCGACCACGCAGCAGGGAACGGGATCGAATCATGGACACTCTCCGCCGGTGGAGGATTGGCTCGGGGGTTTGTACTGAGCAAAGCAGGTGCCGCCGACAATGCCAGCCCGGCCCGGCGGGAACCACCGATCAGGTAGCCAGCGGCAGTGGCGTGCGCTCGCTCATGAAGGCTTCCAGGCGCGAACGCAGCCAGCGTTCGGCTGGGTCGGTGTCGACGTGGCTGAGCCAGACCATGGACAGGTCCAGGGTCGGGGTCTTGAACGGAAACGGTTCGCAGTACAGCTGCCCGGTGGTCGCCATGGCCTGGGCGGCGTAGTCCGGCAGGCTGGCGATCAGCTTGGTCCCGGCCAGCAGCGCCGGCAGCGAACTGTACTGCGGCACCGACAGCACCACTTGGCGGGTGCGGCCGATCTCCGCCAGCCACTCATCGGCGAAGCCGGCGACGTTGGCGGTGTGGGACACCAGAACATGGGGCCGCGAGCAGTATTCGTCGAGGCTCATCGGCGTGTCGCTGGCATCGGCCCGCAGCACGCTGGGGGTGATATGGCGCAGCAACTTGCGCTTGGCATTGGCCGGCAGGCCGCGGGTCTGGCTGATACCGACGGTGATATCGCCGGAGGCCAGCAGGTCGGGAATCCGCCAGTAGTCCACGTGCTGGACCACGACCACCACCTGCGGCGCCTCCTGGCGCAAGGCCCGCAGCAAGGGCGGCAACAGGCCGAACTCGACGTCATCGGACAGGCCGATGCGAAAGGTCATGGTGCTGCTGGCGGGATCGAAATCGTGGGTCAGGCTCAGGGCCGAGGACAGGGCGTCCAGAGCCGGCGACAGGTGCTGGATCAACTGCTCGGCACGGGCGGTGGGCTCCATCCGATGGCCGACGCGAATGAACAGCGGATCGTTGAACATCGCCCGCAGCCGGTTGAGCGCGGAGCTGATGGTGGGCTGGCCGAGAAACAGCTTCTCCGCCACCCGGGTCACGTTGCGTTCGAGCATCAGCGCCTCGAATACCACCATCAGGTTGATGTCAGCCTTGCGCAGTTCATTGCGATTCATCGGCGATGTTCCATGGCCCAGTCGGCGCCCAGTGTAGAAAGGCCCGGGGGCTGGCGTCCAGGCGGATGTCGCGGCTGGGCATGGTGCGGTTTTTCCAGGCCCTGGGGTTTCGTATAAGATATCCGCACCCTCAACCGCCTTCGGTAACCTCCGTGCCACTTCCCTTCAACAAAGCGCCGAACCTGGGCGTGACGCCCTCGACCTCGGAAATCATTGCCAAGCACCTGCGTGAAGCGATCATCTGCGGCCAGCTGGCCGAAGGCGAACCCGTTCGCCAGGACGATATCGCCCAGGCGTTCAACGTCAGCAAGATCCCGGTTCGCGAAGCGCTCAAGCGCCTGGAAGCCGAAGGGCTGGTGGACTTCCATCGCAATCGCGGTGCCCTGGTCACCCGGATCTCCGAACCCGAGCTGGCGCAGATGTTCGAGGTGCGGGTGCTGCTGGAGGTCAAGGCAATCCGCCTGGCCGTGCCGAACATGACCGAGGAGACCTTCGCCAGGGCCGAGGCCATCTGCGCCGAATTCGTCGGCGAAAACGATATCGGGCGTTGGGCCGAGCTCAACTGGGAGCTGCATGCCTGCCTCTATGAGCCGGCCCAGCGGCCCTTCCTGGTCAACCTCATTCGCTCGATCCACGACAAGATCGAGCGCTACCTGCGCATGCAGATGAGCCTCTCGGCGGGCAAGGACCGGGCCGACCACGAGCACAAGGATATCGTCGCCGCCTGCCGCGCGCGGGATGTCGAACTCGCCGCCCGGTTGATCGAGACCCATATCAACGGGGTGTGCCAGAGCCTGTACGAACACCTGCCACACTGAATGCTCCTTTGCGTGGCACGGCTGCGGCCAGTGCCACTTGCCGTAACACCTGCCTGCCCCTCCCCGCCCATCCCCACCGCCACTTCTTGAGCGCGCGCCCCAGCAGATCCGCGCCTTGGCGCCATGGCCAAGGCCATGCAGCGGCTTGGCCTCTTTCTTGCTTAAAAATATATCGTATACGAAATACCGTATAAAAATAGGACTTCGATCCTCCTGCCCATGGCCTCTATCGGGCCGGCGCAAGACTCGAAGCCCTAGCGAAACTCCCCCTGACAATACCTATCGGAGTGCGACATCGATGACCTCGACGACTTCTGCGACACCTCGCGAACTGGAACGAACGGCGACCAAGGCACCTGCGGGGATCAAGCGGGTGGTGGCCGCGGCGATGGCTGGCGCCGTGGCCGAGTGGTATGAGTTCTTTCTATATGGAACGGCCTCGGCCCTGGTCTTCGGCCAGTTGTTCTTCCGCCAGACCGGCAGCGCGATGGATGGCATCATCGCCGCCTTCGCCCTGTATGCCGTGGGCTTTCTGGCCAGGCCCATCGGCGGCCTGGTGTTCGGTCACTACGGTGACAAGGTCGGCCGCAAGCACCTGTTGCAGATCAGCCTGGTGGTGGTGGGCATCACCACCTTCCTCATGGGCTGCCTGCCGACCTTCGAACGGATCGGTTATGCCGCGCCCATCCTCCTGGTGCTGCTGCGCCTGATCCAGGGTTTCGCCTTCGGTGGCGAATGGGGTGGCGCGGTGCTGCTGGTATCCGAGCACAGCCCGGATCACCGTCGCGGCTTCTGGGCCAGCTGGCCGCAGGCCGGAGTGCCGGCCGGCAACCTGATCGCCACGGTGATCCTGCTGCTCTTGTCCTCCAATCTTTCCGAAGAGCAGTTCCTCGATTGGGGCTGGCGGGTGGCCTTCTGGTTCTCCGCGGTGGTGGTGCTGATCGGCTACTGGATCCGTACCCGGGTCGATGACGCACCGATCTTCAAGGAGGCCCAGGCCCGCCAGCAGAAGGTCGAGAAAGAACAACTGGGCGTCGTCGAGGTCGTGACCAAGCACTGGCGCGGAGTGTTGATCGGCATTGGCGCGCGGTTCGCCGAGAACATCCTGTACTACATAGTCGTCACGTTCTCCATCACCTACCTGAAGCTGGTGGTGCACAAGGACACCTCGCAGATCCTGCTGCTGATGTTCGGCGCCCACCTGCTGCACTTCTTCATGATTCCGCTCATGGGCTACCTGTCCGACATCATCGGGCGCAAGCCGGTGTACCTGGTGGGCGCGGTGCTCACCGGGGCCTGGGGCTTCGTCGGTTTCCCGATGATGGACACCGGCAACGACTGGCTGATCATGGCGGCGATCACCCTGGGCCTGGCCATCGAGTCCATGACCTACGCGCCCTACTCGGCCCTGATGTCGGAGCTGTTCCCGACCCATGTGCGCTACACCGCGCTGTCGCTGTGCTACCAGGTGGCGCCGATCCTGGCTGGCTCCCTGGCGCCGCTGATCGCCATCACCCTGCTCAAGGAATACCAGAGCTCGACTCCCATCGCCTGGTACCTGGTGGCCTCGGCCGTGATCTCGATCATCGCCGTGGGCGCGGCCCGGGAGACCCGTGGCATGTCGTTGCGGGACGTTGACCAGGGCTCCGCCAGCCGCACCGCGGGACGCTGAGCCCCCAGGCTCATGGATGAGCCTGCATCGCCCTGCTCCACGCAAATGACACCCAAGGCTTTACTTCGACAAACATTGATTATATAACGTATACGATATTCGATTATGCGCAATGAACCAGAAACCGAGCGATCCGGTTCGAGCCATCGATGTAGCTACAACAAACCCAACAACCATGAGGTAGCGTCATGAGCAACATTTTCACCGGCACCATCCCCGCACTGATGACCCCGTGCACGCCAGATCGCAAACCGGACTTCGACGCCCTGGTACGCAAGGGCCGCGAGCTGATCGAGGCGGGCATGAGCGCCGTGGTGTATTGCGGCTCCATGGGCGACTGGCCGCTGCTCACCGAAGCCCAGCGCCAGGAAGGCGTTGCCCGCCTGGTGGCCGCCGGCATCCCGACCATCGTCGGCACCGGTGCCGTCAACTCCAAGGAGGCGGTATCCCACGCGGCCCACGCGGCCAAGGTCGGCGCCCATGGCCTGATGGTCATTCCCCGCGTACTGTCCCGCGGTGCCTCGCTGGTCGCGCAGAAGGCCCACTTCAAGGCCATCCTGGCCGCGGCGCCGAACCTGCCGGCAGTCATCTACAACAGCCCCCACTACGGTTTCGCCACCCGCGCGGACCTGTTCTTCGAACTGCGCAGCGAGCATCCGAACCTGATCGGCTTCAAGGAATTCGGTGGCGCCGCAGCCAGCCGTTATGCGGCGGAATTCATCACCTCCAAGGATGACACCGTGACCTTGATGGTGGGCGTGGACACCGACGTGGTGAATGGCTTCGTCAACTGCAACGCCACCGGTTCGATCACCGGTATCGGCAATGCCCTGCCACGTGAAGTGCTGCAACTGGTGGCCCTGAGCAAGCAGGCCGCCAAGGGCGATGCCAAGGCCCGCCGCCTGGCGCTGGAACTGGAGTCGGCGCTGCACGTGCTGTCGTCGTTCGATGAAGGCGGCGACCTGGTCCTCTACTACAAGCACCTGATGGTGCTCAACGGCGACCTGGAATACACCCTGCACTTCAACGAGACCGATGCCTTGAGCGATGCCCAGCGCAACTACGCCGAGGCCCAGTACCAGCTGTTCCGTACCTGGTACGCCAACTGGCTGCAGGAAAACAACCTGGCCTGACGGCGCAGGTTCCCCACCCAAGCGGCGCGCCCATGCGCGCCGCTTGCATTTCTTCCTGCCCCCAGGTCCTCGGCCAGGCGGCAGGCAAATACCTTAGTCATCTCAGGAGGCCTGATATGGACCTGACAGGAAAGATGCTCATCGGCGGACAAGCCGTGCCGGGCAACCGCGACGCGATCAAGGCCATCAACCCGGCAACCGACCAGGCACTGGAACCCGGGTACCCCGGCGGTTCCCGCGAACATGTCGAACAGGCCTGCGCCCTGGCCTGGTCGGCCTTCGACAGCTATCGCGAAACCTCGCTGGAACAGCGCGCAGCCTTCCTGGAAGGCATCGCCGGGCAGATCGAGGCGCTGGGCGACGCCCTGGTGGACCGCGCCGTGGCGGAATCGGGATTGCCCCGCCCCCGCATCCAGGGCGAAGTCGGACGCACCTGCTTCCAATTGCGCACCTTCGCGCGAACCGTAAGGGCCGGCGAATGGCTCGACGTACGTGTCGATGAGGCCCTGACGGAGCGCCAGCCGCTGCCACGCCCCGACCTGCGCCAGCGGCACATCGCCCTCGGCCCGGTGGCCGTCTTCGGCGCCAGCAACTTTCCCCTCGCCTTCTCCGTGGCCGGCGGCGATACCGCTTCAGCCCTTGCGGCAGGCTGCCCGGTGATCGTCAAGGCTCACAGCGCCCATCCTGGCACCAGCGAACTGGTAGGCCAGGCCATCAGCAGAGCGGTGGCCGCACATGACCTGGCCCCCGGGGTGTTTTCGCTGCTGTACGGCTCGGGAGCGGAGATCGGGATCGGCCTGGTGCGCGATCCACGAATCAAGGCCGTGGGCTTCACCGGTTCGCGCAGTGGCGGTATCGCCCTGACCCAGGCAGCCCAGGCTCGTCCGGAACCCATCCCGGTCTATGCCGAGATGAGTTCGATCAACCCGGTCTTCCTGTTCGAGCATGCCCTGCGCAACCGCGGCCCCGCATTGGCCGAGGGCTTCGTCGCCTCGCTGAACCAGGGAGCCGGCCAGTTCTGCACCAACCCTGGGCTGGTCATCGCCATCAAGGGCGATGCCCTGGACGCTTTCCTCACCACGGCTACCCAGGCAGTCCAGCGCAGCCCCGCCCAGACCATGCTGACCCCGGGCATCTTCAGGGCCTATGCAAACGGCCTGCAAGCCTTGGCCGGCAATGCCGCGGCACGAGTGCTCGGGGCCGGGCTGGAAGGCGCAGGACCGAACCAGTGCCAGACCCACCTGTTCGTGGCCAGTGCCCAGGACTTCCTGCGGGAGCCCGCGCTGCAGGCGGAAATCTTCGGGTCCGCCTCGCTGGTGGTGGCATGTGAAGACGCCGCCCAAGTACTGCAGGTCGCCGAGCACCTGGAGGGGCAACTGACCGCGACGCTGCACCTGGACGAGGCCGACGCCCAGGCCGTTCGCAACCTGCTGCCGACTCTGGAGCGCAAGGCTGGGCGGATCCTGGTGAACGGCTGGCCGACCGGTGTCGAGGTATGCGACGCCATGGTCCACGGCGGGCCTTTCCCGGCCACTTCCGACTCGCGTTCCACCTCCGTGGGAACCGCAGCCATCGCGCGCTTCCTGCGGCCGGTCTGTTACCAGAACTTCCCGGACGCCTTGCTGCCCGTGGCCATCCAGGGCGCCAACCCCATGGCGTTGTCACGCCTGGTCAATGGCCAGCGCCAGAGCTGAGGACGTCCCGCAGCAGCTGGTAGAGGACCGACCCGGCACGGCGTCGGGCCGGCCCTCGACCTATCCATCGTTCACCCAGGACCCAAGGATAAGTTCCATGTCTGACTTGATTAATCTGTCGCTCGACCAAGCCTATCGACTGTCCAGCGATGTACTGACAAGCAACGGCTTTTCCGAGGCGCATGCTCAAGCCATCGCGCGCACCGTCACCAGCGGACAAGCCGACGAGTGCCACTCCCATGGCCTGTATCGGTTGCTGGTCTGCGTGAAATCCATGCGCGAAGGCCAGGTCGACCCACAGGCCCTGCCCACCCTGAGCGACCGCTGCGCCGGTATCGTCGCGGTCGACGCCCACCGGGGGTACTCGCTGTTGTCATTCGAAACGGCACTGCCGGTGCTGGTACGCAAGACTCGCCAGAACGGCGTGGCGGCCATGGTGATCAACAACTGCTATCACTTCTCGGCCCTCTGGCCGGAAATCGAGGCGCTGACGGCCCAGGGTCTCGCCGCCCTGGCGCTCACGCCAAGCCATAGCTGGGTCGCTCCGGCTGGCGGCAGCAAACCGGTGTTCGGCACCAACCCCATCGCCTTCGGCTGGCCACGCCCAGGTCGCGATCCCTTCGTCTTCGACTTCGCCACCAGCGCCATCGCCCGGGGAGATATCGAGCTGCACCGACGGGCCAACAGCCCGCTGCCCGAAGGCTGTGCCATCGACAGCGACGGCCAGCCCACCACCGATGCGCTGGCCGCGCTGTCGGGTGCCATGCTCACCTTCGGCGGGCACAAGGGCTCGGCCCTGGCGGCCATGGTCGAGCTCCTGGCAGGCGCCCTGATCAACGACATGACGAGCATGGAATCCATGGCCTTCGACGCCGGCGTGGGCGCCACGCCACTGCACGGCGAACTGATCCTGGCCTTCGATCCGCAACTGTTCTCCAACGGCAAGCCCGAAGAAGGCGCCCAGCGTGCACAAGCCTTGTTCGATGGGATCGTGCAACAAGGCGCGCGCCTGCCATCCCAGCGTCGCTACGAGGCCCGCCAGCGCAGCAAGGACGCCGGCGTGTTCCTGCCCAAGGCTTTGTACGAGGACATCCTCAAGCTGCTGGACAGATAATCCGAATCGGCCGGTTCCTGGCCGCAACCGTGTCGACTGCCATCGATACCGAGCCGCTGCGAAGCAAATGCAGCGGCCACTTCACCTCTCCACGAACGCCTGCAGTACTCCGCGGGATTAACCGCCTCGCTACCTAAAACACGTTCGCAAACACTCTCCCCTACCTGATATAGCCCAGGCCGGCCCTAACGCTTTCCGCTATCGCTAGCCAGATGCCGTCGCCAGCATCTGCGAATCGGATAAAGCCTGTTTCGATCTTTTCCGAGATCTCTTTGTTGCCAGCCTTCCCTCACTTAAAAGCTCATTTTTACCCCTTCCGCAGGGCGCAATCCGATAGCCCTCACTAGCGCTCTTTTCTTCACGGATTGGCGCATCGGCAGATTAGGAATCGGCTGATGTCGCCACGCCAGGCACGCCAGGAAAAATCCTCCCCGGATCCGAACGGACCCGTGCTATCCGCAACCGATGCGGACCGCACGTGTATTTTCTAGCAATGGAATCGAACGATGAAACTCAATAAATCCCTCTTGTTCGTAGCCCTGGGTTTTGCTCTGACAGGCATGGCCCATGCAGCTGACGGGGTGACCAAGAAAATCACTCTGACCGCACAGATCAACGACTCAATCTTCGTCTCCAAACCCGACGGTTCCACTTGGTACGGCACCGAGGAATTGGAGGCCGAGGACTACAAACAGCGCAAGTTCTCCCGCACCCTGCCCATCCGCGTCTGGACCAAGGGCACCGAGTTCAACGTCTCCCTGGCCCAGCCCCTGAAGATGAGCAATGGCAGCAAGGAAATGCTCAATCCCACCGTCAAGTTCGGCCATGCCGGTGGTGAACACCTCCTGGCAGTTGGCAAGACCCAGCAGGTGAAGCAGTCCATCGCCCTGGACGGCGGCACCGACGAAATCCACGACCTGAAAATCAGCGCCGACGCGCCTGGTGGCGCTTCGGGCAACGATGGCGGCACCTACAGCGGCGACCTGGTGATGGTGTTCGAACCTGTCGCCGCCACCGGACAACCATAACCCTCGCGGTAGACCGATCCTGATCGACTCCCAGGCCTTCTGGCCTGGGCTTTTGACCCTTTCAAGAGCCAAAACCTTGGTATGCGCATCCATCGAATTCCCTTTCGACTGGCAAAGCTATCGATTTGCCTGATCGCCGTCGTTGAGACTCCGGCCTTCGCCCAGATGAAGATCTCCTACGGGGTGCCAGAAGGCTTCAGTGCGGTCGAGATGGACAACAGCGCCACCTACGTCTCCACCCTCAACGGAAAGACCCTACCGGGGCTGGTCTCTTATTCGGTGATGCGCAACCGGTTGGAGTTCGACGCCAGCCAATACACCGAGAACGGCATTTCCATCGATGAACAGGATGCGATCCGCCGGGTACTCGCCAAGATCGACTACAAGCAGTGCCAACAAGGCTGCGACCTGTCACTGGACGAATACCACGTGAGCATCGACAAGCAGCGACGCACCCTGAGCCTGCGCGACTCCAAGGATGATTACCTGCAGCCCGAAACCAGTTGGGGACTGGTGAACAACCAGTCCCTGGACCTGCGCGGCGCTTCCGATGGTTATCGTGCAATGAACCTGAGCGGCAGCACTTGGTTAGGCATGCCCTCCCAGAGCTTCGGCTACATGAATTGGTACGCCAACCGCAGTGAAGTCCGCGGCTACAGTCGCCAGGATCACGACGTCTCGTCCTACTTCCTGCAAAAGAACTTCGGCGCCTCCTACCTGCGTGCAGGCAAGCAGGACAGCGTAGACTACGCTTCCGGCGCGGTGAGCACTCTGCTGACGCCCAGTTTCGACCAATTCATCACCCTGGGCAGCCAGGAAAACCTGCGCTCCGACCGTGCTGTCGGATCGCTAGTGCTGTACTCGGCACGCGAGGGCAACTACGAGTTCTACCGCAACGGCCGACTGATTCTCAAACGCCCGGCCATCCTGGGTCGCAACGAATTCAGCTACCTGGACCTGCCCGGCGGCTACTATCCGGTGGAGGTACGCCTGGTCGACCGCAGCGGCAACGTGGTCAACAGTGAAATCCGCGACATCAACAACCTCAACTTCGCCGGTGGCGGCAGCAACTCCTGGCACATCACCGCCGGCAAGGACATGTACGACGGTGGCCGCCTGTTCCAGGCCAGCGCCAGCCGCAACATGAGCCAGTTCTACATGAACGCCTCCGCCGTCAGCGGCGACTCGCGCTGGGCTACCGAACTCAACGCCACCCGCCCCAGCACTATCGGCTCGGCCAGCCTGACTCCGACCGTCGGGCTGCTCAGCGGTGAACGCAGCACCGGGGCCTACGTCAACCTGACCATGAACGACGACTTGTTCGGCAACCTGTCGTTCAACCGCTACCAGAACACCGGCGTCTCGCGCTTCTACCAGGGCATGCCCAGCACCTACTTCTCCTATAGCCGCAACGTGCTAGGCATAACGGCCGGTTACAACTACCAGAAACGCAGTCGTGGCGAGATCCAGCAAGCCGAAGTGCGCTGGAACTATCGTCCCAACGGGCTCTGGTCGTCGTTCGTACTTGGCGTGCAGAAAGGCGGCTACAGCAGCCTGGACCAAAGCGATTACTCCCTGTACTTCAACATGACCTGGACCTTGGATCGCAACCAGGCGAGCTTCCGCGCCGCCCGTGTCGGTGGCCAAACCCAGGTCAGCGGCGACTACCGCAAGGAATTCCAGGACAGCTACGGCACCTCCACCGCCGGGATGACCGTGAGCCGGCTGGATAGCAAGAACAGCGTTAATGCCTATGCCAGCCGTTCCGGCACCCGTGGCGACGTGTCCCTCAACCTGGGCCACGATTCGGACACCAGCAACGCCGACTTC
This sequence comes from Pseudomonas sp. MSSRFD41, assembly GCF_014230245.1. NCBI lineage: Bacteria > Pseudomonadati > Pseudomonadota > Gammaproteobacteria > Pseudomonadales > Pseudomonadaceae > Pseudomonas > Pseudomonas sp. MSSRFD41. The sequence continues at coordinate 264,230 of NZ_JACKZK010000003.1, read as the reverse complement.
AACTACCGCGGAATGCTCGCCGCCAGCTCCCAGGGCGTCTCCCTGGGCCGCTACAGCCCCAGCGGAAGCGCCATGCTGCTCAACACCCCAGCGATCGGCGATACCCCCTATGGCTTCAGCGTGGAGGGCCACCCGGTCGCAGGGAACGGCACGTATGCAGTGCCACTGGGGAACTACGGCGATGTCGCATTCGCTCGTGTCCTTACCAACAGCAAAGAGTTGGACATGAACATCGAGGTTCCCGCCAACATCATCCGCGCCCACCCCGGCCAGGTGTACTCCGCCGATGCCAAGGTGGACATCCATATGATCTACAGCGGCCTGTTGGTGGACCCCGCTGGCAAGCCAGTAGGCGGACGCATCGTCGAAACCGGCGACACGGCCTACCCCAACGGCCTGTTCTCCATCTCCAGCAAATCTATCTTGCCCGGAATCACCGTCGAGAAGGGTCAGCGACGCTATCGCTGCGATCTTTCGAAAACCGTCGACGGTAGCCAAAGCCAGTACCGCTGCAATGAATGAACCGACCGAACAGGAGCCTCCCTCGATGAATTTCCTCCGCATTCCGGCAAAGCTGGCCCTACCTGGCCTGCTTCTGCTCGCTTCCACCGCTGTCCGTGCGGAAGGTGAACTGATGGTGATGCCGGCCAGCCTGAAGGTCTACAACAGCCACGAGCACAGCATCAGCCTGAGGAACCTTGGCGATGCTCCACTCTACCTGTCGGTGTCCGTGCAGAAAGTACAGAATCCGGGCCTGGTTCCTGAGATCAAGGTGCCGGTGAACGAACTGGAACGCCCAGGCCTGCTGGCCAATCCCGACAAAATCACCCTCGGTGCCGGCCAGAGCCGTAAGGTCAGCCTAAGGTCCCTGCATGAACCTCAGGCCGAGGAGCTGTACCGGGTTTATGTCCTTCCCGTTCGCTCGCTGCAAATCGACAACGCGATAACGGAAAAGATTGCCGCCCCGGTTTCCGTAGCGGTGGGGTATGGCGTGCTGGTCCGCCACATGCCCAAGCCTGCCAATCAACGTGAGACCTGGGGCCACCGTTGCCAGGACGGGGGGATACTGCTGGAAAACACCGGCAGCGTGCGCCTGCTGTTCTCCGATCTCAAGACTACCGATGGCACGAAACAGGAACGCGTCGCGGTGTTCCCTGGCACGCCGCATTTCTTTCCCGGCAAGCAACTGACGTTCAACTTCGATGAAAAACCGGTAGTCCTGGACTGCCACTGAGGTTCTTCGGTGTATACAGAGAAATGAAGATACATAGCATGCGACTCCTTCAAGCCACGGGTGCGCCATGGACGCTTCTCCAACAGTGAGCAAGCTGTATAACGCCCGGATGTGTTGTGCAGCGGTCGCCTTGTTACTCCCAGCATCCAGCCTGGCCGCCGGGATACTGCAACTCTCCGACAGCGTGCTGCGCTTGGAGCCTGGTGCACGCATGCCGCAACTGCATGTGGAGAACACCGGCGATACCCCGCTGTTCCTGGATGTGCGCCAGGAGTTGCTGGTCAATCCGGGGCAATCGCCGGAAGAATTGATGCCTGTCGAGCAAGTGCAAGCCCCATCGCTGCTGATATCCCCCCAGCGCCTGGTGCTGTCACCGGGCCAAAAACGTCAGATGACCTTGCGCACCTTGTCCGCCCCCGCCCGGCATCGTGTCTGGCGGCTGACTTTCCGCCCCCGGCAGAGAGTCATCGTCGAAACCACCACACCCGATCAGCAGGGCGCCCCGTTGTCCCTGAATATCGGCTACGGCGTGCTGATCTATCAAATGGCAGCGCACCTTCCTCAAACCGGGGACATCCCATGAAGACCACTCTCTCACTTGGCCTGTTGCTCCTTGCCGGCACACTGGCACCATTGGCCCACTCCTCGGACGTGAACCTTAGTGGCAAAATCACCAGTACCATCACCGCTTTCGTGAAAAACCCCAACAACCTGTTCGTGACCGACTCCTTTGGAGGCTGGTTCGACCAAGGGTTGGAGATGCAGCAACCGGGCAGCTGGAGTTCTCCTTATGAAGTCCAGGCCCGATTGCGCATCGTGTCATCCACCGGGATATTTCAGGTACGGATGGATGCCGAACCACAAATTCGCCATATCAAGAACCCAACCCTGGTGTTCCGCAAGCCCAGTGTCAGCTTCGGCCTGGAGGGCGAGCCGATGAAACTTCTGGTGGTAGCTCGGAATACCGAATTCAGGAACCCCAAGGCGCCCAATGCAGACGAGGACTCCATAGGCTTTTACCAGTTGGCGGTCTCAGCCATGCCTCCTGTGGGCTCCTTCAAGGACACCAGCGGCCTCTATAGCGGTGAGCTGTCATTGACCTTCGAACCCGTCGCCGTGGATCCCTGAAATGACAAGCAGAGTGCGATGGCCAGCAAGAAGTCGAAAACCAGCCAGCGGCAGCGGGGCCTGGCTATGTCTGACCTGTATTTTGTCGCCAAGCCAGGCCTGGGCGGTAATCGACGTCCAACCCAAGGTATTGGTGGTGCAGGAGCAATCCATGACCATGGAAATAAGCAACCTGGGGGATCGCGCGGAATATGTATCGATCAACCTGTCACGACTGCTCAACCCTGGGGTCGAATTGGCGGAGGAAAAACTCGAAGCCATCACCCAGTCGCAGAATCCGCCCCTGTATGCTTCCCCCTTCAAGCTCTCGCTGAGCCCTGGCCAGAGCAAGACGGTCACCCTCAGGCCCTTGCACAAGGTAGAGCGGGAACAGGTCTATCGCCTGGATATCCGCCCCATCGTCAACCCGCTTGGCTCACTCCAGTCGCAAGCCTCCGGCAACGTCGTGATCAACCTGGCATACAGCACCCTGGTCCGCCAGTTACCAGCCCAGGAGCGATCCACACTTACGATCCGCTGCGAAACCGAGGGTACACGCCTGGAAGCCAGCGGCAATGTGCGCTATCAGGTTCGCGAGGCCATGGTGGACGGTGGCCAGCTCGACCCGTTCAACGTCTACCCGGGGGCTCCGGTGCTGCTCAAGGGCAAGGATATCCGTATCCCTGACCAGCCGGCCTGCTCGCGCTGAGGCAGGCCGGCCCCGGCCATCACATCGAGTGCTGCTTGACCGGTCGCCCGTCCACAGCGTCCGTATAGCCCCGATCCTCCTGTCCCTGGCGCAAACGCAACGCCACCAGCGCCGCTACCAGCAAGACCAGGGCGATGACCTTGAGACCGTTCATGGCGTCGCCCGTGGTCATTTCGATCGCGCCCATCACCGAGGGCCCGACAAACCCGCCCAGCAAGCCGCAGCAGTTCACGAACCCCAGGCCACCTGCCAGGGCCGCGCCCTTGAGCCGGGAAGCGGGATACAGAAAGATGATCGACTGCACTACGAAGAACATCAGCGCAGCGACGCAGAAGCCCACCAGGCTGAATACCGGCCCGGAAACCGCGGCGATCAGCAATCCCGAGGCCATCACCAGCAGTCCCAGGACCAGCAACTGTCGCGAGCGCCGGGCACTGTTGGCCAGCCGGGGCAAAGCGACGGCTCCCACGGCGGCGGCGATCCAGGGCAGGGAGTTCAACAAGCCGACGCTCATGATACTCAAGCTGCCGTATTTGCCGATGATGCTGGGCAGGAAGAAGATCACGGTATAGATGGTGATCTGGTGGCAGAAGTACACGAAGATCGCCAGCAGGATCTGCGGAGTGAAGCACTGCCTGAACGAATGCCCGCCCTGCCCCGCTCCTTCGTCGGCCTCCCTGGCCAGTCGTTGTTCGATGGACTGGGCTTCTTCGGCACTCAACCAGCGAGCCTTGCCCGGGCGATCCGGCAGGTGGCGCCAGACCACCCAGGCGAAGAACACCGCCGGCAAGCCTTCGAGCAGGAACATCCACTGCCAGCCATGCCAGCCCAGCAAGCCATCCATCTTCATCAATGCCGCGCCCAACGGGCCGCCGATGATATTGGCCAGGCATACCCCCAAGAGGAAGTAACCGGTGGCCCGGGCCCGCTGCTGGCGGTCGAACCAGTAGGTCAGGTACAGCATCACGCCGGGAAACAACCCCGCCTCGGCGATGCCCAGCAACAGGCGCAGCACGTAGAAGGACGTCTCGCCCTGGACGAAGGCCATGGCGGCCGAGATCAGGCCCCAGGTGGCCATGATCCGGGCAATCCAGAAGCGCGCGCCGACCCGGTGCATGATCAGGTTGCTCGGCACTTCGGACAGCGAGTAGGTGAGGAAGAACAAGCCGGCGCCCAGGCCATAGGCCGCGGCGGAGATTCCCAGGTCGACATCCAGCTGGTGCTTGGCCAGGGCGATATTGGTGCGATCGAGAAAGCTCAGGACATAGGCGGCGATCAGCAATGGCATGAGCTTGCGAAACATCAGGCGGGTCAACTGCTGCTGGTCCCGGGGAGCGATGGGTGCGGCGGTATGCATGGTACGGAGCTCCTATCGAGCGGCTTTGGCGCCCCGCCAGCGATGGCCGGGGAGCGCATCGGTGTTGTTCTAGAACTCGGGTTGCGCCAGCGGCGGTTGCGCAGGCCGGGCGAACAGCTGCAGCAGCACGCCGCCCAGGGCACAACCGGCCATGACGAAGAAACACAGGATGTAGCCCGGCAGGCTGGTCCAGCCTCCGCCGGAGGCGATCAGGCTACCCATCAGCAGCGGCGCCATGCCGCCACCGATGAACATGGCAGTGGTGATGATGCCGTTGGCGGTGGAAGTAGCCGAAGGCTCGGCCGAATCGCAGGCCACGGCGTAGTAGATCGGCCACACCGCATTGGCCACCAGGCCGAACAGCAACTGCATGACGATGACCAGCGCCAGGGTGCTGGCGAAGTAGAAGGCCGCGACACTGGCGGCCATCCACAGCCCGCAGATGATCAGGGTCGGGCGCCGGCCGATGATGTCGGACAGCGCCGGCCAGATCAGTTGCCCGAGAATCCCGGTCAGGGTGAAGACCACGCTCATGCCCGCGGACTCGGCCAGGGACAGGCCGGTGATGTTGTACAGGTAGGCCGGCAGGACGATGTTCACGCCCATGTACACCACCTGGGTAAGCAGGGTATTGCCGGCCGTGAGGGCGATATTGCGATTGCCCAGGGTCGCGACGAAGGTACGCCACGCCTGACCCTTGGCCTGGGTCACGGGAGTGCTGTGCGGTGGGGTCATGCCCTTGGCGGCGATGTCGAGGTAGAGCTGGGTGATACGCTGGGGCGTGGAGTAGCGTGCCCAGAACAGCATCAGTGGTACGGCCACGACGAAGGCGAAGAAGAACACGTAGCGCCAGTTGTCCTCGCCAAAGGTGCCGATGACGAAGCTGGCCACCAGGCCGCTGAGCATGGCGCCGATCGGGTAACCGGTGTGGTGTGCCCCAAGGGCGAACCCGCGGCGCTCCACCGGCCACCATTCGGCGGTATTGCTGACCCCGACGGGCTCCCCCCAACCGGCGCCCAGGTTGACGCCCACGCGCAAGGCGACGAACGCGGCCAGGTTGCCGCTCAGGGCCTTGAATCCGGACAGGAACGAAATCGCGGTGTAGCCCAGCACCAGCGGGACCTGGAAACGCGCACGCTTCCAGCCGCCACCATGCCGGTCGCTCCAGATCGAACCGGGAATATCCAGCAAGGCCAGGGCCAGCATGATCAGGGTCGCGAGCGTCCCCCATTGCTCGGCGGACAATTCGAAGTGCTTGGAAATGGTCGGCCCCAGCCGCAAGACGATCTCACGGTCGTAGGCATTGAGGATCCAGATCATCCAGCAGACCAGCAAAGACACCCAGGAGTGACGATGAATCTGGTGCAGCGAAGCTTTCTTGACGATAGCCATGGGCCTCTCCAGGCGCGTGACGACGCGCACTGACACGGGATTGCAGAAGGGATTGAGGGGACTGCTTCAGCCGGCGAAACGGCGCTCGGCGATACCCCGCACACCCAGGCCATGGATGGCGAACAAGGCCCCACGCTGCTGGCCGTCCGCTGGGAAGCGTGGCAATGGCGGTCGTGCCATCGAGGTGACGAACAGGATGTCCAGGTCCGGTCCGCCGAAAGTCAGGCTGGTGACCTTCTTCACTGGCATTTCGATGACCCGGTCGACCCGCCCGTCCGGGCTGTAGCGCACCAACTGGCCGGCATAGACCAGGGCCTGCCACAGGTAGCCCTCGGCATCCACGGTACAACCATCGGCAGCACCGCCGGCGGCGGTATCGACCTTGGCGAAGGTCCGCCGGTTACTCACCGCACCCGAGGTGGTGTCGTAGTCGTAGGCACGGATTTCCCCCGACCAGGTGTCGGCGAAATACAGGAGGTCGCCTCCCGGGCTCCAGCACGGGCCATTGGAAACGATGATCTCGCTATCGAGGGTATGCAGGCTGAGGTCCGGGTCCAACCGATAGAGCTTGGCACTGGGGCTTTCTTCGCGGGTATCCATGGAGCCGAAGACAAAACGCCCCTGGCGGTCGACCTTGCCATCGTTGAGCCGGTTGTGCGGCAGATCGGGCTCCGGATCCACGATCAGCTGCAATTCGCCGCTACGCAGGTCCAGGTTATGCAGCCCTTCCTGCAAGGCGACCAGCGCTTGTTCCCCGCAGCGGCGCAGGGCCATGGAGCCGATTTTCTGCGCCACGTCCCAGGCCCTGAGCTCGGTGCCATCGACGGTACAGCGCAGGATTCGCCCATCGGCGCTGTCGACCCAGTACAGCCGTTGTTGTTCCAGGTCCCAGACCGGACCTTCGCCGAGATTGGTTTTGACATCCACCAGGACTTCGATACGCATGGTGTTATCCCTTTATTGTTGTTGTGCGGGATGGGCGGACAGGCTCCGCCCAGGCTGGATATGTCGCCTAGAAAGCGACCTGGTCGCGCCCCTTGAGGCCGAGCATGGCCCGGGCCTCGTCCGGCGTCGCCACACGGCCGCCCAAGGCCTCGATCACCGCGCGGATACGCCGCACCTGATCGGCATTGCTGGCGGCCAGCTTGCCCGGACCATCCCAGAGCGAGTCCTCCAGGCCCACCCGGACATGGCTGCCCATGGCCAGGCCCATGGTCCCCAGGGGGATCTGGTGGCGTCCGGCGCCAAGAATCGACCAGTGATAGTCCTCGCCGAACAGGCGATCGGCGGTGCGCCGCATATGGGCCAGGTCCTCGGGATGGCCACCGATCCCGCCCCGCAGGCCGAACACCGACTGGATGAACAGCGGCGTCTTGAGCAAGCCGCGCTCAAGGAAATGCGCCGCGGTATAGAGGTGGCCGATGTCGTAGCACTCGATCTCGAAACGCGTACGGTTTTGCGCACAAGCGCTGAGGATGTGCGCAATATCGCGGAAGGTATTGCGGAAGATCCGATCGTCGCTCTCTTCCAGGTACGGACGCTCCCAGTCGTGCTTGAACTCGGTGAAGCGGTTGAGCATTTCGTACAGGCCGAAGTTCATCGACCCCATGTTCAGCGAAGCCAGTTCCGGCTTGAACTCCAGCACCGGTTGCAGGCGCTCTTCGACCCCCATGGTCGGCGCTCCGCCGGTGGTCAAGTTGATCACTACGTCGCTGGCCGACTTGATCTGTGGCAGGAAGCGTCGGAACAGCTCCGGGTCCTGGCTCGGCCGCCCATCCTCAGGGTCCCGGGCGTGCAGGTGGACAATGGCGGCGCCGGCCTCGGCAGCGGCGATGGCTTCGGCGGCGATTTGCCCAGCGGTAACCGGCAAGTGCGGTGACATGGACGGCGTATGGATCGCACCGGTGACGGCACAGGTGATGATGACAGGGGTTTTTCCAGGCATGACGGTACTCCGACTTTTATTCTTGAAGAAAAAAATCCCAGGGTGTCGCTGATGAAATCCGCCGCCGAGTCCTTCGGCAGGGTTGGCCGCATGTACGGCTAGCAGGCTGTTGAAAAACGTAGGCAAGGCAGCCGGCGCAAGGTGAAAACAGGCGAAAAAGCGCAGTTCACGAGTGGTCAATGAGCATTTTGACCGGGCTGGCGCACCAGCCTGTTTTCAACGCTGCGATGGCAACGCAGGTAGTTTTTCAACGGCCTGTCAGAGGTACTCGACGTTACCGTCGACGCTGATCGCCTGGCCGGTGACATTGCGCGCCGCCGGCGAACAGAGGAACAGCGCCATGGCGGCCACGTCCTCGGCGCTGACCATGCGCTTGAGGGAAATCTTGTCCAGGTACTGCTGGCGCATCTGCGCGACGGGAGTCCCGGTCTGTTCGGCCCGGGCCTGGATCACCGCGTCCATGCGCGGTCCCTCGACGATCCCCGGCAACAGGGCATTGACCCGGATATCGCTGGCGCCGAGTTCGGCGGCCAGGGACTTCATCAAGCCGACGATCGCCCATTTGGTCGCCGCATATGGAGTGCGCCAGGCGTAACCCAGGCGTCCGGCCACCGAGGCGATATGCAAAAGGTGGGCATTGCTCGAGGCCTTGAGCAAAGGCACGGCATGATGGGCAAAACGGTACTGGGCAGTGAGATTGATATCGATGGTGCGTTGCCAGTCGGCATCGCTGACCGCATCGATACCCGCGGTGGGCCCGGCGATACCGGCGTTGTTGACCAGCACATCCAGGCCGCCGAAACGCTGGACCTGCAGCTGGAACAACGCCTCGATCTGCTGCGGATCACCGACATCGGCCCGGCTGGCCAACGCCTGGGGATGGCGGTCGCGAAACGCCGCCAAGGCCGCCTCGCTGACATCGCATACATGGACCTGGGCTCCAGCCTCGAGATAGGCACGGGCGAGCACTTCGCCGATACCCGCCGCACCACCGGAAATCATGACCCGCAGGTCCGGATAAGGCTGTAAACGTTGCAAGACGCTCATGCCCGACCTCCTTTGGCCGCTGCCTTCGGCGCCTTGGCCAGCAAACGGGCCAGGGAGTCGGCGGCCTGCATGATGTCGTCGGTGACCGCTGCTCGGGCAGCAGGCGCATCTGCGGTCGACAGGGCCGCGACGATCCGATCGTGGGCCTCCATGGAACGCTGCAGGTGAGCCTTGTCGGGGGCCACCAGGGCGAAACAAGGCCCCATGTGCAACCAGAAATTCTCCACCGCAGCCATGGTCAGCTCGGCCCGAGCCACGGCGTAGATACGCCGGTGGAAGGCGAAGTTGGTCCATAGATAGCGGGAAACATCCACTTCGTCAGCGGCCTTGCGCATCTGCCGGCAGAGCTCGACGATCTCCTGCAAGTCACCGTGCTGCATGTGCTGCACCGCCTTCTCCGCCAACAACCCCTCCAGGGCCACCCGGGCATCACGAATCTCCCGCAGACGTTCCACGGTCATCATTCGTACCCGTAAGCGAGAAGTCTCGGTGACCTCAAAGGCATTTTCCGCACTCAGGCGCTGCAGAGCCTCGCGCACCGGCATCGGGCTGGAACCCAACGCTTCGGCCAGGCCACGGATGGTCACCTTCTGACCAGGCTGGAAGCGGCCGCTCATCAAGGCCTCGCGAATTTGCCGATATACCTGCTCTTGCAAGGTATCGCGCGAAACCTGACGCAACGTGGGAAGAGGGATGGGACCTTCGGACATGGGGCGTACCTGTATTGTGATTCTTGTGCTCGACAATATGTGATCACAAATCAAATATGTCAAATACTCAATGCAGGTCCGCTTGAAATTCAGCGCAGGATCTCGCGCGCGCCTTGGAGTAAGCCAAGGGACATGGGGAAAAAGGCATAAAACGAAAAAGCCCCCGTAATCTTCAAAGATTACGGGGGCTTAGTCTTGTTCAATAATGGCGGAGAGATAGGGATTCGAACCCTAGGTACCCGCGAAGGTACAACGGATTTCGAATCCGTCCCATTCGGCCACTCTGGCATCTCTCCAACGGCGCGCATCATAACAGCACCTTTGCCGGAAGCGAAGCCCCCTAGGCAAATTTTTCCGTGCTATCAGATGCTTGCGTCGATTACAGCGGTACGCCGAGGCGCTGGGCCACTTCTTCGTAGGCTTCGATCACATCGCCGAGGCCCTGGCGGAAGCGGTCCTTGTCCATCTTCTTCTTGGTGTCCTTGTCCCACAGGCGGCAACCGTCCGGGCTGAACTCGTCACCCAGGACGATGGAACCGTCGCTGAACACGCCGAACTCCAGCTTGAAGTCCACCAGCAACAGGCCGGCGTCGTCGAACAGCTTGCTCAGGACTTCGTTGACCTTGAGCGACAACTCTTTCATGCGGGCCAGTTGTTCGGCAGTGCCCCAACCGAATGCCACCACATGGGATTCGTTGATGAAGGGATCGCCCTTGGCATCGTCCTTGAGGAACAGTTCGAAAGTGTAGGGATTGAGCTTCATGCCCTCTTCCACGCCCAGGCGCTTGACCAGGCTACCGGCGGCGTAGTTGCGCACTACGCACTCAACCGGAATCATGTCCAGCTTCTTCACCAGGCACTCGTTGTCGCTCAGCAGCTTGTCGAACTGGGTCGGCACACCGGCGGCTTCGAGCTTTTGCATGATGAAGGCGTTGAACTTGTTGTTCACCATTCCCTTGCGATCCAGCTGCTCGATGCGCTTGCCGTCGAACGCCGAGGTGTCGTTGCGAAACAGCAGGACCAGGCGGTCGGCGTCATCGGTCTTGTAAACCGATTTGGCTTTGCCGCGGTAGAGTTCTTCACGTTTTTCCATGATGGGCTCCGCTTGCTAGGTAGTTGGGCTAGGCGATGTGACGCCAGTCGAGCCCTGAATCTTGATCGGCCAGTTGCAGCCAGTCCGGGTCGCACCCGAGGGTGTCGACAAAACATTGCCGGGCCAGCTGCGGCAGGTTGTTCTTGCTGCTCAGATGAGCCAGGACCAGATGCTGCAGGCCCTGCCATCCCAATTCGGCCACCAGGCTTGCGGCCTGCTGGTTGTTCAAATGTCCCTGGTCACCACCGACACGCTGCTTGAGGAAGTACGGGTAGTAACCTCGTGCCAGCATTTCCTGGCAATGGTTGGCCTCGATCATCAGGGCATCCAGCCCGCGATAGCCGTCCAACACCTCGGAACCATAGGAACCGAGATCGGTCAGCAGGCCGAAGCGTCGTCGGCCATCGCTGAAGACAAACTGAGTAGGCTCCAGGGCATCATGGGCGACACTGATCACGTCGATGCGCAGCCCACCAACCTGCAACCGCTCGCCACCCTGTACGAAGCCCGTGGCCACCACTGGCTTGCGCATGCCACGCAAGGTTCCCTGACTGAGGTAGACCGGAAGATTGTAGCGCCGAGACAGCAAACCCACGCCATGCACATGGTCGGCATGTTCGTGGGTCACCAGGATGGCGTTCAGTTGCTCCGGGGCGACACCCAGGCGCAACAGGCGCCGCTCGGTTTCCCGCAAGGAGAAACCACAATCCACCAGTACATGCGTGTCGCCGCTGGCGATCAGGGTGCCATTGCCCTGGCTACCGCTGCCGAGAACGGCGAAACGCATCCAATCAGCCCAGGTTGTCCTGAATCATGCCCAGCACCTTGCGCGCCACGTCGGCGGGCGCCACGGTGTTGATGTTCTTCTCGACGGTGACCTGGACGTTCTCGCCCACCTTGCTCAGGCGTACCTGATAACGTTCGGCACGGGCCTCGACCTCTTCCTTGGCGGGCTTGCTGCCGAACAACTTGCCGAAGAAGCCCGGCTCGTCGTTCTTTTTCTCGGCCTTTTCCGCCAGGTTGATGTAGTACAGGCCAAGGCTGCGGTTGATGTCTTCGACCCGCCATTCACCCTGTTCCAGGGCACGACCGACGCTGGACCAGGCACGATCCAGGTCGGCACCCAGGTTCAGCACCGGGTTGCCACTGCCGTCCTCGCTGAGGCTGACACGGCTTGGAGTGTCGAAATCACGGGCCGCCAGCAGGGATACCGAGCCACCTTTCTCGGAGGTACGGCTCATGCTGGCCAGCAGGTCATCCACCAGGGCGGCGTCCAGGCCGGTGTTGACCGAACGATTGGTGAACTCCACATCGGCGGTGCTACCGGCAGGGCGCTCGGCGCTGACCACATAGACTTCACTGGTGTTGCGCTGCACGCCCGGCTCGATGCGTACCCGTACCCGAGTCTCGCTATCGGCGGCGACGCCAGCGCTGCCCAGGCGCTTGGCAACGGCGGCGGAAAGTTCGTCGGAACGCTGCCAGGCGGTGGTGAACTCGCCGGTCTGCGGACGCTGCTGGTCCAAGCGGAAACCGTTGTCCTGGAAGAACTGCACCGCCACTGGCCAGACCTCGGCCGGTGGATGCTGGGCCATGACCCAACGGGAGTCGCCGCTCTTCTGCAGGCTGTAGTCGCTGGAATCGGCAATGGCCGACAGCGGTTGTGGACGAGGCACTTCGTACTCGCCCTTGACGTTATCGTCGGCAACGTTGCGCGGGATCGGCAGCAGCGGATCCAGACGCTTGGAGGTCTGGATATCCGGCGGCAGTTGCATCGGTGCCGTTTGTTGCGCTTGCAGGTAATCGCTACCCCGGTCACGGAAGTAGCCTTCCGGGCCCCAGATCCAACCGCAGCCACTGGTGCTGGAGATAATCAAGGCAAGTGCGGAAAGTCCGGCCATTCGCTTCATGCGTTGTACTTCCTCAATTAAACCAATACGCCGGACTGGCGCATGGCCTGCCGCAGCGGTTCGTGACAGGCGGCACTGAGCCAGGTGAGCGGCAGGCGGATACCGTCCGGCATCAAGCCCATCTCGTGCAGGGCCCATTTCACGGGAATAGGGTTGGATTCGATGAAAAGAGTCTTGTTCAGCGGCATCAGGGTCTCGTGAATCGACCGAGCCTTGGCGGCATCGCCAGCCATGGCCGCGGCGCACATCTGGCTCATGGCCTTCGGCGCGACGTTGGCGGTCACCGAGATGTTGCCCTTGCCGCCCAGCAGGATCAGCTCCACGGCAGTGGCGTCATCGCCGGAGTACACCAGGAAATCGCTACGTACACCGGCCAGGATGGCCTTGGCGCGCTCCAGGTCGCCGGTGGCTTCCTTGATGCCGATGATGTTCTTCACGGTGGACAGGCGGATCACGGTCTCGGCCTGCATGTCGCAAGCGGTGCGGCCCGGCACGTTGTAGAGGATCTGCGGAATGTCCACGGCCTCGGCGATGGTGCGAAAGTGCTGGTACAGGCCTTCCTGGGTCGGCTTGTTGTAGTACGGGGTCACCAGCAGGCAGGCATCGGCGCCGGCGATTTTCGCATTGGTGGTCAGTTCGATCGCTTCGCGTGTCGAGTTGGCGCCGGTGCCGGCGATCACCGGGATGCGCCCCGCCACCTGGTCGACTACCCGACGAATCACCTCGATGTGCTCATCGACGTCCAAGGTGGCCGACTCGCCAGTGGTGCCGACCGCCACGATGGCGTTGGTGCCCTCTTGCAGGTGGAAGTCCACCAGTTTGCTCAGGCTGTCCCAGTCGAGATTTCCCTGTGCATCCATGGGTGTGACCAGTGCCACCATACTGCCCGCAATCATGCAACCGCTCCTGCCGGAAAAAGAGAGCGGTAATGGTACTGGCGCCAAGTTCCTTGCACAAGCGAAGTCCCGCACCCTGAGCATTCCCCTGAGCGATGGTTTTCGCTACCCTTCAGCCTTTGATTGCTACTTGATAAGCACATGGGCCGGGTTATCGCCTCCCGCCGCCTCCCCAAAGCCCCGTTCCCGCGTTGCCTGCCTCTATTCCATGAATCCCGGGGCCCGCCACCGGCTTGTGGTCCAGGACTTCGGGAAGCCGCCAGCGGCGCTTGCCCGGCCCAGGCTTATTGCAAGTATCGACCGCTCATCGCTTTAGGAACGCTGCATGTCCACCCCCACCGTTCGCGAACAATTCCTTGTCATCAGTGCCCTCGGCGCCAACCCCATGGAGCTGACCAACGTCCTGTGCCGCGCCAGCCATGAAAACCGCTGCGCCGTGGTGACCTCGCGCCTGACCCGGCACGGCGAGTGCAGCGCGCTGGTGCTGGAAGTCTCCGGCAGCTGGGATGCCCTGGCACGCCTGGAGAGCAACCTGCCCTTCCTGGCCAAGAAGCACGCCTTCACCGCCAACGTGGTACGCAGTGCCGCCCTGGAGAACCGCCCCCAGGCCCTGCCTTATGTCGCCTATGTCAGTGCGGCCTACCGCCCGGACATCATCAACGAGCTGTGCCAGTTCTTCATCGACCACCATGTGGAGCTGGAAAACCTGACCTGCGATACCTACCAGGCACCGCAAACCGGCGGCACCATGCTCAATGCCACCTTTACCGTGACCCTGCCCGCCGGGACCCAGATCAGCTGGCTGCGAGACCAGTTCCTGGATTTCGCCGACGCCATGAACCTCGACGCCCTGATCGAACCCTGGCGCCCACAGAACCCCATGTAAGGAAACCCCCATGGCCGTAGCTATCGACCAACCCGTCGCCGATTTCCAGGCCCCCGCCACCAGCGGCCAGACCGTCAGCCTGTCCAGCCTCAGGGGCAAGCAGGTGGTGCTGTATTTCTATCCCAAGGACAGCACCCCAGGCTGCACCACCGAAGGCCAGGGCTTTCGCGACCAGTACAAGGCCTTCCAGGCGGCCAACACCGAGATCTTCGGCATCTCCCGCGACGGCCTGAAGTCCCACGAAAACTTCAAGTGCAAGCAGGAGTTCCCGTTCGAACTGATCAGCGACAAGGACGAAGCCATCTGCCAGCTGTTCGACGTGATCAAGCTGAAAAAGCTCTATGGCAAGGAATACATGGGTGTAGACCGCAGCACCTTCCTCATCGACAAGGACGGTGTGCTGCGCCAGGAATGGCGCGCAGTGAAGGTCCCGGGCCATGTCGATGCGGTATTGGCCGCAGCCCAGGCCCTGAACAAGGCCTGAAACCAACGGGGCGGCTGATCAGCCGCCCCGCTTGCATCTGCTCCACCGCTAGAGCAGTGGCGCCACCATCGGATCCTTCCTCGGCCAGGCATCCAGCACAGCCTTGAACAGAGTGGCCAAGGGAATCGCAAAGAAGATCCCCCAGAAGCCCCAGAGCCCGCCGAACAACAGTACCGCGCAGATGATCGCCACCGGATGCAGGTTCACCGCCCCGGAGAACAGCAGCGGCACCAGCACGTTGCCATCCAGGGTCTGGATGATCCCGTAGACCGCCATCAGGTAGATGAACTGGTCACTCCACCCCCACTGGAACAGGGCGATCAACGCCACCGGCACCGTCACCACCACTGCGCCGACATAGGGCACCACCACCGAGATTCCCACCAGCAACGCCAACAGCGCCGCATAGTTCAGGCCCAGGGTGACGAAGGCGATATAAGTGACACCGCCGCAGATGACGATCTCGATGACCTTGCCGCGGATATAGTTGGCGATCTGCCGGTTCATCTCGTGGGCCACGCGGGTGATCAGTGTCCGCTCCCGCGGCAGGTAGCCGATGACCCAACGACTGATCATGGCCCGATCCTTGAGGAAGAAGAACACCAGGATCGGTACCAGCACCAGATAGATCATGATGTTCACCAGCAACGGCAGGCTCGACAGCGAGAACGTCAGAGCCCATTGCCCGAATTTGCCGATCTCGCCCCGCGCCACCTCGATGGCCTGCAGTACTTGTTCGTCGGACACCAGGTGCGGATAACGCTCGGGTAACAACAGCAGCAGCGATTGCCACTTGGCAAGCATGCCCGGGAGTTCGTTGAACAGGGTGATCAACTGGTGCCAGAGCAGCGGCACCACCACCAGGATGAACAGCAGCAACACCCCCATGAACAGGGCAAACACCAGTCCTACCGCGGCGCCACCCGGCAACCGCAGGCGCTCCAGGCTCACCACCAGCCCCTGCATCAGGTAAGCCAGGACCATGCCCGCCAGCACCGGCGCAAGCATGCCGCCCAGGGTCAGTACCGCGGTGAAGGCCAGGAACAGCAAGACAGCCAGCACCACCGCCTCTTCGTCCGAGAAATAGCGCTGTATCCAGTCGCGTAGCACTTTGAACATCAGTGATCCTTAAGATGAAAGCGGTGAACGGCGTCAGGCCTTTTTCAACCAGTAGCGATAGACTCCCGCCTCGTCCTCTTCGCGCAGCAGCGTATGACCGGCCAGGCGGGCGAAGGTGCGGAAGTCGCGCTGGGAGCCGGCATCGGTGGCAATGACCTTGAGCACCGCACCACTGGCCAGGCGATTGAGCTCCATCTTGGCCTTGAGCAGCGGCAACGGGCAGTTCAGCCCGCTGGCGTCCAGCTCGGCATCATGGGCGACGACATCGGTCATGGTGTTACTCCGGTGGTAAATGCAAGGGCGTTAGGATACCCCGAGGGACGAAGCAGCCGATAACCAGCAGGCGCAAAAATCCCGCGCGCCAAAGGCGTACAGACGTAGACGCAGTAATTTGCCGAAAAGCACCGTTATTCCATCAGAGTTTTCACCGCCCTTGTCTGGCTCCCGAACAGGTGTCCAGCTACAGTAGAGCCTTTGTCGATTAAGGCTCTGTGCATGAATTTGTTGCGCCCTACTCTGCTGACGCTCGCTTGCCTGCTCGCCTCACCGGGCTTCGCCGACGACTTGCCGTCACTTGGCGATGCCAGTTCAGCCATTGTCTCTCCACAACAAGAATACCAACTGGGCCGGGCCTGGCTCTCCTTGCTGCGCAGCCAGGTCTCGCAATTGAGTGATCCGCAGCTCAAGGACTACGTCGAAACCAGCGTCTACAAGCTGGTGGAGACCAGCCAGGTCAACGACCGGCGCTTGGAATTCATCCTGATCAACAGTCCCCAGCTCAACGCATTCGCTGCACCAGGCGGAATAGTCGGCGTCAACGGCGGGCTGTTCCTCAACGCCCAGACCGAGGGTGAATATGTCTCGGTACTGGCCCACGAACTGGCGCACCTTTCCCAACGCCACTTCGCCCGTGGCGTCGAGGCACAACGCCGGATGCAGGTGCCGATGATGGCCGCCATGCTGGCCGGCATCGTGATTGCCGCCACCGGCGCCGGTGACGCCGGGATCGCCGCCATCGCCGGCACCCAGGCCGCGGCTATCCAGGAGCAGCGGCGCTTCTCACGGCAGAACGAACAGGAAGCCGACCGCATCGGCATTCTCAACCTGGAGAAGGCTGGCTACGATCCGCGCTCGATGCCCACCATGTTCGAACGCTTGATGCGCCAGTACCGCTTCGACGCCAAGCCGCCAGAGTTCCTCCTGACTCACCCGGTTACCGAATCGCGGATCGCCGACACGCGCAACCGTGCCGAACAGGCCAAGCCTGGCGGCATCGAGGACAGCCTACGCTACCAACTGATCCGCGCACGGGTGCAACTGAACTATGAGGAATCGCCTGGCCTGGCCGCCAAGCGCTTCCGTGCCCAGCTCGACGAAAACCCAAAGAACGACATTGCCCGCTACGGGCTGGCCATCGCCCAGATCAAGGGCAGCCAGTGGAACGAAGCTCGGGAGAACCTCAAGCCGCTACTAGCCAGATCGGCCAATGACATTACCTACAACCTGGCCCAGATCGAGCTGGACATGAACAGCAGCCGCCTGCCGGACGCACAGGCGCGAGTGGAGCGGATGCTCGGCCAGTATCCGAACAACTATCCGCTGCACCAGATCCGGGTCGACCTGCTGCTCAAGCAGAATCGTCCGGCCGATGCGGAAAAGGCCCTGGAAAGTCTGCTCAAGAGCCGCCCCGATGACCCGGACGTCTGGTACCTGGTGGCGGAAACCCGCGGCCTATCGGGCAACATCATCGGTCTGCACCAGGCGCGCGCCGAGTACTTCGCCTTGGTGGGAGACTATCGCCAGGCCATCCAGCAGCTGGATTTCGCCAAGCGCCGCGCCGGCAGCAACTTTCCGCTGTCGTCACGAATCGATGCTCGCCAGCGCGAGATGATGGATCAGGAACAGATGATCAAGGACATGATGCGCTGACGCTGGACGGAACAATAAAAAACCCGCCTCTTGTGAGGCGGGCTTTTTATTGGGCGAGACCTGGAACTGGCGAGTTACTCCGCCAGCTTGAAGGTAATGAAGCTGGCTCGTCCCTGGCGCAGTACCCGCATGGAAACCGAGCGGTTCTTCGGCAGCGCCTTGGCGATTTCGGTGAACTCCTTGGTCGAGCTGATCGCCTGGTTGTTCAAGTGAGTGATCACATCGCCAGGCTGCAGGCCGATAAGCGCCGCAGGGCCGTCCTGTACTTCCTTGATCACCACGCCACCCTTGAGATCAAAGGCTTTCTTCTGTTCCGCACTGAGCTCGACCACGGCCACGCCCAAGCGGTTGCTACTGCGCTCGACGCCGGACTTGGACAATTGGCTCAGGTCCCGATCTTCTTCAGGAATAGCGCCGACGGTCAGCTCGATAGCCTTGCGCTTGCCGTCACGGATCACTTCCAGGTTGGCCTTGGCGCCGGCTTTCAGCGCGCCGACCAGATGTGGCAGGTCCGCTGACATGACGATCGGCTGGCCATTGAGGCTGAGGATCACATCTCCCACCTGCAGGCCACCCTTGGCAGCCGGACCATCATCCTGGATCTGTGCGACCAGGGCTCCGGCAGGTTTTTCCAGTCCGAAAGACTCGGCCAGGTCCTTGTTGACCTCCTGGATCACCACGCCAAGCCAGCCACGGCTGACCTTACCTCCCGCCTTGAGCTGGGAGGACACGTCCATGGCTACGTCGATCGGGATAGCAAAGGAAACGCCCATGAAGCCGCCGGAACGGGTATAAATCTGCGAGTTGATCCCCACGACCTCACCGGCCAGGTTGAACAACGGGCCACCGGAGTTACCCGGGTTGATAGGCACGTCGGTCTGGATGAACGGCACATAGTTTTCGTTCGGCAGGCTGCGACCGATGGCACTGACGATGCCCTGGGTCACGGTATGGTCGAAGCCGAACGGCGAGCCGATGGCCACGACCCATTGGCCAGCCTTCAGATCCTGGGACTTGCCCAGCTTCAATACGGGCAAGTCCTTGCCATCGATCTTCAACAGCGCCACGTCGGAACGCGGATCGGTACCGACCAGCTTGGCTTTCAATTCGCTGCGATCGGCCAGGCGTACGAGGATTTCGTCAGCGTCAGCGATCACGTGATTGTTGGTCAGGATGTAGCCATCCGGGGAGATGATGAAACCCGAGCCCAGGGACTGGGCTTCGCGCTGTCGATCCCCACGGGGAGAACGCTGCTGTGGCGGCATGCCACGCTCGAAGAATTCCCGCAGCATCGGCGGCAGGCCTTCGAGGTCGGGCATGGGGCCCGCAGAGACCCGGCGATCAGGCAGTTTCTGCGTGGTACTGATGTTCACCACCGCAGGCGATGCCTGCTCGACCAGTTGGGTGAAATCAGGCAGTTCGGCCGCCTGGGCAGAAACGGCCTGCCCAAGCACCAGCACAGTGGCGAGGATGGTGAAGTAGGACTTCAAGCGTGGTATCGACATACGGCTCCCGTTACGACGAGCGTGGTTAAGCGATAGGGAACGAACAGCGCCGACACCAAGCGGGCGGCAGTTTTGTTCCAGGAACGACAAATTAGGTCAGAACCGAAAGGCTCTGACCTATAAAAAAACTCTGGGGATTTTGCAAATGAATTTGCTGGCCAAACATTTCATCTTCTCAATTGTGGAGTAGCCATCACTGACCTCTTGCACAACCAATAAAGCTTCATTGCTTAGCGGTAGAGTCTGAACGCATCGACAAGGCGATACGCTCGGCGGTACCGATCGGGATCTCCCCGACTACCGTGACCATCATCTCGCCATCGGGCGTGGTCAGGCGACGCGATACCGCCACGGTGGGCCCAAGCTGGGTCCGGGTGTCGGTGACCGTTGCACCGTTGAGCGGCTCGAGGAATACCGAGAACCGTGCCAGGCCATCGTCATACAGCAGGCTGTTGACCATCACCTTGGTTTGCGGATCCTTGCGCGCACTGCTGCTGGTCAACTCGAAGCCCGGCGGCAACCAGTCGGAGCGCCAGGTTTGTGCAGCCTTGACTGCCGAAGCCTTATCACTATCAAGGGTGACTGGCTTGCAGTCGGCGGTGGCACGCAGCTCGGCATCCCCCGGAACATCGCGAGTATCCAGGCGGGTGAACTGGAAGCGCTCGAGCAATTGCCCCTTGTCGTTGAGCAGCAAGGACTTGAGTGGTAGCCCGGTCTCACGATCCAGGTGCAGCTCGAAGCCGTAGCGATGCTGGTCCTTGGGCGCGACCGAGACGATCACCGCCGGACGCCCTGCCACCCGCGACTTGCCGATGACGGCAAGGTCGTACCAATTCTTGAGTTTCTGAGGGTCCAGCGCACGCGCCACCGAGTCTGCAGAATCTCCCAATCCTGCCACCAGCGTGCCACTGACACATTGGGTGCGACCATCGACACGCACTACCTCTTGAGCAGAGCCATCGAGCTGGACCAGACGCTCGAGAACCCTTCCATCCTGGACACGATGCCAGATGTTGTGGGTAGAGAAACTACCGTTACGCTCGTAAACGAAGGTGCCCTGGAAGCTTTGCTGCTGTTCCGCTTGCCCAAGACGCTGCAACCAGTCCTGGGCTTCGTCGGCGTGGGCTGGAACCACAAACCAGCCACTGAGCAGAAGCGAGAGTAGAGGGATGGCGCGCATGATCCTCCTTAGCGGTTTTCCAGGCTTGCCGCACGAGCATAAGGCAATGCGCTTTCAGTGCCTTTGAGTGCAGCTTGCTGGGCATGCTGACGCAGATAGCTTGGCAGACGCTGGTCATGCCAGCCTGGCTGTCCTTGCAATACGCCATTGGCCATGGGGCCAGTGGCTTCCGAATTCTCATTGTAGCCGGCCAGTACCGCTGGGCCTTTGACTTGTGGCGCTGCCAGGGTGGGCTGGCCAGCCTGCTGAGCCAGTTCGACGCCAGCGATCTCATCGTGGTTGTACAAGCGCACACCCGCCAGGACCGCAACCGTCACCGAGGCGGCTACCGCCAGGCGACCCAGGCTACGCCATGGCCCACGGGAACCCTTGGCAGGTACGGCTTCATCAGCCAGGGCTGCAGAAACGGCAGCGGCGATATCCAGACGTGGAAGCAGCAACTCCTTGTGCATGGCCGCCCGGGCGATTTGATAACGAGCCCAGGTCTCACGGGTTTCCACTTCGTCGACGGCATTCAATACCCGACGTAATTCCAGTTCGTCCGCTTCGTTATCCATCACCGCGGACAGCGATTCCTGCAGGGCTTCACGACTCATGGCGGTTCCTCTCTTGGCTGTCGCCGCTGTCTCAGGTTTCCTGCAACAACGGCTGCAGGGCTTTATCGATGGCTTCCCGAGCGCGGAAAATCCGGGAGCGCACGGTACCCACCGGACACTGCATGACACTGGCAATGTCCTCGTAACTCAGACCATCAAATTCACGTAAAGTTAAAGCCGTACGCAAATCTTCAGGTAGTTGCTGGATGGTTCGATGGACGGTGCCTTCGATCTCATCCCGCAGCAATGACCGTTCCGGTGATTCGAGATCCTTCAGGCCGTGATCGCCATCATAGAACTCCGCATCTTCAGAACTGACATCGCTATCCGGCGGCCGGCGGCCGCGTGAAACCAGATAGTTTTTCGCCGTATTGATGGCGATACGGTAAAGCCACGTATAGAACGCGCTGTCACCACGAAAATTACCTAGTGCACGGTATGCCTTGATAAAGGCTTCCTGTGCGACATCCTGGGCTTCATGGGTGTCGTGCACGAAACGCACGATCAACCCGAGAATTTTGTGCTGGTACTTCAGCACGAGCAGATCGAACGCTCGCTTGTCGCCACGCTGAACGCGCTCGACCAGCTGCTGATCCTCTTCCTGGGTTAGCATGAACACTCCTCGATAAACTCGGAGGAGGCGTGCACTACTAATTGATCAGGCTTGCAAACATAGACTCGGGCTTTTCGCAAAAGTTCTCCCCCTCCAAGCAAGTTTCCTGCGGGCTCTGATCCGGCACGCACGAAAAACGCAGCGCGGGCAAGGCCGGCTGCGCGAATAATCCTGTCGTCGATTTTCACCCCAGGAAAACAGGCTGAAAACCCTGGATAAAACCGACGCTGTCCCTTCTTTCAGGCAACCTTCTATTGAGTTTGGGGCCTTGGCAAAAGTTCCCAATCTTTATAGCCGTGCCGGACGAAGTATGTGTAACGCTAAAGAGAAAAACAGCCCTGTGCCCTCGATCGTCCCTGTCAGGCCTGGTAACGGCCTGAGCCCCGGCTGACCGCAAGCAGCGCTTTTGCTCAGCGAAGTCGCACAATGCCATGCAGGCGCGGCTATTGTGCCGCTCCCCCCCTCTATATACTAGTGGGCTGTGTGGCTGCTTTGACTTGCCGATTCAGGCGTCTTGCGCCAACCCCGTCCCGGGTCGCTTTGAGCGGAATCCTTCAAATGAGCCAACAGTTTCAACACGATGTTCTGGTGATTGGCAGCGGTGCCGCCGGCTTGAGCCTGGCCCTGACGCTGCCCAGCCACCTGCGGATTGCGGTCCTGAGCAAGGGCGACCTCGCCAACGGCTCGACCTATCGCGCCCAGGGCGGCGTGGCCGCGGTGCTGGACGACACCGACACGGTCGATTCCCATGTCGACGACACCCTCAATGCCGGTGCCGGCCTGTGCCACGAAGACGCCGTGCGCTTCACCGTGGAGCATAGCCGCGAGGCGATCCAGTGGCTGATCGACCAGGGAGTCCCCTTCACCCGTGACGAAGAAGCCGGCAACGATGACAACGGCTTCGAGTTTCACCTGACCCGTGAAGGAGGCCACAGCCATCGGCGGATCATCCATGCGGCGGATGCCACCGGCGCGGCCATCTTCACCACCCTGCTGGCCAAGGCCCGGCAGCATCCCAATATAGAACTGCTGGAACAGAGGGTCGCGGTCGACCTGATCACCGAGAAGCGCCTGGGCCTGGAAGGCGAGCGCTGCCTGGGTGCCTACGTGCTCAACCGCACCACCGGCGAAGTCGACACCTTCGGCGCGCGCTTCGTGATCCTCGCCTCTGGCGGCGCGGCCAAGGTCTACCTCTATACCAGCAACCCCGACAGTGCCTGCGGCGATGGCATCGCCATGGCCTGGCGCGCGGGCTGCCGGGTGGCCAACCTGGAGTTCAACCAGTTCCATCCCACCTGCCTGTACCACCCGCAGGCCAAGAACTTCCTGGTGACCGAAGCCCTGCGCGGCGAAGGCGCCCACCTGAAGCTGCCCAATGGCGAGCGCTTCATGCAGCGCTTCGACCCACGGGCCGAGCTGGCCCCCCGGGACATCGTCGCCCGGGCCATCGACCATGAAATGAAGCGCCTGGGTATCGACTGCGTCTACCTGGACATCAGCCACAAGCCGCAAGCTTTCATCAAGAGCCACTTCCCCACGGTCTACGAGCGTTGCCTGGAATTCTCCATCGACATCACCCGGCAGCCCATACCGGTGGTGCCGGCGGCCCACTACACCTGCGGCGGAGTCATGGTCGACCAGCATGGCCAGACCGACGTGCCTGGCCTGTATGCCATCGGCGAGACCAGCTTTACCGGCCTGCACGGGGCCAACCGCATGGCCAGCAATTCGCTGCTCGAGTGCTTCGTCTATGCACGCTCGGCAGCGGCCGACATCCTCCGGCAACTACCGCAGGTCGCCTTGCCTATCGCCCTGCCCGCCTGGGACGCCAGCCAGGTCACCGATTCCGACGAGGACGTGATCATCGCGCACAACTGGGATGAACTACGGCGGTTCATGTGGGACTACGTAGGCATCGTGCGTACCAACAAACGCCTGCAACGGGCACAGCACCGGGTGCGCCTGCTTCTGGACGAGATCGACGAGTTCTACAGCAACTACAAGGTCAGCCGCGACCTCATCGAGCTGCGCAACCTGGCCCAGGTCGCCGAGCTGATGATTCTCTCGGCCATGGCTCGCAAGGAAAGCCGGGGCCTGCACTACACCCTCGACTATCCACAGATGCTCCCCGAGGCCCGGGACACTATTCTGCAGCCGCCCACCTATCGCGAGCGAACTTGAGCCGTACCCGCAGGCGCCGATGCTCGTCGGCCGCCTGCGCATCCCGCGGAACGCAGACGGAGTGAATCCGGCGCCGGCCCTTCAGGCGAAAACGCAATACCACGATCAACGGCAGCGCCAGGCTATCGGGACACAACTGCACCGCCTGCCAGCCACCGGCACGGTTCCACAACTGCCAGCCGGCGACACCGTGACGCAGGCGGGTGAAGGCTCGGGAGTGGCTCAACAGGACTTGCCGGGGCAGCGCCCAGGCGGCGTGCAACAGGCACAGCGACAACCCCAGGAGCTTGGAGAAAAGCGGAATGTCGAGAAGAAAAACGGCACCCAGGGCGAAAGCCTGGGCCAACAGATAAGCCGCCAGCAGTTGCATGGACGCCCGCCAGCGGCTCTCGAACAGCTTACTTGGGCTGGACACGATCCAGGATCATGCGCACCATGCGCTGCAACTCGGGATCAGGGGATTCGCTGCGCTCCATGAACCAGCCGAACATGTCCTGGTCCTCGCACTCGAGCAGGTTGCGGTAGCACTGGCGATCCGTTTCGTTGAGATGCGGGTACACCTCCTTGACGAACGGCACCAGCAACACGTCCAGTTCGAGCATGCCGCGACGGCTGTGCCAGTAGAGGCGATTCAGTTCAACATCTTCAACCATGGAACGCTCCTCAAATAGGGCGCCAGTATACAGCCCGGGACAGGTGATGACAGTCGGCTTTGGTCGGCCACCGCCTATCCTTTGTGAACTATCCATTTCAAAGGCGCCCCCTTATGATGTGCCCCAGACTTTTTACCCTGCGATGAACCATGGCTGACTCCGCTTTTTTCTGCCCCCTGTCCCACGAAGGCGTACTCGCCGTCCGCGGCCCCGATGCCGGCAAATTCCTGCAGGGCCAATTGACCTGCAACCTCAATTACCTCAGCGACAGCCAGTCCAGCCTTGGCGCCCGCTGCACCCAGAAAGGCCGCATGCAATCCAGTTTCCGTATCCTCCTGGAGGGTGACGGCTGCCTGCTGGCCATGGCCGGCGAACTGGTGGAGCCGCAACTGGCGGACCTGAAGAAATACGCGGTGTTCTCCAAGGCCACGCTCAGCGATGAAAGCACCCGCTGGGCCCGTTTCGGCCTGTCCTCGGCCCAGGCCGCCCTCGACCAGCTGGGCCTGGAACTGCCCCAGGAAGACGGTGCCGTGGCCCGGGCAGATGGCCTGATCGCGGTGCGCGTCTCGAGCGACCGCGCCGAACTCTGGGTCCCGGCCGAACGCGCCGCCAGCCTGGGCCAGCAACTGGCCGCGCGACTGCCCGAAGGCCAGCTGAACCAGTGGCTGCTGGGGCAGATCCGGGCCGGCCTGGGCCAGGTCATGGCACAGACCCGCGAGCTGTTCATCCCGCAGATGCTCAACCTGCAGGCCGTGGGTGGCGTCAGCTTCAAGAAGGGTTGCTATACCGGACAGGAAATCGTCGCCCGCATGCAGTACCTGGGCAAGCTCAAGCGCCGCCTGTACCGCCTGGCCCTGGCCACGGACGAACAACCGGAGCCCGGCACTCCGCTGTTTGCCCCGATCCACGGCAGCGCCATCGGCGAAGTGGTCCTGGCGGCCCGCGCCCCGGAGCGGATCGAATTACTGGCGGTGTTGCAGGCCGAGGCCGTGGAAGATGGCAACCTGCACCTGGGGACGCCCGAAGGACCGGACCTGCAATTGCTCGAGCTGCCATACCAGCTGGACCGTGATCGCGAAATCCAGCGCTGATCGCCCGCCCTTTCCTGCACCACCCAAGAGAACCGAGATGACTGAGCTGGCGGAAAAGGTCCAACAGGATTTGCTGGAGGCCATCGACAACGATGACCTGGTCCTGCCGACCCTACCGGAGGTGGCCATGCAGATTCGCCAGGCCGCCGAAGACCCGGAAATCAGTGTCAGCACTCTGAGCAAGGTGATAGGCCGCGATACCGCCCTGTCGGCGCGGCTGATCAAGGTGGTCAACAGCCCGCTGCTGCGGGCGGCCCAGGAAGTCACCGACCTGCACACCGCCATCACCCGCCTGGGAGTCAACTACAGCAGCAACCTGGCCATCGGCCTGGTGATGGAGCAGATCTTCAACGCCCGCTCCGAGGTGGTGGAACGCAAGATGCGCGACGTCTGGCGGCGCAGCCTTGAGGTGGCCGGGGTCAGCTATGCCCTATGCCGCAGCTACAGCCAGCTCAAGCCGGACCAGGCGGCGCTCGGCGGCCTGGTGCACCAGATTGGCGTGCTGCCGATCCTGACCTACGCCGAGGACCACTACGAGCTGCTGGCCGACCCGGTCAGCCTCAATCACGTGATCGAACAGATCCATCCATTGCTGGGGAACAAGTTGCTGCAAGTCTGGGAATTCCCCGAGCAACTGGCACAGATCCCCGAGCAGTACCTGGACTTCAAGCGCCAAGCCGACGGGATCGACTACGTCGACCTGGTCCAGGTCGCTATCCTGTACTGCCACAAGGACACCGACCATCGCCTCTCGCGGGTCGATGCCTTGAGCGTGCCTGCTTTCAAGAAGCTGAAGATCGACCCGGAAGACCAGGCCATGTGCCGCGACCTCGAAGAGTCGCGCTCGATGCTCTATTGAGTGGCACTCCCTACAGGGGCTCCTGGTCAGCGCCGAAGTTCACCCGCACCTTCAAGCCCGACGGCTGGCCGTCATGCAGGCTGACCTGTGCCAGATGCGCGCGGCAGATCTCGCCGACGATGGCCAGGCCCAAGCCCGATCCGACCACCTGCTGGTTGCGCCGGTAGAAGCGCTCGAAGACCCGCTCGCGATCCTCCAGGGGAATCCCCGGACCGTCGTCCTCCACCTCCAGCACTCCCGGCGCCGTGACCCGCAGCACCACGTTGCCGCCCGGCGGGGTATGGGCCAAGGCGTTGTCCAGCAGGTTGCTCAAGAGCTCGTTGAGCAGGGTCGGCTCGCCCTTGAGCCACACCGGCTCATCGGCCTCCAGGGCCAGCGCCACGCCCCGGGCATGGGCCAGCGGCGCCATGGCCATGCCCAGCTCCCGGGCCAGCTGGCTGAGATCGAGCAACTGCGCCCCACCTTCGGCAATGGCCCGGGCGCCGTTTTCCACCCGGGCCAGGGACAACAGCTGGTTGGCCAGGTGAGTCAGGCGATCGGTGCCCTGGGCCACGTTCTCCAGGGTCGAACGCCAGGTCTGCGGTTCCTGGGAACGCAGCCCCAGTTCGAGACGCGCCTTGAGCGCCGCCAGGGGAGTACGCAACTCATGCGCCGCATCGGCGATGAATTGCGCCTGGCGCTCGAACTGGCCGCGCAGGCGCTCGGTGAAATGGTTCAAGGCCCGTACCAACGGTCCCAGTTCATGCTGCACCGACACCAGTGGCAAGGGACGCAAATCATCCGGCTGGCGCTCCTCCACCGCACTGCGCAAGCGCTCCAGCGGCCGCAACGCGGCACTCACCGCGAACCACACCAGGAGCAAGGCACCGATGGCCAACATCCCCAGGCGCAACAGGGTATCGGCCATCAGGCTGCGGGCCATGGCCACCCGGGCTTCATCGGTTTCGGCCACGCGGATTTCCGCCATGCCGTTCATGTTCGGCTCGCTGACCGCCTTGAGCAAGCTCACCACCCGCACGTTCTGCCCTTGGTAGGTGGCATCGTAGAATCGCGCCAGGGCTGGATAGTCATCGGTGCGCGGGGTGCCCGGCGGTGGTCCCGGCAGGTTCTCGTAGCCGGAAATCAACTGCTGGTGGATATCGTTGACCTGGTAGTAGATCCGCCCTGCGCTGTCATAGGCGAAGGTGTCCAGGGCCACATAGGGCACGTTGGCGCTGAGGCTGCCATCACGCTGGGACAAACCGGCGGCGATGGTCCGCGCCGAGGCCAGCAGGGTTCGGTCGTAGGCGGTGTCGGCGGCCTCGCGACCGTTCCAGTAGGCGCTCAGGCCGCTGGCCAGCATCAATACCACCAGCAACAGCGCCAGGTTCCACAACAGGCGCCAGCGCAGGCTGCTGGGCCTATGCATCGCGACTTTCCAGCAGATAGCCCAGGCCACGGAAGGTGACGATAGCCACCGCGTGGCCATCGAGCTTCTTGCGTAAACGGTGGATGTAGATCTCGATGGCGTCCGGGCTGGCCTCTTCATCCAGGCCGAACACCTGGGACGCCAGCTGCTCCTTGCTCATGACCCGCCCGGGCCTGGCGATCAGGGCCTCGAGCACCGCCTGCTCGCGCGAGGTCAGGGTCAACAGCTCCTGGCCCAGGGTGAAGCGCCGCGTATCCAGATCGTAGGCCAGCACTCCGCATCGCTGCTGGCGCTCGCCGCCCAGCACGCTGCGGCGCAACAGGGCCTTGACCCGGGCCTCCAGCTCGGTCAGTTCGAAAGGCTTGGCCAGGTAATCGTCGGCCCCCAGGTTCAACCCATGCACCCGATCCTTGACGTCGCTGCGAGCGGTGAGCATCAGCACCGGCAGGTTCTTGCCACGGGTGCGCAAGCGCGCCAGCACCTCGAAGCCATCCATGCGCGGCAGGCCGACATCCAGCACCGCCATGGCGTATTCCTCGCTGCTCAGCGCCAGGTCAGCGGCCACCCCATCGTGCAGCACGTCCACGGTCAGGCCCGTGCTCTTGAGCGCCTGGGCGACACTTTCAGCCAGTTGCAGATGGTCTTCGACCAGCAGGACCCGCATGGTTTTGCACCTCGTTCAGGGGGGAATCGACAGTCCTTTTGCGCGCGGAGTGTACCGCCGCAACCGCTGCTGTGAAGCCCGAAAACCTTGAAAGCTGGCTGAAAGGTTAGCGAAAGGTTGGCCCTTTAGAGTCCTGTCACGGAAAGTTTCGGCAGCCTTGCCGAGCTCCGCCGACATGCAAAGCGCCTCGAAGCGTTTTCATCAGAATAAGAACAATATCGGAGTACCACCGGATGCCATCCCCGCACTCCCAGGCCAGCGCGCCTGTGCGTTTCTCCCGCCTGACCCCGACCGCCCTCGCCAGCGCCGCCGCCCTTGCCGCTCCGCTGACCCAGGCCGCGTTCTTCGAAGACAGCAGCGCCACCTTCGAAACCCGCAACATGTACTTCAATCGCGACTTTCGCGACGGCACCCGCACCCAGCAATCCAAGCGCGACGAGTGGGCCCAGGGCTTCATGCTCAACCTGCAGTCGGGCTACACCGAAGGCACCCTGGGATTTGGCGTCGATGCCCTGGGCATGCTCGGGGTCAAGCTCGACTCCAGCCCCGACCGCACCGGCACCGGCCTGTTGCCGACCCACGACGACGGTCGCGCGGCCAACCAGTATTCCAAGCTGGGCCTGACCGGCAAGGTCAGGTTCTCCGCTACCGAGTTGAAGATCGGCAGCCTGATCCCCGAGCTGCCGATCCTCAAGCCCAACGATGGGCGGATCTTGCCGCAGACCTTCCAGGGCGGCCTGTTGACGTCCAGGGAAATCAACAACCTGACCTTCACCGGCGGTCGCCTGGACAAAGCCAAGGACCGCGACGACAGCAACTACGAGGATATCCGCCTCAACAACAAGAACAGCCGCTTCGCCAGCAACGTGGCCGGCAAGCACTTCAACTTCGGCGGCCTGGACTACAAGCTCAGCGACAAAATCACCGCCAGCTACCATTTCGCCCAGCTGGACGACGTCTACAACCAGCACTTCCTCGGCTTGCTGGCATCGCGTCCCCTGGGCCCCGGCACCTTCACCAGCGACCTGCGCCTGGCCATCAGCAACGACCAGGGCCAGGCCCGCGGCGGCAAGATCGACAACCGCGCCCTCAACGGCCTGGTGAGCTATGCCTTGGACGGGCATAAACTCAGCGCCGGCTATCAGCACCTGTCCGGCGACAGCGCCTTTCCCTATGTGGATGGCAGCGACCCTTACCTGGTGAACTTCGTGCAGATCAACGACTTCGCCGGCGCCGAGGAACGTTCCTGGCAAGCCCGCTACGACTACGACTTCGCCAAGCTGGGGATTCCCGGCCTGAGCTTCATGACCCGCTACCTGAGCGGCGACAACATCGCCTTGAAGAACGGCGACACCGGCAAGGAATGGGAACGCAACACCGAGCTCAAGTACGTGGTGCAAAGCGGCACCTTCAAGGATGTCGCGGTGCGCCTGCGCAATGCCACCTACCGCTCCAACTATTCGGCTCGCGACGCGGACGAGGTACGCCTGCTGGTGAGCTACAGCGTGGCCCTGTGGTGACCCCACGGACCGCGTACATGGCCGATGCCGACAGGCCGGCCCCTGCGCCCAGGGATCGAGGACGACCCGGGCATACCGATAACAACTCCTGTGGAGACACTCATGGACTTTTCATTGCGTAAACTGGCCCTCGCCGCCGGCTGCCTGTTGTTCACCGGCCAGCTGCTGGCCGCATCCACCGAACCCAAGCGCCCGGAATGCATCGCCCCGGCCTCCCCCGGCGGTGGCTTCGACCTGACCTGCAAGCTGGTGCAGAGCGCCCTGGTCAACGAGAAGATCCTCAGCAAACCGATGCGCGTCACCTACATGCCCGGCGGCGTCGGGGCCGTGGCCTATAACGCGGTGGTGGCCCAGCGCCCGGCCGATGCCGGGACCCTGGTGGCCTGGTCCAGCGGTTCGCTGCTGAACCTGGCCCAGGGCAAGTTCGGGCGCTTCGATGAAAACGCCGTGCACTGGCTGGCGGCCGTGGGCACCAGCTATGGCGCCATCGCGGTGAAGAACGATTCGCCCTACAAGACTCTCGATGACCTGGTCGCGGCCCTGAAGAAAGATCCGAGCAAGGTGGTGATCGGCTCCGGCGGCACCGTCGGCAGCCAGGACTGGATGCAAACCGCGCTGATCGCCAAGGCCGCCGGGATCAACCCGCGGGACCTGCGCTACGTGGCCCTGGAGGGCGGCGGGGAAATCGCCACGGCCCTGCTGGGCGGGCACATCCAGGTGGGCAGTACCGACATCTCCGACTCCATGCCGCACATCCTCGCCGGCGACATGCGCTTGCTGGCGGTGTTTTCCGAGCAGCGCCTGGACGAGCCGGAAATGAAGAACATCCCCACCGCCAAGGAACAGGGCTATGACATCGTCTGGCCGGTGGTGCGCGGCTTCTACCTGGGGCCGAAGGTCAGCGACGAGGAGTATGCCTGGTGGAAAAACGCCTTCGACAAGCTCCTGGCCTCCGAGGAGTTCGCCAAGCTGCGTGACCAGCGCGAGCTGTTCCCCTTCGCCCTGACCGGCCCGGAGCTGGACACCTATGTGAAGAAACAGGTGGCCGACTACAAAGCCCTGGCCAAGGAATTCGGCCTGATCCAGTGACCCCCCATTCTGACGACCCGGCCCTTGCGCAGCGAGGGTCGGGCCCGGGAGTTAGCCATGCTCGTCCAACGTCTATTCGCCTCGGTGCTGTTGCTGGCCTGTGCCAGCCTCGCGCTGATGGCCTGGCCGTACCAGGCGGCCTTTTCCTACGAACCCGTGGGCCCAAGGGCCTTTCCGCTACTCATGCTCGGCCTGCTGGGCCTGGCGCTGCTGTACCTGCTGGTGCGTCCGACACCGATCAGGCACAGCGACGACGAACCACCCCTGGACCGTGAGGCCCTGGTCAAGATCGGCCTCTGCGTAGCCCTGCTATTGGTCTTGGCCGGCACCTTCGAACCCCTGGGCTTCATCCTCGCCGGAATCCTCGTCGGCGTCCCCATGGCCCGCCTGTATGGCGGCCGCTGGTGGCCCAGCCTGGTGATCGTCAGCCTGCTCAGCATCGGCCTGTACTGGCTGTTCGATCGGGTCATGGACGTGCCCCTGCCCCTGGGCCTGCTCGACGTTCTGGAGAATTGACATGGATACCTTGAGCTACCTCGGCCAGGGCTTCGGCGTGGCCCTGAGCCCCTACAACCTGGTCACCGCCCTCACCGGTACCCTGATCGGCACCGTGGTCGGCCTGCTGCCGGGCCTGGGTCCGATCAACGGCGTGGCACTGCTGATCCCCATCGCCTTCGCCCTGGGCCTGCCGCCGGAATCGGCGCTGATCCTGCTGGCGGCGGTCTATCTGGGCTGCGAGTACGGCGGGCGCATCAGCTCGATCCTGCTGAACATCCCCGGCGAGGCCTCCACGGTGATGACCACCCTCGACGGCTATCCGATGGCTCGCCAGGGCCTGGCCGGCGTGGCCTTGTCGCTGTCGGCCTGGAGTTCGTTCATCGGTGCCCTCATCGCCACCTGCGGCATGGTGCTGTTCGCCCCACTGCTGGCCCAGTGGGCCATCGCCTTCGGCCCGGCGGAGTATTTCGTGCTGATGGTGTTCGCCATCGTCGCCCTCGGCGGCATGGCCGGCGACAAGCCGCTGAAGACCTTCATCGCCGCGCTGATCGGGCTGTTCCTGTCGGCAGTGGGGATCGATGCCAACAGCGGTGTGTACCGCTTCACCGGCGACAACATCCACTTGGCCGATGGCATCCAGTTCGTGGTGCTGGTGCTGGGCCTGTTCTCCATCAGCGAGATACTCCTGCTCCTGGAGAAGACTCACCGTGGTCAGGAAGCGGTCAAGGCCACCGGGCGCATGCTGTTCAACTTCAAGGAAGCGGCCGCGGTATTGGCAGTGAACATCCGTTGTGGCCTGCTGGGCTTCATCATGGGCGTGCTGCCCGGGGCCGGGGCGACCCTGGCCAGCGCCGTGGCCTACATGACCGAGAAACGCATCGCTGGCGCCAGCGGCACTTTCGGCCAGGGCGACAAACGCGGCCTGGCGGCTCCGGAAACCGCGATCGGCGCCTCGGCCTGCGGCGCCCTGGTGCCGATGCTGACCCTGGGCGTGCCGGGCTCGGGCACCACGGCGGTGATGATCGGCGCCCTGTCGCTGTACAACATCACCCCGGGCCCGCTGCTGTTCCAGCAACAACCGGACATCGTCTGGGGCCTGATCGCCTCGTTGTTCATCGCCAACGTCATGCTGGTGATCCTCAACATCCCGATGATCCGCCTCTTCACCCGCATCCTCGCGGTGCCGAACTGGGCCCTGGTGCCGGCCATCGCGATCATCACCGCGATCGGCGTCTATGCCGTGCACGCCACCACCTTCGACCTGTTCCTGATGGTGGGCATCGGCATCTTCGGCTACATCCTGCGCAAGCTCGACTTCCCGCTCTCGCCGGTGCTGCTGGGCTTCATCCTCGGCGGCTTGATGGAGCAGAACCTGCGTCGTGCACTGTCGATCTCCAACGGCGCGCTGGAGATCCTCTGGTCGAGCCCGATCACGCTCGGGGTCTGGGTACTGACGGCGTGCATGCTGTGCCTGCCGCTGCTGCGTATCTGGCGCAAGCGTTCGGCCCGCCAGCGCGTGGTGACCGATGTCTGAAGGCGCTTTGCGGCAATGGTGGGGCACGCCACTGGTGGGCCTGGCTGGCGGCTATCTCGCCAGCCAGGTCGGCTGGCCCCTGCCCTGGATGGTCGGCTCGTTGCTGGCGATCATCCTGGTGCGCAGCCTGACGCCCTGGCAATTGGCGCAGATCCCTGGGGGACGCAAGTGCGGGCAATGGATAGTGGGCATCGGCATCGGCCTGCACTTCACCCCGGCGGTGATGGACCAGGTGATGAGCCACTTCGGCCTGATTTTCTGCGGAGCCCTGGTCACCAGCCTGTCCAGCGTGATGGCGGTCTGGCTGCTGCGGCGTACCGGCGAGGACCGCGCCACCGCGTTCTTTTCCAGCATGCCCGGCGGCTCCGCAGAGATGGTCAACCTCGGCGCGCGCAACGGCGCGGTGCTCAGCCGGGTAGCGGCTGGGCAGAGCCTGCGGGTGCTGGCGGTGGTGCTGTGCGTACCGGCGGCGTTCAAGTACCTCCTGGGCCAGGGGACGCCGGTGCTGCACAGCGCCAGCGTCGACTGGCGCTGGCTGGCCCTGCTGTTCCCCGCCGGCGCCCTGCTGGCCTGGCTCTGGCAGTGGCTGCGCCAACCCAACCCGTGGCTGTTCGGCCCATTGTTGCTCAGCGCCGTGGCCAGCATCGCCTGGAACCTGCACACCGGCCTGCCCGATGGCGCCAGCCAGATGGGCCAGTGGTTGATCGGCAGCGGGCTGGGATGCCACTTCAACCGTCAGTTCTTTCGCCAGGCCCCTTCGTTCATGGGACGCACCCTGCTGGGCACGGCCATGAGCATGCTGATCGCCGGCCTCGCGGCCTGGTGCCTGAGCCTGCTGACCCAACTGGACCTGCGCTCGCTGACCTTGGGCATGATGCCCGGGGGAATCGCGGAAATGAGCCTGACGGCAGAGGTGCTGCAACTCTCGGTGCCGCTGGTGACGGCGATGCAAGTGATGCGCTTGTTGTTCGTGCTGTTTCTCGCCGAGCCCCTGTTCCGCCACTGGAACAAGGGCTAGCGGCTGCCGGCTTTGTCTACCAGGCCGTTGAAAAACCATCTGCGTTGCCATCGCTGGCGTCGAAAACAGTCTGGTGCGCCAGCCCGGTCAAAATGCTCATTCACCACGCGTAAACTGCGCTTTTTCACCTGTTTTTGCCTGGCGCTGACTGCCTCGCTTACTTTTTTCAACGGCCTGCTACAGCGCTGGCAAGCGCCAGTCGATCGGGGTCTCGCCGTTCTGCTCGAGAAACTTGTTGGCGCGGCTGAAATGCCCGCAGCCGAAGAAGCCGCGATAGGCTGACAGCGGCGATGGATGCACCGAGGTCAGCACCAGGTGCTTGGTGCTATCGATCAGCTTCTGCTTGCTCTGGGCGTGGGCGCCCCAGAGCAGGAACACCAGGTGCGGCTGGTGCTCGCTGACCACCTCGATGATCCGGTCGGTGAAGAACTGCCACCCCTTGCCCGCATGGGAGGCCGCATTGGCCCGCTCCACGGTCATGGTGGTGTTGAGCAGCAGCACGCCCTGCTCGGCCCAGCTCTGCAGATAGCCATGATTGGGCACATCGATGTTCAGGTCGCGCTTGAGCTCCTTGTAGATGTTCACCAGCGAAGGTGGCGCCGGAACCCCGGGTTGCACGGAGAAGCACAGGCCATGGGCCTGGCCCGGGCCGTGGTAGGGGTCCTGGCCGAGGATCACCACCTTGACCTTGTCCAGCGGGGTCGAGTTCAAGGCATTGAAGATCAGCGGGCCGGGCGGATAGATCTCCTTGCCGGCAGCGTGTTCCCGGCGCAGGAACTCCCGCAGTTCGCTCATGTAGGGCTGGTCGAACTCGGCCCGCAGGGCCGCCTTCCAGCTCGGTTC
The DNA here is from genome assembly GCF_014230245.1 of Pseudomonas sp. MSSRFD41. Lineage (NCBI taxonomy): Bacteria > Pseudomonadati > Pseudomonadota > Gammaproteobacteria > Pseudomonadales > Pseudomonadaceae > Pseudomonas > Pseudomonas sp. MSSRFD41. The sequence goes on along the minus strand of NZ_JACKZK010000003.1, from coordinate 229,163 downwards.
GAGTTTGATACGATCGTCAGCAGTCATGGCCATGCCCGAAAAAAACAATGGCCGCACCCTAGGAAAGCCGACTTCGCTTGTCAATTGATCTGACACATAACCGGCACTTTCCCCCACAGCGATCATACTGACCGCTCTGGTTTAGCAACGAGGTCACGATGAACCTGCACGTCGAAGAACTCACCGCCACCGGTGGCGCGCGTATTGCCATCGCCACCCTGGACGCGGAAAAGTCCCTGAATGCCCTCTCGCTGCCCATGATCCAGCAATTGAGCGAGCGTCTCGAGGCCTGGGCCAAGGATCCCCAGGTGGTCTGCGTCCTGCTGCGCGGCAATGGCGCCAAGGCCTTCTGTGCCGGAGGCGAGGTGCGTAGCCTGGCCCAGGCATGCCTGGCGCATCCGGGCGAGGTACCGCCCCTGGCCGGGCATTTCTTCGCCGCCGAATATCGCTTGGACTATCGCCTGCACACCTACCCCAAGCCGCTGATCTGCTGGGGACATGGTTATGTGCTCGGCGGCGGGATGGGCCTGTTGCAGGGGGCTGGAATCCGCATCGTCACCCCCAGCAGCCGCCTGGCGATGCCGGAAATCAGCATCGGCCTGTATCCCGACGTGGGGGCCAGCTGGTTCCTTTCGCGCATGCCCGGCAAGCTCGGCTTGTTCCTCGGCCTCACCGGCGCCCACATCAACGCCCGCGATGCCCTGGACCTGGATCTCGCCGACCGTTTCCTGCTGGATGAACAGCAAGAAGAACTGATCGAGGGCCTGCTGCAACTGAACTGGCAGGAGCAGACTGCGCGCCAGCTCAACAGCCTGTTCCGCGCCCTGCAGCAGGAAGCCCTGGGGCAGTTGCCCGAAGCCCAATGGCTGCCACGCCGACCACAGATCGACCAATGGCTGGATGTCAGCGACGTGGCCTGCGCCTGGCGCGCCATCAGCCAGCTGCGCGACCATCCGGACGCCCTCTACAGCCGTGCGGCCAAGACCCTCGGCGAAGGCTGCCCGTTGACCGCCCACCTGGTCTGGGAACAGATCCGCCGGGCGCGCTACCTGTCCCTGGCCGAGGTGTTCCAGATGGAATACACCCTGAGCCTGAACTGTTGCCGGCACCCGGAGTTCGCCGAAGGGGTACGCGCGCGCCTGATCGACAAGGACCAGCGGCCACACTGGCACTGGGCGGACATCAACGGCGTACCGGAGGCCGTGGTGCAGGCGCACTTCCACAAGGTCTGGGAAGGCCGCCATCCACTGGCGGACCTCACCGACTACTAGTTAGTCCCAGGAAAGACTCGACAACCGGGAATCAGTGGCCGCGCCCTCCCCGGCCACGGTCGCCACGGTCATGGTGGCCATGGCCGCCCCAATCGTGGTTGCCGCCATTGTCGTTGTTCCAGTCGCCGCGGCGGTCATGCCCGCCCCAGCCACGGTCCGGATATGGCCGGTACAACGCGCGCGGCGCCTGGTAGTAATGCGGGGACGACCGGTAATAACGGGGCGCAGGCTGGTAGTAGCGCGGCGCGTAGTAACCACGCCCGGTGGAGTAGTAATAGGAAGAACCGCCACCGTAGTAATAGGCCGGCGCCGGGGAGCTGTAGATCTGCGAATCGTAGTAGTCCCCGGCGTAGTAAGGCGCACACGCACAAAGGCTAGAACCCAGCAAGGCAATCAGCACAAGTCGACGATACATGGCGGCCTCCTGGACCGCGAAGAAGCCACACCAGCGACGCTGGCGGGCGGCAATCGGCAAATGGCCGATTGACGAAATATCTGACCGTGAAAACGCCTTTCAGTGCGTTTTTTTGCAACACATTGATACCTGTCTGCGACCACCGGTATCCTCGCCCCGCAGCCCGATGAAAAAGCCCGGCGAATCGTGAGCAACGACTTGACCGGTCGGCCATCGGCAGACACCCTGCACGTTCCTTCGTCCCGAACCGCTCTCGCCCCGACCATGGACCGACCCGAGTTCTGCCCCGCCTGTGGCGCCCGCAACGACTGCACCCTGGCTGACCCGCGCAGTGCCGGCCGGGCCTGCTGGTGCTACAGCGTGAGCATCGACCCGGCCATCATCCAAGGCCTGCCGCCAGAGCTGCGCAACCAGTCCTGCCTGTGTCCGCGCTGTGCCGGGGTCGAGGCGCAACTGGACCAAGGCGAAGACGCGCGCCCCCGCCCATGAACCTGCACCCACTGCCGAGCGCTCCCCTGCCCCATGCGCCTTGATCGTTTCCTCAGCAACCTGCCACGTTTCAACCGCCAGCAGGTCCGGCTGCTCCTGGTCCAGCGCCGAGTGCGCATCGATGGCCAGGCGGTCAGCGATCCCAGGGCCGACGTCCGCGAATTCAACCGGGTGGAACTCGATGACGAATTGCTCCAGGCCGGCAAGCCCGCGCGCTATTTCATGCTGCACAAGCCCATGGGCTGCGTCAGCGCCACTCGCGATCCCGAGCACAAGACCGTGCTCGAGCTGATCCACGAACCCGATCCAGAGGACCTGCACATCGCCGGGCGCCTGGACTACAACACCACCGGACTGATGCTGATCACCAACGACGGCAACTGGTCGCGGCGCCTGACCCAACCGCAGACCAAGCTGCCCAAGCTCTATTACGTGGAGACCGAACAAGAGATCGGCCCTGAATATGTCCAGACCTTCGCCCGTGGCCTGTACTTCGCGTTCGAAGACCTCACCACCCTGCCTGCCCAACTGCAGATCCTTGGCCCCCGCAGCGCCCGGCTGAGCATCGTCGAAGGGCGCTACCACCAGGTCAAGCGCATGTTCGGCCACTTCGACAACAAGGTCCTGCGCCTGCATCGCGAGCGCATGGGTCCGCTGGTGCTCGACCCGGATCTGGCCCCAGGTGGATACCGGGCGCTCAGCGCCGCCGAGATCGCCCTGATCTGAAGACTTGGGTACAGGACGACCACTGGGCGGACGCTGTCGAACAATTTGCCCAACGGCACTTGCAGGTTCGTGATTGCCCTGCTTGAATCAGTCCGTCGGCCGAATTGTGACCGGCCAGTCACAAAATAGAAGCGACACAAAATAGAACCAACAATAAGTCTTCAGCCGGCCTGAGCCTGCCAGCTCTGCATTCCCCCCGGTAACCGCCCGCCAATAACAACACCCGTCGACCTGCCTTACCGGATCGACATGGGCTTCGATTCCAGGCGTATGCCTACCTGTCACATTGCCCGTGCACACTCAATCGTATGCGCGCATACCCGCTTGCCAGGAGTCTTATGACATGAGGCCAGAAATCGCTGTGCTGGATATACAGGGTCAGTATCGGGTTTACACGGAGTTCTATCGCGCAGAGGCCGCAGAAAAGACCATTATTCTGGTCAATGGCTCGATGGCGACCACGGCGTCCTTTGCCCAGACCGTGAAAAACCTCCATCCGCAGTTCAACGTGGTGCTCTACGACCAGCCCTACGCGGGTCGCTCCAAGGCCCACAACCGGCATGAGCGCATGCTGACCAAGGAAATCGAGGGACAGATCCTGCTGGAGCTGATCGAGCACTTCGCCGCCGAACATGTGCTGTCGTTTTCCTGGGGCGGGGCCGCGACCCTGCAAGCGTTGTCCCAGCGACCACGGCACATCGAAAAGGCCGTGATCAGCTCGTTCTCGCCGGTGATCAACGAGCCGATGCGTGACTATCTGGAGCGCGGGGTCGACTACCTCGGCAACCTTGACCGCCATCGCGTCGGCCACCTGGTCAACGACACCATCGGCAAGCACCTGCCATCGTTGTTCAAGCGCTTCAACTATCGCCATGTGAGCAGCCTGGCCGAGCATGAGTACGGGCAGATGCGCTTCCACATCAGCCACATGCTACACGGCGATCGCCAGTGCTACGTCAAGGCGGCGCGCAACATCCAGGTCCCGGTGCTGTTCATCAATGGCGAATGGGATGAATACACCTCGGCCAAGGATGCCCAGTTGTTCGCCAACCACGTGCGGCATTCGAGCTTCAGCACCATCCAGGCCACCGGGCACTTTCTCGACATGGAGCACAAGGCCGCCTGTCGCGACAGCCGCCGGGCCCTGCTGAACTTCCTCAAACCAGGACAGCATGAACACCAGGCGCGCCCGCACTACGCCCTGGGCCAGCATGCGCGTGCCAGTTGATGGGATTTCCCACAGGCCGCCACCGTCCTCGAACCGCATGAGTAGCGGGCGCGTGGCGCGCCCTGGCAACATCGAAGGGACACGCAAGTACAGATCGGATAAAGAAAAACTTCAAATCCACGGCCACATCTGGTACAAAGTCAGCCGTTCGAGCGGGTGTCGTATAATGGCATTACTCCAGCTTCCCAAGCTGATAACGAGGGTTCGATTCCCTTCACCCGCTCCACTTCCCTTTCCATGGCAATCCGCCAACTTCGCATAACCCACTGGAACAAGAACCCGTCTTGTTTTTCCAGTCTGGCAATCCCAGCCGCAACCGCTTCCAACCAATCTTCTTGGCCAATCATCCAGTCCAGGAATCCGGCGGGGTGAATTCGATCTGCACTTGGCGGCGAACGGTGCACAAACCAGCTGGAGCTGGCGCTCACCCACTGGATGATTCCCCTCGACGCCTTGGGGTATATGGAAGAAACAACGGCAGGATGGACGAGGCCATTGGTGAGCATCACACAACGGTTTCTCGATTTCAGCAGCTACTGTGCATCCCCGAACTGGGCTGGTTACTTTCACTCCAGAAAGGGCAATGACCGAAGAGCCTGTGCCGAGGAAGCCACTTCCCTGGTCCTTGACTACCTCCGCCAGCACCCAAGTGACGGTATGCAGCTCACTCGTCACCTCCTATACGCAGAGACAATTGCGCGGCAAAGGGTATCGGGCACGCGAAGCGCGAGCGCGACAAAACCCCAAGCCCGGCCTTGTGGCCGGCCTCCATATCTGGGTCCCCTCCGTCTCAGGGACGAGCCAGGTAACGGGCGAAGAAGTCGCCCAGATCCTCGCGCAAGGTCCGTACTGCCAGGCCGCGATCGATACTGCCGAAGTCGTCGCCCATGGCCTTGATGACCGACGCCGGGAGCACCCAGCGCCCATCGGTGAAGTCATGGTGCCCGGCATTCTCCAGCACCTTGTATGCCCCAGGCCCCCGACGGGCTGCCCACACCGCGTCCATGCTAGCGTCCCGTGGGTCCTGGCCAGCCGCATATAACAGCATGGGTTTGTTCCAGGGACCGGCCAGCTCGCCCTGGATGCTGCCGTCGAGGTTGGCCGCCGCCCGCAGGCGCGGGTCCAGGCGCGTCGCCTGCAAGGCAGCCGAACCGCCGAAGGAATGGCCCAGCGCCCCGACATGCTCGAGGTCCAGGTGTCCGCCTAGCAGGTGCTCCGGCTCCTGGTTACGCAGTTGCAGCCAATCGAGGGTACTGCGCAGGTCCGCCACCACCGAAGGCGCGGCGGCCGCGAGTTGTTCCTCGTCCTGCTCGAGCACGTCCAGGACCGGGACCACCCGGCCTCCCGGCAGCACCGTGACCCCGGAAATGTAAGGGTGATTGATGGCTACCACTACATAGCCACGGCTGGCCAAGTCTTCCAGCAGGCCGCTGTAGAGCTCGGCCACTGCTCCCAGGCCGGGAGAAAACAGCAGCACCGGATACTGGCGGTGCTTTTCCATCCTGGCTCCGGCCGCCGAATGGCTGGCGACCTCCACCGCGCTTCCGGCTTGCATCGCGGCCAGGGCCTCGGGTTCGGCGTACTCGGCACGGGGCAGCCTGCCGGCAGGCGCAACGATCGGATACCAGACTTTCAATGCCAGCTCGCGGCGGGCGCCGGCGACCTTGGAAAAGGTCTCCGCACGCGCCGGATCGCGCAAGGCGAAAGCAGCCTTGCCCACGCACCAGGCGCCGCTGGGCGCCGGCACCTGCCTGGCCTGCAGGCCAGCCGCCGGCAACTCGCAGCGCCGCGCATATGGCTGCTGCGCGGCATTGCTGCAACTGGCCAGGCTGAGAATCACTACACCGCAACTCGCCATGACTCTGACGAACTTCATCATCGAGCAATCCCTTGGTCATTCGGATCGGAAATGAGACGGCAGCGTCCTCCTGGTATCAGGAGACCTGCCGACCCCAGCCTAACGAGCGCCCCAGGGCCGTTCATCTCCAAGTGTGGGGATTTTGTATAGAAAGGTTAAACGCCCGATGGCAACAGGGCTCAAGCAACGACTCCGGTCCTAGAACCCAGCCTGCAGCGGAAAGCGCTGCGCTTCGCTGCGGGCCAGGAACTTGTCCTGGGCCATGGGCCGGGCCAGGAAGTAGCCCTGGGCCTCGTCGCAGCCGAAGGACCGCAGCATCTGCAGGCACTTGAAGCTCTCGATGCCCTCGGCCACGGTGCGGTAGCCCAGTTCGCGGGCCAGGGCGATCACCGAGCGGGTGATTTTCTGGTGCTGGGCATTGCTCTCCAGGTCAGTGACCATGGATTTGTCGAGCTTCACCACATTGGCCGGAATCTGGTGCAAATAGGCGAAGTTGCTGTAGCCGGTACCAAAATCGTCGATGGCCACATCCATGCCCAGGGCGCGAATCTTGCTCAACTGCTCAAGTACTTTCGGGTTGGAGCGCAACCAGGCACCCTCGGTGATTTCCACCTCCAGGCGCCGAGGATCGATACGGTGGCGCAGGCAAGCATCGCGCAGCACATCGGCAATGTCCTGGTCCTCGAAATCCTGGGGCGAGAGATTGATCGACAAGCGTTGCACATCACTGGCGCTCCATAGATGCAGCTTGTGCAACACCGCATCGATCAGCCAGTGGGTCACCTGGTGGATCTGGGCGTTGCGTTCCAACACCGGGATGAACTCCGCAGGGGAAATCGGCCCCAGCCAGGGATGGTCCCAGCGGATCAGCGCCTCGGCACTGACCTGGGCACCATCGGGCAAGGCGAAGCGCGGCTGGAACATCAGGTAGATCTGCCCGGTGTCCAGGGCTTCGCCGATGTCCGCAGCCAGGTTGAAGGCACGCCGGTAGGCCTGGTCGCGTACCAGGTCGTAGGGCGCCCAGGTACAGCGCTCCAGCGCGGCCAGTTCCAGGGCGAACATGGCCTTGCGCAATACGTCCGGCACCGCATCATGGTCCGTGGAGAACTCCACCATGCCCGCGCACACTCCCGGGATCATCGGCAACTCCAGGCCCGGCGGCTGGCGGCGCAGGCGACGCACCAAGCCCTCCAGCAAGCGCTCCACCCCCGGCGCGGCCGGCAGCAGGAAACCGAAGCGCTTGGCCGAGACGTGATAGATCCGCACATGCCGCCCGAGGTAGGCCAGCAACTGCTGGGCAAGGAAACGCACAATGGTCTCGAACGGCGCCATGCCCAGGGCCAGGGTCAACTCATGGGCCACGGTCATGTCTACCGCATCCACCAGCACCAGCACCCGTCTCTCCCCGGGTTGCTGGTCCGCCAGGTCGTGCAGGTCGCACTGGAACTGCTCGCGGTTGGGCAGGCCACTGACCGGATCACGGCGGGTCTGGCGCTGGCGTTGCTCGATCTGCTCCATCACCAGGGATGCCAGGTCGCGCAATTGCTGGCGCTCGGCGGCATCGAGCCGCTGTGGCAGCTTGTCGATGACACACAAGCTGCCGATGGCGTGCCCCGTGGAAGTGATCAAGGGCGCCCCGGCATAAAAACCTATGCCCGGGCCCTCGGTCACCAGCGGATTGGCATGGAAACGCACGTCCTGGCGAGCGTCCTGAACTTCGAACACATCAGCAGACTGGATCGTATAGGCACAGAACGACTGATCGATCGGCGTCTGCTCCACGGCGAAACCCACTCGCGACTTGAACCACTGCCGATCACGATCCACCAGGGTGATCAACGCCGTGGGGACCTTGAAGAACTGCGCGGCCAGACGGCAGATGCGATCGAAACTTTCGCAGCGGGCCGTGTCCAGCAGCTCGAGGGCATACAGGGCGGCCAGGCGCTGCTCCTCGGCCAATGCCTTATCCGGCATGCCGCGACTCGGGCAGGATCAACACCATCATCAAAAAACCTATCTCAGTAGCGAAGGGGGGAGTACGACACCCGAGAATTGCCCTACGACCAAGTAGTGGCACTACGATATCCATCGACAGCATGCCGTAGTGACTGGTGCTTGCCAATTCCATCCGTCGGACGAACGGTCATCCAACGCCCCGGCAGCATCGGCCGCAAAGAACCGTGCCAGAGCTAGCGCTCCCGAGGACGCGGGTATCCGCGCGATGTCCCGGTCCTGGCACGGTGCCGATCCTGACGCTGACTCAGGCAAAAAAAACGATCCGAGGATCGTTTTCTTCACTGCTGCTTGCGTCGCTATTGCATGGAAAGGCCGGGACCTGGTCCCGGCCTGTTTGCCCCCTGTCACTGTCCAGCTCCTGCCGGACGTGGAGTTTTTTAGCAGTCTGCACCTGTCTGCCAGCTGAACCTGCCCGGAACATTCGTGACAATTAATGACAGGAACCGTGCTCCAATAGGGCTTGCCAAGCGAGGCCTGCCCCGGGAGCATTGCCGCCCCGGCACCACGGTGCCCCCTCCATGGAAGGCATCGCCTGTGAAAAAACTTCTCGTGCTGTTGTTCCTCGCCCTGCTGGTCCTGCTCAACGTCGGCTACTACACCGAACTGGAGGAAGCCGAGACCCATACCCGCTGGTTCATCAAGCACTCGCCAAGCCTGCGCCTGGAGTTCTTCAACATCCACGCCAATGATGGTGACTACCGCAAGGTGGAGAAGCTCACCGGGGAAGAACGACAGATGATCATCGACTACTGCAAGTACCGCCTGGGCATCGAGACCCAAGTCACCACCCAGGCCGACGTGGAGCGTTGCGCCAAGCTCTAGCCCTTGTCCCCCTCGCCCACCGACCGGCACAGACTCGTCGGGCATGACCAACGCCGCTCCGGGGATGCTATGGTGCCCGGCTGCCCTGCGTGCAGGGTCCACTGGAGGAGCGCTACGCCGAGCGCCAAGGCGCGAGGCTTGAGGAGGTCACTGAACAGCTATGTGCAATGCCGAAGATATCTACACCGCCGGTTGGGTACTGGTGGTCGTGTCCGCGCTGGTTTCCCTGGCGATCCAGATCTACCTGGGCTATTTCAGGCTCGATGACATGGTCAGGCATCTGTCGCGGTGCCGGGTCATCGCCATCCGCATGCCGCTGCTGGGCAAGGATCCCCTGAGTCGCTTCTTCATGTTGCTGTGCATCGGCGGCCTGTTCGCCATGCCCCACCTGTTCCTGCGCAACGGTGGAATGAGCGTGCGCGACTATCGCCACTTCCCCCTCGGCCTGAAGTGGCTGATCAATCTATTCCAGCTCTCGGCGCTGGCCGCCGGCATCGCCTTCCTGGTGCTGTGGTGGGTCGGTCGCCATCTGTGAGCGCCAGGTGAGACGCCGGGTCCGGCACCTCGCCCGCGCAGTCAGCGAACAGCCGGGGAGCGGCTTTCGGCCTGGTGCCGCTGAAAGTCTTCGCGGGTCATTTCCAGGAACCGGCTGGGCACACCTTCGAACTCGCCATCGTGGCTGACCCGGAAACCGATCTTGCGGGCTACCGCCAGCGACGCGGCGTTGTCCACATGGGCATCGGCCACCAGCCGCTCGACGGCCGGGTCGGCGAAGGCATGCTCGACGATGCGCCTAGCGGCCTCGGAGGCCACCCCGCGTCCCCAGGCCCGACGCACCAGGCGCCAGCCCATCTCCAGCTCCGGCCCCACGGCCTCGAAGGGAATGAACGAGACCCAGCCAAGGAACTCATCCGGCGCTTGCTTGGTAAAAATCGCCCAGTAACCGCAACGCTCGCCGAAATCCCGGGACATCCGCCCCCGCAGGAAATCCCGGTGCCATTGCCCACCGTCCCAGGTTCCGGGGATGAATTGCGTGACCTGCGGGTCCTGGTCCATGCGCAGGCAGGCTTCGAAGTGCTCGAGGGTCCGGGGTCGCAACAGCAGGTTGGGGGTTTCGAAATGCAGTTCCATGGCGCGTTTTCCTGGTCGAAGGCTGCCCATGAAACCGCAGCGCCCGGAAAAAGAGAATCACTGCCAGTATTAAATCCACCTGCCAAGCCAGCTACCTGGCGTACCGACCAGGAACATCCGGTGTCGGCCATCACCGGCAAACCGGTCAAGGTCGATCGGGGCAACTTCTATGGCTTTGCCAAGCGTGACTTGCGCAAGACCTCCACCGATATCGCCACCCTGCTGCTGGAACACGACTTCAACGACCACCTGAGCCTGCGCAACACCACACGGCAAGGGTGCAGCATGCAGGACTACATCCTGAGCCGGCCGACCTTCGGTTCCGAAGGAGGCCATCAAGACCCAGCTCTGCGGTGTGGTGATGCGCGGCCCCGCGCGTGGACGTAACTTAGTCAACACTTCGTTGATCAACCAGGCCGACATCTTCGGCGCCTTCGCAACCGGCCCCACCGGCCACAACTACAGCGCGGGCCTGGACCTGCAACTCAACCTGCTGCACCTCACCGACGAGACCTGCTACGACGCCTCCCACGTCGGTATGTTCGCCATCGTCGCCCCTGGACGTTCTGCGGAACTGGCGGCCAACGTCCGCTTCTGAGGCCCTGAATACACGAAGGCCGGCTGCACATGCGCGTGACGCCGGCCTTTTTGTGCGTGACCTGAATCCAGGTTCCCGGGCGATCAGTTCACCTCGCCCAGGACCAGGTCGAGCCTGTCACTCCGACTCATCGCCATCCAATGCCAGCTTGGCGCTCGGTACTCCGGTGTTGGCTCCCCAGTAGTAGATGCACAGGGCCATGAGCGTGACCGCCAGGGTGTCGAACGGATGGGCCAGGACGCCGATCCCGCCAAAGCTGCCCAGGTAGGAAATGCCGATGGTCAACGCGTAGAAAGCGATCAGCCACAGGGAAGAGCGTACCTGTTCGCCGAGGCTCAGGTGGTCGGTGGGCACCAGGCGCTTGCACAGCAGGTAGATCACGAACATCAGGATCTGCAGCCCCAACAGCCAGGACACCGTCCCCCAGCCAGACCAGTAGACGATCAGCGCGGCGATCACGAAGGACACCGGCCCCAGCAACGCAAAACCCTTGACCCGGAAAGGCCGTGCCAGCTCCGGTGCGCTCTTGCGCAAGGCCGCGACGCTGATGGGCGCCACCGCGTAGCTCAGCACCAGTGCCGCGGACACTACGTTGATCAACGCCTCCCAGGACGGGAATGGCAGGGTCCAGAACACCGACAGGCCGAAGGTCAGCCACAGCGCCGGGCGCGGGATGCCGGATTGTTCGTCGATACGGGTGAAGATCTTGAAGAAGGTGCCGGTGCGAGCCCAGCCGTAGACCACTCGCGGCGTGGCGTTCATGTAGATGTTGCCGCAGCCGCTGGGGGAGATCACCGCATCGGCCACCACCAGGTAGGCCAGCCAGCCCACTCCGAGGGTCAGGGCGATATCGCGGTAGGGCAGGGAAAACTCCTTGCTGATGCCGCTCCAGCCGTTGGCCAGCATCTCGGTGGGAATGCTGCCCAGGAAGGCCAGTTGCAACAGGCCGTAGATCAAGGTCGAGAGCAGCACCGAGAGGATCAGGGCAATGGGGATGGTGCGCTGCGGATTGCGCACTTCACTGGCCACCGAGATGATCGGCGTCAGGCCCAGGTAGGCGAAGATGATGCCCCCGGCCGACACCGCCATCTCGATCCCCGACATGCCGAACGGGGCAAAGCCCTGGACGTGGAAGTTGTCGGGTTTGAAGAAGGTGAACAACACCCCGATCACCAGCAGCGGCACGATGAACTTGAACAGGCTGATGAAGTTGTTGGATTTGGCGAAGGTCTTGACGCTGTTGTAGTTGAGCCAGAAGAACAGGCACAGCAGCGCGAACTGCACCAACCAGCCGATGAGCGTCGGGTTGCTGCTGCCTTCGTGGGTCAGGCTGGGGAACCAGGCCGCGGCATATTGCCGGGCCGCCACCACTTCGATCGCCACCAGGCTGGAGAAGGCGATCAAGGTGATGAAGCCCATCAGGTAGCCCAGCAACGGGCCATGGGAGAACACCGGGTAACGCACCACGCCACCGGCGCGGGGCAGGGCCGCCCCCAGCTCGCAATAGACGATGCCCAGCAGCAGTACGGCGAAACCGCCCAGCAGCCAGGAAAAGATTCCCGCCGGTCCGGCAATCGCCGAGACGTGGCTGGCGGCGAACAGCCAGCCGGAACCGAAGATCGCACCCAGACCGATGAAGGTCAGGTCCACCAGAGAGAGTTGTTTCTTGAATTTACCTTTGCCTGACATGGAGGCGCGCCTTTATGGGTTATTGGAATAGGCAGATCGGATCTCACGCCGAGGGAGCCATCGGCGTTGATCGCGTGTCGTGGTCCTTGAGTCGCGGGGCCGGTAGCCTTCAGCAGCCGTAGCCTGGCAGGGTTGCTACCGAGGGATCCGACAGGCGCGGCGACAGTTCGCCAGAGGCCTGTGGATCAAGGAATGAACGGGCTTCGAACACAGTGGACGCGGTGGGCAAGGCACCGCTGTGGCAGAAGGCTGTACGGCTCATGATCTTTTCCTTATATGAAGTCGCTCCGACCGATCAGGGCCGGAAACAAAAACCAGAGTCGCCTTTTATCCTCGTGGCAGCTTGAGGGTTTTCCTGCGTGAAACAGACGAAATCGGCACACTTTTCCATTCTTCTCCAGCACCATCAGCCGCAGCGCTGCGCCTTCTTTTCCTGCTGCCAGCCACCAGTGCCGACCACCTCCCAGGTCATCCCCCAGCACCCGAAACTATGCTGATTTCGTCATCTCGAACAGCGAAAACCCACAAGCGGTGTAGCCCTCCTCTGGCCCACTCTGTAGCTCTTTTCCATCAGGTGCTGCCATGAAAAAAATATCCGTGATCGACTCCCATACCGGTGGCGAACCCACTCGCCTGGTCATCGATGGTTTCCCCGACCTGGGCCAGGGTTCCATGGCCGAGCGCCTGGATATCCTGCGCGATCGGCACGATCCATGGCGCCGCGCCTGCGTTCTCGAGCCCCGCGGCAGCGACGTACTGGTGGGGGCCCTGCTCTGCGAACCGCAGGCGGTCGATGCCTGTGCCGGAGTGATCTTCTTCAACAACAGCGGCTACCTGGGCATGTGCGGCCACGGCACCATCGGCCTGGTCCGCTCCCTGTACCACCTGGGGCGGATCGACTGCGGTGTGCACCGCATCGAAACACCGGTGGGCACGGTGCAGGCCACCCTGCACGACGACCTGTCGGTGAGCGTGCGCAACGTGCCCGCCTATCGTTATCGTCGCCAAGTGGGCGTGCAGGTTCCCGGCCTGGGCCTGGTGCACGGTGATATCGCCTGGGGTGGCAACTGGTTCTTCCTCATCAGCGAGCACGGCCAACGCATCGCCCTGGATAATGTCGAGGCCCTGACCCACTACACCTGGAGCGTACGCCAGGCCCTTGAAACCACCGGGATCACCGGCGCCGAAGGCGCAGTGATCGACCATATCGAGCTGTTCGCCGAGGATCCCCAGGCCGACAGCCGCAACTTCGTGCTGTGCCCCGGCAAGGCCTACGATCGCTCGCCCTGCGGCACCGGTACCAGCGCCAAGCTGGCGTGCCTGGCGGCGGACGGCAAGCTCGTCCCGGGCCAGATCTGGCGCCAGGCCAGCGTTATCGGCAGCCAGTTCAGCGCCTACTACGAAACCGCCGGCGAACAGATCATCCCGATCCTGCGGGGCAGCGCTCACATCAGCGCCGAAGCCACCCTGCTGCTGGACGACAGCGATCCGTTCGCCTGGGGCATCGGTTCGTGAGCCAGGCGCTCACCGCGGACGTGGTCGTGGTTGGCGCCGGGATCATCGGCGCCGCCTGCGCCCACGAACTGGCCCGGCGTGACCTGCAGGTCCTGGTGCTGGACGATGCCGCGGGCGGCGCCACCGGGGCGGGCATGGGCCACCTGGTGGTCATGGATGACAACCCGGCGGAGCTGGCCCTGAGTCACTACTCCCTGGAGCTCTGGCGGCGCTTGCGCGAACGCCTGCCCGACGCCTGTGCCTATCATGGCTGCGGCACCCTGTGGCTGGCCGCCGATGCCGGCGAGATGGACCTGGCACGGACCAAGCAGGGCATCCTGGCCGAGCACGGGGTGGCCACGCAGATGCTCGACGGCCAGCAACTGGCGGCGCTGGAGCCCATGCTGCGCAAGGGGTTGGGCGGTGCGCTGAAAGTCCCCGGCGACGGCATCCTCTACGCTCCCGCCACCGCCCAGTGGCTGCTGGACAGCCATCCGCGAATCAACCGCCTGCGTGCCCATGTACGGCGCCTTGCCGGGGACCAACTGGAACTCGACGACGGTCGCCTGCTGCAGGCTCCCAGGGTGCTGCTGGCCAACGGCCTCGGCGCCCGCAGCCTGCTACCGGCACTGCCCTTGCGGGCGAAGAAGGGCCACCTGCTGATCACCGACCGCTATCCACGCCAGGTCGGCCATCAGCTGGTGGAACTGGGATATGCCGCCAGCGCCCATGCCAGCGACGGCGCCTCGGTGGCGTTCAACGTCCAGCCGCGTCCCACCGGCCAGTTGCTGATCGGCTCGTCCCGCCAGTTCGACATCCTCGATCCAGAGGCCGACCCGCAGGTATTGGCGACGATGCTGCGTCGTGCCGTGGACTACCTGCCGGACCTGGCGCAGCTCAACGGCATCCGCGCCTGGACCGGCTTTCGTGCCGCCACTCCCGATGGCCTGCCGATCCTCGGCGAGCACCCACGCCAACCCGGCTTGTGGCTGGCGGTCGGACACGAAGGCCTGGGAGTGACCACCGCCCCTGGCAGTGCCCGACTGTTGGCGGACCTGCTGCTTGGCGAACGCCCGGCGATCGATCCACGCCCCTATCTGCCCGGGCGTTTCGCCGCCCTGACTGGAGAGACCCCATGATCATCTACCTGGACCAGCAGCCATTGCAGGTGCGCCCAGGCATCAGCGTCGCCGCCGCGCTGGCCGCCAGCGGCGACCTGCACACCCGCGTCTCCTGCACTGGCCGGCCACGGGCCCCCTTCTGCGGCATGGGAATCTGCCATGAATGCCGGATGACCATCGACGGTCATCGCCAGCTGGCCTGCCAAACCTTGTGCCGCGACGGCATGCAGGTGGAGCGCAGCCGATGACCGCCCCACGCTTGCAATGCCAGGTACTGATCGTCGGCAGCGGCCCGGCAGGCCTCGCGGCGGCCAGGGCCGCCAGCCGCAACGCCCGTTCGATCCTGGTGGTCGACGACAACCCGCGCCCCGGCGGCCAGATCTGGCGCCACGGCCCGGACCATCCACCGAGCGCCGCCCAGGCCGAGCGCTTCGAGACCTTGCAACATCCGGCAGTACGCTACCTTGGCGCCACCCGCATCATCTGTGCCCTGGGTCCGCGCAGCCTGCTGCTGGAAGATGCCCGGCAAGCCTGGCAGGTGGAGTACGAACAGCTGATCCTGTGCTGCGGGGCCCAGGAACTGCTGCTGCCATTTCCCGGCTGGACCCTGCCCGGCGTCACCGGGGCCGGAGGCCTGCAGGCGCTCCTGAAGAATGGCCTGCCACTGGCCGGGCGCTCAGTGGTGATCGCCGGCAGCGGCCCCCTACTGCTGGCCAGCGCCGCCACGGCTCGCCAGGCCGGGGCTCGAGTGACCCGGGTGCTGGAACAGGCTTCGACAGCCGCCTTGCTGGGCTTCGCCAGCCAGTTGTGGCGCTGGCCGAACAAGCTGGCCCAGGCCTTGCGCCTGGCGACCCCGGCCTATCGTGGCAACGCCCACGTGGTCGAGGCACTCGGTGACCAACACTTGGAAGCGGTACGCATCCGCCAGGGGCGGCGTATCGAGGAGCTTGCCTGCGACTACCTGGCGTGTGGTTTCGGCCTGGTGCCCAACACGCGCCTGGCCAGCCACCTGGGCTGCCGCCTGGAGCAAGGCGCGATCGCCGTCGACGCCGAGCAACGCAGCAGCCTGCCCCACGTCTACGCCGCCGGCGAATGCACCGGCATCGGTGGCAGCGAACTGGCTCTGGTCGAAGGCGAGATCGCCGGCTGCATGGCCACCGGGCAGACGGATCGGGTCGCCAGCCTGGTACGCCAGAGGCAGCGCTGGCAGCGCTTTGCCGGTCAACTGCGGAAACACTTCGCCTTGCGTCCGCAGGTCCTGGAGCTGGCCCGGCCTGATACCCTGCTGTGCCGCTGCGAGGATGTCCCCTACGCCGCGGTGGCCGCGGCCCCTGACTGGACTACCGCCAAGCTGCAAAGCCGTTGCGGCATGGGAGCCTGCCAAGGCCGGGTCTGCGCCAACGCCGCCCAGCAGCTGTTCGGCTGGAGCGCCACACCACCACGGGCACCCTTGGTGCCGGCACGGATCGCCACCCTGATGCAGGACGCTGAACAACAGCATTCCAGTACCTGAGGACCGCCGCGGGCCATCTCCCCGGCTGGCCCAGGCCCGCACTGGCATGCTCCCTGGCTCGATCAAGGCCCCACCGAGCCCCGGAGAGAGAACGACGATGATCGATAGCGCACAGCTCAACCAACTGCCCCAAGCCATTGCCGCCCAGCGTCCCCGGGATATCGACGGCCTACTGGCCAGCATGGAACTGATCACGCCCCTGCTCGACTGCGTGCCCAACGTGGTGTTCTTCATCAAGGACCTGCACGCGCGCTACCTGAGCGCCAACCTGACCCTGGCCCAACGTTGTGGCTTCAAGAACATCCGGCCACTGTTGGGCAAGACCTCCGCCGAGGTCTTCCCCGAAATGCTCGGTCCGGTCTACACCGAGCAGGACCAGCGGGTACTGCGCCAGGGCATCACCATCAAGGGCCAGTTGGAGCTGCACCTGTACGGCAGCCGCGAACCCGGCTGGTGCCTGACCCATAAGCTGCCGCTGTACGGGCGTGATGGCCAGATCATCGGCATGGCCGGCATCTCCCTGGACCTGCAGGCCGCCCGCGACACCCACCCGGCCTATGAACGCCTGGCGGCGGTGGACCGGCATATCCGCGAACACTACAGCGAAGCCATCCGCCTGGAGGACCTGACCCGCATCGCCAACTTGTCCATCGCCCAGCTGGAACGCTACTGCAAGCGCATCTTCCATCTCACGCCACGGCAGATGATCCACAAGGCTCGCCTGGAACACGCCTCGCGGCTGCTGGTCACCGAAGAACCCATCACCGAAGTGGCGCTGCAATGCGGCTATACCGATCACAGCGCCTTCAGCCGGCAGTTCAAGGCGCTGACCGGCCTTAGCCCGCGCCAGTTCCGCCTCAACGCCGGACGCTGACGGCAGTACTCCTAGTCCTGCCGGCCGGCTGGCAGGATTTCATTCCTCGCAGAAGGTGCGGTAGTCGAACAGGCGCTGGAAACCCACCTTGCGATAGATCGACAGGCCGTCGAGGGACGCTTCCAATACGCAGATCCCGGCCCCTTCCCGCTTGGCGATAGGCAGTACCGAGTGGATCAGCGCGGTGGCATAGCCCCGCCCCTGGCACTCTTGCAGGGTGCCGATATCGTCCAGCCGCGCCACGCCCGGTCCCATCGACAAGGTCAGGGCACTCACCGGGCGCTGGTCGACGTACAGCACGAAGTGGCGCAGGTTCCGTCCAGCCTCTGCCGCCGCCCGATGCCGGGCCAGGTACTGCTCGATCCCGCCGCCACTGGAGGCGAATGCGCTTTCCACCGGCACGCCCCAATCCTCCAGGCAGTCATCGGTGCCGCGCACATCCGCCAGCCCTTGCATGGCCGGTGGCGCTTCATAAGCAGCCAGGTCCAGGACCATGCAGGTGGTGCGGTCCGCCGGCTGCAGGCGCTGCTGGCGCAGTTGCTCGCTGACCCGGGACACATGCACTTCAGGCAGCACCACGCAGAACGGCATGTCGGTACGCTGCAGGAAGGCCACGCCTTCGGCCAACTGCGCGGCACTCTCGGCGCCAAGGTCACGCATGATCAGCAGGTTCAGGCTGCTGGCCTCGACGCCGGTGCAATAGGCCCCCAGGTCCGGACCGAAACGCCGATAGAACTGGGAAATGGATACGAAGAAATAGTCTTCCGCCTGGTGGTACAGGTCGATGACCGAAGCCCCTGCATGCGTCATGCGCTGTCTCCTTGAACCTCGTGACGCCGGGTGGCGCCACATCCCGGCCACGTTAAGCCCGTAGCCCCCAAGGCTCCAGCACAATCCTGTTTTATTCTGCGAAGGAATGTTCCGAGGTGTAACCACAACAGGACGCAGCGCCCACCCTATGCCGGACGGGCGCGCTGCCCTCATCCTTCCTGATAGTCGGGAAGGCGGCCGGCCCGCAGGGCCTTGGCCAGTTGCAAGTGGTTTTCCAGCTTGGGCAGGGTTTCCTCGGCAAAGGCCTTGAGTTCCGGCAGTTGGCTGTCCTGGGCCTCCTGGCGGATCTGGCGGATCGCTTCCTCGGTGCTGCGGATCTGGTTCGCGGCATAGGCACGGTCGAAGTCCTCGCCCTCGGCGACGGCCGGGATCAGGGACTTGGCCTTGCTCATCACTTGCTCGCGCGGAGCCACCGGCAGGTCCAGTCGCTTGGCGATCCTGGCCAGGTGCTGGTTGGCCATGGTGCGGTCGTTGATCACCTGGATGGTGTATTCCTTGACGGCCTTGGAAGAGGTTTGCTGGTGCGCCTGGCGGCTGGCCTCGATATCGGCCATGCCCTGGGCCGAGGCGTCGTCGATGAAGGCGGCGGGAGATTGAGCCAGGGCTCCACTGGCCCAGAGGCCCAGAAACAGCGCCAGGCCGGCGCTGCGCATGACAGTGGCGATGGCGTTCATGGTACGGCTCTCCTGTTGCAGTGAATCATCGGGAGTAGTGACTCCCGTCTGCATCGGAAAACCCAAGCCGCCAAAGGTTTAGGTGGAACGACGAACGGTGCGCCAAGCATCCTCCGAACCCTGTGCGCTCAGGCGTTGGAACGGCTCTTGCGGGCGCGCTTGGCTGCGTACATGGCTTCGTCGGCATGCTTGAACAATTGCTGCTCCTCCAGGCCATGTTCGGGATACAGGCCGATGCCGATGCTCGGCAAAATGTTCAATGAATGGCCGTCCAGGCGCAATGGCTCGCCGAGGGCCCGGCGCATCTTGTCTGCCACCCGCTGGGCATCGTCGTCATGTTGCACGTTCTCCAGCAGGATCACGAACTCGTCGCCACCGATCCGCGCCACGGTGTCGACCTCCCGTACACAGCCCTTGAGCCGATTGGCCACCGCCTGCAAGAGCATGTCGCCCACCGCATGGCCGCAGGTATCGTTGACTTCCTTGAACCGGTCCAGGTCGACATACAACAAGGCCATGCGCCCCGATTCCCGCCGAGCGCGAGCCAGGGCCTGGCGCAGGCGCTCACGCAGCAACTCGCGGTTGGGCAAGTGGGTCAGCTGGTCGTACTCCGCCATGTAGTGCAGGCGAGCATGCAGTTGCTTGCGTTCGATGGCCGCGGCCAACTGGGCGCTGACGTACTGCAGCAATTCCTGGTCCTGCTCGCCGTAGCCCGGGGAACCCGGCGCGCTCTTGACCACCAGCACGCCGATGATGCCCTTCTGCGCATTGAGCGGTACCCCAAGCCAGCAACGGGCTCCCTGGAGAGCGGCGAACTGCTCCCATAGTTCCTGGGTCGAAGGGTTTCCGGCCGTCAGCAGCAACGGCTGGCCGCGTTGCAGGACCTCGCCGCAAAAGCGCCCGATCAGGGTCCCCGGCAGGTCCGGGCGGCCTTCGCAGTCATCCACGTGATAGGGAAAACCCAGGCTTTCGGCACGCTCGTCATACAGGGCCAGGGAGCAGTTCACGGCCGGCAGCCACTCGCCGATGATCCGGTGCACATGCTTGAACAGCGCCAGCAGGTCCTCGGAAGCCTGGGCGGCTTCGGAAATCGCGTAGAGCGCCGCCTGCCGAGACTCGGCCCGCTTGCGCTCGGTGATGTCCCGGGCCACGGCGATGCGCAACTGGTCGACTTCCGACCACCGCGCCGACCAGAGGATGTGCGCCACCCTGCCATCCTTGCGCAGGTAGCGATTCTCGAAATTGGGCTTGGGCGTGCCACCCATGATTTCCCGGGCGGCTTGCAAGGTGCGTTCACGGTCATCCGGATGCACCAGTTCGATCATCGGCCGCCCGATCAGCTCATCGGCGGTATAGCCGAAGACCCGTTCGCAAGCGGCGCTGACGAACACGAAGCGACCGTCCGCATCCACCGCGCACACGGCGTCCAGGAGCAGGTCGATGAAACTGGCCAGAGGCGCGGAGTTCTTGGTTGCCATCAAAGAAAGCTACTACCCACGAAGAATGCACTTGAGTACCCATCCCTTGAGCCCGGTCAGCCGGTGCCTGGCACCGGCTGCGCACCGCCGCAACCTGCGAACGGCCCTGCTTACGACTTGTTGCCGACCAGCCCCGGCACCGCATGTACCAGGGCGTTGACCGCGAACCCGATGAACATCACCCCGCAGACCCGGGTGATCGCCAGCTCGTGGCGCTGGTACCAATTGCGTACCTTACGCGCGCCGACGATGCCGATGAGGATAGCGTATGCGCCAAGGCCGCCAAGGAAACTCAGGGCAATCAGCCCCGGCAGCATCGACCAGGTCAACATCTCCGCGCGGCTGGAGAGCAGCGCGGTGAAGGTTGCCACCGCCACCGGATAAGCCTTGGGATTGGTCAGGCCGAACAGGATCCCGTGCCAGAACGGGTTGCGCGCCGGGCCCTGGGGTTCGTCGCCATCGCGCCGTTTACTGCGGATGGCCCGCAGGCCGAGCCAGAACAGGTACAGGCCGCTGAGCACGCCGAGGATATTGAACGCATCGCTGCCGATCTCCCGGGCCCCGACAATGGCGATCAGCGCCGTGCTGCACCAGACCACGTCGCCCAGCATGTGCCCGCAGAGAAAACCGGCCCCCGCCTGCCGCCCACGGGACGCGCCGATGCCGAACACCGCCAGCACTCCGGGCCCGGGGGTGATCGCATAAATGAAACCCGAGGTGATAACGGCCAGCAACAGCGATGAGGTCATCGGCGAGACTCCAGGTCGACGGGCCAGGCGCAGCCGCCAGGCACAGGATGAATGTGCAGGATTCTGCACGATCCCTGGGGCCGGCTACCAGCGGCTTGTTCAACTGTCGATCAGGATGCTGTGTTGCTAGTCGGCCGGATAGAAACGCATGCCGGCATAGGGCCGCTGGCGACAGGCCTGCAAGCGCGAAGCCAGGTCGCCCACATGGGCCTCGAGCCTGTGCCCGTCCGGATCGAGAAAATAGAACGAAGCCCCCTCGCTGCGATTGTCGCGCCACTCCCGCACTCCGGCTTCACGCAGGCGCAGGACGAAGGAATCGAAATCGCCAGCCTCCAGGCTGAACGCATAGTGGGTGTAGTCGGCCACCGCAGGCGCCTGGCGTTGCCCATCCAGCGACAGGCACAACCACAGTCCTGGCAGGGACAAGTAGGCGCCGCCATCCCAACTGGCCTCCAGGCGCAGTTGCAGCAGTGAATGATAGAAGGCCAGGCTGCGGGGCACATCGGTGACCGCCAGGGTCAGGTGGTTGAGGCCGGTCAGCATCGATCAGGATCCTTTCAAGGCGTTGGGAATCGGATAACGCACACCGTCGTAGTGCAAGGTCAGGGTACTGTTGCGGGCAGACAGGTCGCGACTGTCGCAACCGTCGCGGCCCTTGAAACGCTCAGTCTTGATTTCGCGGGTACGCACGATCAGGTCGGCGTAGCCATGACGCTGGCCAGGGCCCATCTGCAAGGTCCGGCGCATCGCCCGGGAATGCCCCGAGCACTGGCCTTCCCAGCCGAACTCACCGGAGCGCTCAGCCACCACCAGCCCTTCCAGCAAGGGCAGGATTTCCTTGTCCTCACGCCGGTAGAGAGTCAGCACGGATTTCTCGTAGGGCGCGGCGTTGGAGTCGTGGCTGTAAAGAACCCGCAGGCCAAAGGCCTGCTCCGCCTGGTTCAAGCGATAACGCGCGGTATCGATCTGCATACCCTGCACGGCCACCGCATCGCAGAACAGTGCCGAATCCTTGTAGTTGCTGGCCACCGTCCAACCGGAGTCATCAGCCACCAGGGCCACATCCAGGCTATAGCTGCGGGTGTCGCCATCCCCAGGCATCGGGGTCGCCCGGGCACTGATGCTCATCCCAGGCTGCGCAGGCCAGGCCTTGCAAACATGCAACGCCCCAGGAACATCGACGCGGCCATCACAGTCGGCCCGGGCCGCCGTGACCACCAACAAACCCAATAACGCCAGTCCAAGGCCAGCTCCACAGCGCTTCATCGATACGCCTTCACATCCCGTTCAGTTCATTGGGCAACACATAGCGCTGGCCATCGTAATGCAGGGTGGTCAGCACAGGCTTGCTGGTGACGGATCGGGACTGGCACTGCTCGCCCTGGCCTTCGCCGAGGGTGGTGACGCTCACCGAGCGCACGATCAGGTCGGCATAGCCGTGGCTGCCGGTCTTGGCGATATCCAGGGTACGGGTGGTCTCGACCCGCTGCCCGGTGCATTGCCCATCCCACTCGCCGCTATAGGAATAGGCCACGAACTTCTCCATCACCGGACGCAGCCTGGTGCCTTCGCGCACATAGAGACTGAGCAGCACCTGATCGAACGGATTGACCCGCGAAGAGCCGGAGAACGCCGCCCTGACGCCGAAGGCACGCACCTGCGGGGCCAGCTGGAAGCGTCCGGTGTCGAGCTTCAGGCTGTCCAGGTGGATGGCATCGGAGACGAAGGCCGCCGGCTGGCGGTAGCTGGCCAGCACCTCTGCGTCCTGGCGATCCAGCACCGCCAGTTGCAGATCGTAGGAGCCGTCATCGGAGGCATCGGCCACGGTCGGATCCGGCGTCAATTCGGCCAGCAGGCTGATGCTCTGGCCTGCGAAGGCCGGCCACTCCTTGCACAGGGAAAACCCCGGCACCTGGGCATTGCGTGGCGGCGGCAGGCACTGGGCGGCGACCGCGGCGCTGCCCAACAGCAACCCGATGCCACCCAGGATCTGGATCAGGGACGATGGACGGATCATTCACGGCTCCTTGTGACGAGGGCAGACAAGGGCCGCACTATCCTCCGTGGAACCGCCGCTTTCAATGCAATCAGTGAAGGAAATCACCCATCCTGGCATGGACCGATCACCACTCCAGGCCTGACGAACGGCGACCTCGCAACCACGACATGACGGAGTAGTATGTTGTATTACACATCACTACAACGAGAACGCTATGTCCATCATGTCCCTGCGCCTGCCCGACGAAATGGCTGAAACCCTTGCTCTGCTGGCGAAAGCGACAGGGCGTAGCAAGTCGTTCCTGGCGGTGGATGCGTTGCGTGAATACCTCGCCCGGGAGGCCTGGCAGATCGAGGAGATCCAAAAGGCGCTCGGGGAAGCTGATGCGGGGGATTTCGCCAGCGCGGAGGAAGTAGCGGCCATCACGGGTAAATGGACCGGCAATGCACATTGAGTGGCTGCGAACAGCCCTGAAAAACCTGGATGACGAGGCGCGTTACATGGCCCAGGACAATCCTGAAGCCGCCAGGGAGTTCGTGGAGACCCTGCTCACTGGCATCGAGCATTTGGCCCGTTTTCCGGCCAGCGGGCGCGAAGGTCGGCTACCCGGTACCCGAGAATGGGTCGTGCCTGGATGGCCTTATCTGATTCCCTATCGAGTGCGCGGTAGTCGGTTGCAGATACTGTGCATCTTCCACACTCGCCGCCAGCCTCCGCAGCGCTGGTAGACCCCTGCAACGGCAGGGGCCCAATTCGCTCGGCGCTGCCCTTTTAGAAGGCGTTGCGGAAAATCTCCTCGATCTGCCGTTGCTCCGCGGGACGCGGGTTGGTCAGGCCACAGGCGTCCTTCAGCGCGTTGGCGGCCAGGATCGGAATGTCCTGCAGCTTGGCGCCCAGCTCCCGCAGGCCAGCCGGAATCTCCACATCACGGGCCAGGGTACGGATCGCGGTGATCGCCGCCTGGGCCCCCTCTTCCGGACTGAAGCCACGAATATCCGCACCCAGGGCATGGGCCACATCGGTCAGGCGCGCGGCGCAGACCGTCGCGTTAAAGCTTTGTACATGGGGCAGCAGCACCGCGTTGCATACGCCATGGGGCAGGTCGTAGAAGCCACCCAGCTGGTGGGCCATGGCATGCACGAATCCCAGGGATGCGTTGTTGAAGGCCATGCCCGCCAGGAACTGCGCATAGGCCATATTCTCCCGCGCAACCAGGTCGCCGCCGTCATGCACCGCCTGGCGCAGGTTGTGGCTGATCATGCTGATGGCCTTCAAGGCGCAGGCATCGGTGATCGGGTTGGCCGCCGTGGACACATAGGCCTCCACGGCGTGGGTCAGGGCATCCATGCCGGTGGCGGCGGTCAGGCCCTTGGGCATCGCCACCATCAGTGCCGGGTCGTTGACCGACAGCAGCGGCGTGACGTTGCGGTCGACGATGGCCATTTTCACGTGGCGCGACTCGTCGGTGATGATGCAGAAGCGGGTCATTTCACTGGCGGTGCCGGCGGTGGTATTGATGGCGACCAGCGGCAGTTGGGGCTTGCTCGAACGGTCGACGCCCTCGTAGTCGCTGATATGCCCGCCGTTGGTGGCGCACAGGGCGATGCCCTTGGCGCAGTCATGGGGCGAACCGCCTCCGAGGGAAACCACGAAGTCGCACTTGGCTTGCCGCAGCAGGGCCAGGCCTTGCTCGACGTTGGCGATGCTCGGGTTGGGCTTGGCGCCATCGAAGACCACCGAGTCGATGTCCTGCATGGCCAGCTTCTCGGCGATCATCCCGGCCACGCCAGCCTTGGCCAGCCCGGCATCGGTCACGATCAACGCCTTGCGAAAGCCATGGTTGCGGATGGCGCTCATGGCCTCGTCGAGGCAATCGATGCCCATGATGTTGACGGCTGGAATGAAGAAGGTGCTACTCATCAGGAAATCTCCAGGCGGGGGCCCCGTTCAGGGTGTCGATTCAATGTCCGTGGAACAGAATCGACCGATCGGTCACTGATGTTGTTGATCTGGCGCAAGGGTCGGTCGTGATAAAGTCGCGCCCCGACCACCTACAGCCCCGAGACCGATGACCGCGATGAAGGATTTCCAGGAATTTGATGCCCAACTTGAAAACTGGAATGCCCTGCGCGCAAGCACCCGGTTCACCGGCCTGCTGATCGGCAACGGCGCCAGCCGGGCGGTGTGGAAAGACTTCGCCTACGACTCGCTGTTCGAAAATGTCCGCGGCGTCGTGGAAAAACCCCTCGGCCAATCCGAGCTCAGCGTGTTCGAGGCCTTGCAGACCCGCAGCTTCGAGCAGGTCCTGGGCGCGCTGAAGACCACCAGCCGAGTCAACAAGGCCCTGGCCATCAGCTCGGCGGCACCGCGCAACCGCTACTACGCGATCAAGGAAGCGCTGATCAACAGCGTGCACGCCATGCACATTCCCTGGAGCCTGGTGCAACCCGAGAGCCTGGCGGCGATCAACGGCGAACTTCGGCAATATTCCACGGTATTCACCAGCAACTACGACTTGCTCAACTACTGGGCCGTGCAGCATGCCCCCCAGGGCCTGAACGACCTGTTCCAGGGCAGCGAACCGGCCTTCGACCTGGCCGGCCCCCACCCCCCTGAAACCCGCATCCTGTACCTGCACGGTGGCCTGCACCTGGTACGCAACCTCGATGGCAGCACACGCAAGCTGACCTCCACCGAAGGCACGCTGCTGGGCAGCTTCGCCATCAACAACACCCTCAAGACGCTGGACGACGTGCCGTTGTTCGTCAACGAAGGCCCCCTGGCGGACAAGCTCAAGACCATCCGCGGCAGCGACTACTTGTCGTTCTGCTACCAGCAACTCCTGGACCACCAGGGTGCCCTGTGCATCTTCGGCCACAACCTTGGGCCCCAGGATGCCCACCTGGCCCAGGCGATCCGCCAGTGCGGCGCCGACACCCTGGCCCTCTCCGTCTATCCGCGCAGCCCGGCGTTCGTCCAGCACCAGAAGCGCCACTACGCCAAGCTGTTCGAAGGCGTGGAGTTGAACCTGCGCTTCTTCGACTCCAGGACCCACGCCCTGGGCGACCCGGCGCTGGCAGTCCCGGTAGAGCGCTGAGCCAATCGGCCACAAACGCCCCGTGTAGCCGCAGGCTGCGCACGGGCGCGCAGCGGCCGCACGATCAACGAGATTGGCGCAAGGCCCTGTGAGCCCTGGCACAGCTTCGCCAGCCCAGCAGCGGCGGTGTAGCGCATCACTCCTCGGCGCTGTGCACCACCACCAGCAACTGCGCCTGCTCGTCCCCCAGGGAACGGATGCGGTGGGGTTTCTGCGCGTTGAAATGCAGCGCATCGCCACGCTCCAGCACCACCCGTTCGTTCATGAAATCCACTTCCACCCGGCCTTCATGGACGAACAGGAATTCCTCCCCCAGGTGCTCCTTGAAGGTCTTGTCGCTGAACTCCCGGGCCGGGTAGATGATGAACGGCAGCAGGTTGCGCTCGCTGACCTGATGGGCCAGCACCGCATAACCCGGGGCCTGGTCATCGGCCGCCAGCGACTGGCGCTCGTGGCTACGCACCAGGCTGTAGCTGTCGAGGCTGATGCTGTCCTCGGCGAAGAGTTCCTCGACCTTGACATTCAAGGCCTTGGCCAGCTTCAGCGCGGCGGAGATCGACGGCGTGTTCAGTCCCCGCTCGACCTTGGACAGGTAGCTCTTGGTCATGCCGGATTTCTCGGCCAGGGCCTCCAGGGTCACGCCAAGTTTTTTTCTCAATAATTTCAAACGGATAGACATGTAGAACGATTAATCCATCTAGGAAACAACGATTGGTGCTTGCCAATGACACAAAGTGTCATATAGCCTCTTTAGTGTCATTCGCACTCACCCAACGATCTCGCAAGCAGCGGGTGAGCCGTAGACCCGACGTCCATCGCACCGATCAAAGGACCCCGAAAATGGCCAAGACATTAGCATTGCCCAAGGAGCAACTGGTCAAGCAAGCCCTGACCCAGATGCACAATACCCTGGCGGATAATACGTGGACCGACCGGCAAAAGCTGGCCCTGACCTGCCGCATCCTGTTCGAGCACGGCCACGACTCGGGCCTGGCCGGGCAGATCACCGCCCGCGGCCCGCAACCAGGCACCTACTACACCCAGCAACTGGGCCTGGGCTTCGACGAAATCAGCGCCAGCAACCTGCTGCTGGTCAACGAGGACCTGGAAGTCCTGGAAGGCCACGGCATGCCCAACCCGGCCAACCGCTTCCACAGTTGGGTGTATCGCGCCCGGCCGGATGTGAACTGCATCATCCATACCCACCCGACCCACGTCGCCGCGCTGTCGATGCTCGAAGTGCCGCTGCAGGTCTCGCACATGGACCTGTGCCCGCTGTACGAGGATTGCGCGTTTCTCGAAGCCTGGCCGGGCGTGCCGGTGGGCAATGAGGAGGGCGAGATCATCTCCGCGGCCCTGGGCGACAAGCGCGCGATCCTGCTGTCGCACCACGGCCAGTTGTCCACCGGCGCCAGCATCGAGGAAGCCTGCGTGATCGCCCAGTTGATCGAGCGTGCGGCGCGCCTGCAACTACTGGCCACGGCTGCCGGCAGCATCAAGCCGATCCTCCCGGAGCTGGGCCGTGAAGCCCACGACTGGATTTCCAAGCCCAAGCGCCACGGCGCCGCCTTCAACTACTACGCCCGGCAAAACCTTAAACGACACGCCGACTGCCTGAACTGATCCGCCCCCTTTCATGCCTTGCAGGAGTTGCACCATGTCCACCCCGAACATTCACGGCATCATCGGCTACACCGTCACCCCCTTCAGTGCCCACGGCGAAGGCCTGGACCTGGAAGCCCTCGGCCGCTCCATCGATCGCATGATCGACGCCGGCGTACATGCCATCGCCCCCCTGGGCAGCACTGGCGAAGGCGCCTACCTGAGCGACGCCGAATGGGAACAGGTCAGTGAATTCAGCATCCGCCACGTGGCCCGGCGGGTGCCGACCATCGTCAGCGTTTCCGACCTGACCACCGCCAAGGCCATCCGCCGCGCGCGCTTCGCCGAAGCCCAGGGCGCCGATGTGGTGATGGTGTTGCCCGCCTCCTACTGGAAGCTCGGCGAGGCCGAGATCCTCGCCCACTACCAGGCCATCGGCGACAGCATCGGCGTGCCGATCATGCTCTACAACAATCCGGCCACCAGCGGCATCGACATGTCGGTGGAGCTGATCCTGAAGATCTTCCACAGCGTGGAGAACGTCACCCTGGTCAAGGAAAGCACCGGCGATATCCAGCGCATGCACAAACTGCAACTGCTCGGCGAAGGCCAGGTGCCGTTCTACAACGGCTGCAACCCCCTGGCGCTGGAAGCCTTCGCCGCCGGCGCCCGGGGCTGGTGCACCGCGGCGGCGAACCTGATCCCGCAGCTCAACCTCGACCTCTACCAGGCGATGCGCGACAACGACCTGGAGCGCGCCCGCACCCTGTTCTACCGGCAATTGCCACTGCTGGAGTTCATTCTCAAGGGCGGCCTGCCAGCCACGGTCAAGGCCGGCCTGGAGCTCACCGGCCTGGCCGCCGGCGAACCGCGCCGGCCGGTGTTCCCCCTGGCCCAGGCCGCACGCCAGCAATTGCAGGGGCTGTTGCACCAGCTGGCTTGAACTGCCGCTGAAAGCATCAGGCCCGAACGGTGCGAACCGCTCGGGCCTGATGCCGGGTGCCACGGCGCTACTCGCGCCAGCTGGGGTCCTTGCGCATCTGCGCGATGAAGTCGTCGGCGATGCGCTGCAGATGCTCGTTGCGCCCGCCATCGGGATTGAACAGCCCACGCCAGGCCCGGGTGCGGTTGTCGATCATGTACTTGGCCAATGGGCGATCGCCACGGCTTAAGTGGAACATCATCTGGCTGTTCCAGCTCACCGGTGCCGGCACGATGAACAGGGTGCAGGCACTGAGCAGGGTCAGGGGCAGGTTGTGCTGGTCCTCCAGATCGCTCTGGGCCAGGACGATGACGTTGTAGCCTTCGGGGTCGTGCCCCCTTTGCACGTCGGCAAAGGCCCCGCGCCGGACCAGCGCCTCGCGCAGCGGCGCGGACGCCAGGTCGCCCATGCCGCTGACGTGGATCACCGGCAATTCGCGCACAGACTCAAGTTGCACGGCAGGCAAACTGTGCCAGGCCTGGCAGCCGCCCAGCGTCAACAACGCGAGCAGCACAATCAACGGACGAAGCATGATGTCGCAGTTCCCTTGGACAATGTTCGAAAGCCTCACCCTGGCTCGACAGGTCGTCGCTGCCGGATGATCCGCGCAGGATAAACCGCTTGGGGCTCGTCGACAAAATTCCGCCGCCAGGAAACCGCATCCGGTGCCCTGGCCGTCCCATGGACGACCAGGCCCAGTGGCTGGCTAGGCCGCCGTCAGGTCCTTGATGTTGTGGGTCGGGCCATTGTTCTTGACGCTGGCGATGCCCTTGTCCCGAGCCGCCTCCGAGGCATACAACTCGCTGCTGCCGATGACCTGGTGGTTGGCAGCCTTGAGGTTGAAATAGGGTTTGCCGTCCTTGGCGCTCTTGCGCTCGTAGCGCTCGTCCAGCGGGCTGTTGGCCTGGACCGAGGCGATGCCGTTTTCCGCCGCCGCGCGGGTGGTGTACAGCTCGCTGGTGAGGATCACCTCGGCATTGGCGGCCTTGAGCACGAAACGAAACTGGCCGTTGCTGCTTTTCTTCAACTCATACCATCCAGACATGCTGTCGCTCCTTGGCTGATCGATAGGTGTCGCGCCTACGGAGTAAAGCTCCTCACAACGATTCAGCCAGGTTCTCTTGCCCTGAAAAAACGGTTCTCCACCCGCGCCAGCCCCAGGTGCTCGCGCAAGGTCCGCCCTGTATAGCGCTGGCGAAACAGGCCACGCCGCTGCAATTGCGGGGTGATCAGCCGGACGAAGTCGTCGATGGCCCCCGGCAGGTGGGTGAACAGCACATTGAAGCCATCGGCGGCGTACTCCTGGTACCAGGTAACCAGTTCATCGACGATCTGCTCCGGGGTGCCCACCAGCACCTTATGCCCACTGGCGGACAGGCTGCGCAGCAACTGGGCCACGGTCGGCCGCTCCCGGCGAATCAGCTCCACCACCAGTTGCCTCCGGCTCTGGTGGCGTTCGGTGGAACTGCCGTCGTCCGGCAACGGCACGGGCGCATGCAGCGCCAGGCGCGACAGGTCGATGCCCAGGTCCAGCAAGTAGGACAAGGCCTTGAGCTGCGCCTGGGGATCCTGCAGCTCCTGCAACTGCTGGTACTTCTCCTCGGCTTCGTTGAGGCTGCGGCCCACGGTGGGAGCGATCCCCGGGAAGATCTTCAACTGCCCGGCATGCCGCCCGTAATGGGGTAGCCGTTCCTTGAGCTCGGCATAAAAAACCTTGGCCTGGGCCAAGTCGGTCTGGGCGGTGAACACCAGTTCGGCGCAGCGTGCCGCCAGCTCGCGCCCCGGTCCCGAGGAGCCGGCCTGGGCGATCACCGGCCAGCCCTGCACCGGCCTTGGCGCATTCAGCGGGCCCTGGACCTGGAAGTGCCGGCCGCGGTGCTGCAACAGGTGCATACGGTGCGGGTGCAGCCACACGCCGCTGGCCTTGTCCCGGGGAAAGGCATCATCGGCCCAGCTGTCCCACAGGCCGCTGGCCACATCGAAGAACTCCTCGGCCCGCTCGTAGCGCAGGTCATGGTCGGGGGGCTGGGGATGGTTGAAGTTCTCGCCGCCGATCAGCCCGGTCACCAGGTTCCAGCCGGCCCGCCCGCCGCTCAGGTGATCCAGGGAGGCGAACTTGCGCGCCAGGTTGTACGGCTCGTTGTAGGAGGTGCTGGCGGTGGCGATCAGGCCGATATGCCGGGTCACCACCGCCAGGGCCGGCAGCAGGGTCAAGGGATCCCAGCGCAGGCTGTAGGAACTGTGGGCCAGCACCCGCGGGTCGAGCTCGCCCACCGCCACGTTGTCGTTGAGGAACAGGGCATCGAAACAGCCCCGCTCCAGGGTTTGCGCGTAGTGGCGGTAACGCGCGAAATTCAACGACGCATCGGCATCCGCCAGGGGATGGCGCCAGCTGCCGCCATGGGCGCCGGAACCGGACAGAAACGCCCCCAGCCCCATCTGCCCGCCACGCTCAGCCACGGCTGGCCTCCTCCTGCGCCACCGGCGCCGGGACAGCCGCGGCGCGCAGCAACAGGCTCACCGCGCTCCAGGCCAGCAGGCTGGTCAATGCCAGGAAGCCCATCACCACCTGGTAGCCGTTGAGAAAGGCCGCTTGGGCATCGCCCGCCGGCGTAGCGGCAAACTGATGGAACAAGCCGACGCCCAGGGCCAGCCCGATACCGCCGCCGACATTGTGCAAGGTCATCAGCGACCCCATGGCCACCGACCCCACCTCCTGGGGCACCGAGGAAATCCCCAGCACCGTCGATGGCCCGAGGATGCTCGCCCAACCCAGGCCCATGACCACGAAGGCGCCCAGCAGGTAGGGCAACGACGTCTGGCGCTCGAACCCGGCCTGCAACAGCGCCGACAGGATGAACAGCGCCAGCCCGGCCTTGATCAGCAACCCCGGCCCCTTGCGGTCCACCAGGCGCCCCACCAGCGGCGACAGCAACGCCACGCCCAGGGTGGTGGGCAAGAGCAACAGGCCGCTGGCCTGCACCGAGGCGCCACGGATCTGCGCCAGGTACAGCGGCATGACGAAGAACGCCACGCAATAGAACACCGCCAGGCTGAAGCTCGCCACCACTGCCGCGACGAAACGCCGGTTGGCGAACAGCTTGAGGTCGATGATCGGTGCCGCGACCCGCCGCTCCACCACCAGGAACCCACTCAGGGCCAGCAGCGCCAACAGGGCCAGGCCCAGCACCGGCGGCGATCCCCAGCCCCAGGCCGCGCCCTGGACGATCACCAGCACCAGGCTCGGCAGGCCGATCAGCAACAGCAAGGCGCCCCAGCCGTCGAGCCGGACCCCGGCCTGCGCCGCTCGCGACTCCCTGACGCTGAAGCTGCAGATCCCCAGGCTCAGCAGCACGAACGGCACATTGATCAAAAAGATCCACTGCCAGCCGAAGCTGCTGGTAATCAGCCCACCCAATACCGGCCCGGCCGCCAGGCCCACGCCGTTGACCCCGAACAGCACGCCGAAGGCCCGGCCCTGCTCGGCACTGTCGAAGGTGGCGGAGACGATGGCGCCCGAGGCGGTGTAGAGCACTGCGCAAGCCAGTCCCTGGAGCACCCGGGCCGCGATCAGGGTATCGATCTGCCCGGCCAGGCCCGCCGCCAGCGAAGCCAGGCCGAACACGCTCAGGCCGATGAACAGCACCCGCTTGCGACCGTGCAGGTCGGCCAGCCGCCCCACCAGCACCATGAAGCTGGACAACGCCAGGATGAAGCCGTTGATCACCCACTGCAGGCTGTCCACCGCCGCCCCGAGGTCGGCCTGCAAGGCCGGCAGCGCGGTATTGACGATGGTGAAATCCACACAACCGAGAAAACTGGCGATGCTCACTCCGAGCAAGGCCCACCATTTGCGTTGCTGTTGCGCAAAAACGCCCATGGAAACTCCTTGAATTCACAAATCCCGTTGGCCGTGCCCCACGGCGACGGCCATTGGCAGAAAAAAACACGGACTCAGATGGCGATGGCGCCGCGGGTCCAGTTCGGGTGAATGGCGCCGGGCAAGGTGAACGGGATCGGGATCCCGCGCTTCTTGAACTTCAACGGCAACCAGCGCACCCGGTCCGGGCTGTGGGGCTCGATCAGCAGGTCGCGGCTGGTGGCCATGGCCGTGGTCATCTGCTGCGGATAAAGCACGTAGTGGTAACCCTCGTCGGCCCACAGCGGCAGGATGATCGGGATCTCCTCGAGGATGTATTCCCGGCACTGGGCCGCCGCCCGCTCCAGGTCAGCCTGTTCGTCGCGCAGGCGCAAGCGCTCGATGAACACACCGATGGTGCTGTCGATGGCCTCGCGCAATTCCGCCCGTTGCTGGTAGACCTGGTTGAGGTGCTGGCGCAGTTCGGCATAACGATCGCTGGCCAGCTCCTGGTTCCAGCGCGTGATGTGGTAAGGCACCCGCAGGCCATCGAGGATCGCCTGGTTGCGCGCCAGCCAGGCATCGCCATCGCGGATCGCCGCCGACAAGGCCTCCCCCGGCGACTGGCCATGCTTGTTGTGGCGCTGCAGGGTGTCGGCCACCACCACCTTGACGTGGCTGAAGCCGGACTGGTTGATCAGGTGGATGGTCGAGCGCAGCTTCTGGTCCTCGTGGTACTCCTGGCCGACGCTGACCGCCAGTACCACCCGCTTGCCCTCGAACTGATGCTCTTCGCCGCCCTTGTTGAAATAGGCCTTGAGGTTGATTTCCTGCACCTTGCTCATGAATTCAGCTCCAGTAGGCCAAAGGTTGTTGTTCGCCGTAATAACCGATGAAGACCCCGAGGGTGACCCGGGTGCTGGTGGCCGAGGGGCGCACCGCGTGGATCAGCCGCGGGTTGAGCAGGATCAGGTCGCCGGGCTCGGGCTTGACCACGAAGTCCGGCGGCGGCAGCAGATGGCGTTCGATACCGTAGGCCCGTTCGCCGCGCAGGCGGTCGTATTCCTGTTCGTCCGGCTCGATGCCCCAGATCTCCAGCTCGCCACCGTCCTCGGGAATCTCCAGGTAGATATTGGTCGACAGCTGGGTCAGCAACGGCGGGCTGTGGCCCTCTGGCGCATTGCGCTCGAGCTTGTCGGTATGGGGCGTGAGATCGACTCCCGAGCCCTGGAAACGGGCGATACCGACAAAGCACTTCTGCCCGTCCACTTGCAAAAGGTGCGCCCCCCGGGGCCAGACCTCGTCCAGCAGCAAGCGCAGCTCATCGATGGGCGAGGCCAGCGGGCGGAACAGGTTGCGGATCTTGCGGATGTTGGGCAGCGCCAGGGCGTGGTATTCGGCCCGGCTCTGCTCATCCTGGATCTCGATATAGGCCTTGCCGATGCGCACGAACTCCTGCTGCTGGCTGAAGGCACTGCGCAGGTCCTGCTGGTACAGGTGGTCGCGCGCCACCTGCAAGGTATCCGGCGGACAGAAACCTTTGAGCTGGACGCCGTAAGAGCGTTTTTCCACCACATCGATAATGTGCCGCGCTTCAAGTTTGTCGGCAGTAGTGACTGTGAACATGCAAGCTCCCTTATTCCCTGGAAGTAGCGATGAAGTGCATCTGGATGGAAGGTAATAATTTGTTGCAAGGCCACCTTAGGCAGTCGCCCAAGGCTTGTGAAATACCCTTTACCTCTAATATCCAAACTTAAAAATGTATCGAAAATCAGGCAAATACCGGCCATCACAGGCCGCTTTAACAGGCTGCGGGACAAGTATTAAATTCACTGATAGTTAACTTGAAAGACTGACATCTTTAATTGGTTAGTTACTCTTTCCTCCTGAGCTTTATTAATCAAACCGCCATCGTTCATTCAACTTCATTGAACTGCCGATCGATGTGGGCCGAGGCCTCGAAAGACTTCTGGATGATGCCCTCCTCCCGATACAGATCGGCGGTGCGTTGCAGGTCTTCCACCACCGGCGGCCCCACGGCGATACGCCGGGGTTCGGCATAACGGTTGGAACGCAGGTGCACCTCCACCGGCAGTCCGCTATAGCCGGCCTGGATCCGCGAGAACGCCTCCTGGTGCTGGTTGGCCCAGGCATAGGCACGCCCCAGGCGACGCAGGAAATCGGCGATCTGCGCAGTTTTTTCGGCAATCGCCTGGTCGTTGGCCACCAGCAGCATATGCCCGGCGAACAACCCCGCGCCGCTGACCAGCACCCGGGTGCCACCCTCCAGCTGCACCATGCTGGTGTAGGGGTCCCAGGTCGCCCAGGCGTCGGCCTGGCCGTTGCTCAAGAGGCTGCGGGACTCGGCGGGCTGGAGAAAGACGAACTGCGCATCGCTGCCATGCAGGCCCACCGAGCGCAAGGCCGCCAGCGCCAGGAAATGGCCGATGGACCCGCGGGTGGTGGTGATGCGCCGACCCTTGAGGCTGGCGGCGTCCTGCAATGGCGAGTCATCCCTGACCACGACCGCCACGGCCGTGGGGGTGACCTTGAGCTTGATCACCCCCACGGTCTTGAGCGGCGCCCCAGCCGCGGCGGCGAACACGAACGGCGCATCTCCCAGGCTGCCGATGTCCACCGCCCCGGCGGCCAGGGCCTCGGCGGTGGGCGCGGCGGCAGCGAACGAGGCGAACTCGATGGGGTACGGCACCTGCTCCAGCTCTCCAGCCGCTTGCAGCAGGATCTTCAGCGACTGCTTCTGGCTGGAGACCCGCAGCGTCGGTTCGGCCAGGGCCTGGGCGCCGAGCAGCAAGCCGCCGCATAGCGCGATCACTGGGCCCAAGCGCTGGCGCCAAGACTTGCCGGTAGGTTCGGCCATCACTCAGAACGCCAGGCTGACACGGCTGTAGTAATAGCCGCCACCCAGGCCGTAGGGCGAGAACATCCCGTACTCGTAGGTGCCGGCCCAGGCCTTGAGGCCGATCTTGTCCGGGTAGACATCGAACAGGTTGTTGGCCCCCACCGCCACCGTGAGGTTCTGGGTCACGTCGTAGGCCACGTCCAGGTCGGTGATCCACTTGGCGCTGTAGGTCCGGTCGTTGGCCGGGATGTTCGAGCCTTCGGTGTATTCGCCAAAACGGGTCAGCTGCAGGTTGGTGGTCCAGTCGCCGACCTTGTAGTTGGTGGACAGGATCCATTTGTCCTTGGGCGTGGACTGGGTCAGGTCGATCTGTTGCTGGCGGTCGAACAGCACATAACCGGCCCCCAGCCGCGACAGCGCCGCCGGGGTGTCGGCCAGGTCGCGAATGGTGGTCTTGTTGTGGTTGTAGGCGATGCTCCACTTGGCCGTGCCGTACTCACCGAACGACTGGCTGTAGTCGGCCACCACATCCACGCCCTTGGTCCGGGTGTCCGCGGCGTTGGTGTAGTACTGCCCGGCAAGGTTGGGCGACAGGCCGTTCTCCACCAGGATCTGCGACACCGCCGGGCCCTTGAGGATGCCGGTCTGGAGGATGCGCTTGTCGATGTCGATCAGGTAGAAGTCGGCGGTCAGGCGCAGGCGCTCGGTGGGCTCGGCGGTAAAGCCCAGGCTGTAGTTGCGCGAGGTTTCCGGCTCCAGGTCCTTGGCGCCCAGGGCGATGGCCTCGGGCGAGTTGGGACGCATCTGCTTGGTGCGCACCGAGGTGGTGGTGCCGGCGGCGCCGAACTGGGTCACGGTACTGGTGGTGGAGAATACGCTCTGGGCCAGGGACGGTGCGCGAAAGCCGTTGCTCACCGCCGCCCGTACCGCGTAGCCGGGCAGGAATTCGTAGCGGGTGGTGAGCTTGCCGCTGGTGGTGTCGCCCACCCCGAGGTTGTACTTCTCGTAGCGCGCCGCCGCCCCCACGTACCAGTCGGGGGTGATGTTCAGGCCCAGGTCGATATAGGCCGCCTCGCTATGCCGCTTGAGGCTGTAGGCATCCTCGGGGGTGGTGCCGTTGACCGAGAACAGCCCCGGGTCGGGCACCACACCGGCGAAAGGCCCGGTGGCGGGAATGTAGCTGCCCTGGTTATAGGAGTTGGCCTCGCCCTCCTCCAGCGCGTACTTCTCCCAGCGGTACTCCACGCCAAAGGACGTCTCCAGCGGGCTGCTCCAGCCGATGTCCAGGGCCCGGGAAAAATCCAGGTTGTTGGTCCACTGGTCGAACACCAGGTTGCCCAGGTGGAAGTCGTGCTGGCTGTAGGGACCGTTGGAAATGTTCAGGTTGTTGGCCGTGTCCAGCACCCCACGGTCCTTGCCATAGGTGCTGGACAGGTCCCAGTCCCAGCCGCCCAACAGGCCCTTGGCGCCGCCGGCGACCTGGAAATCGGTCTCGCGGATTTCCCGGCGGGCCTGGCCACCGTTAGGGTACGGGGCGTTGGGCACCCCGGCCAGGCTGGTGATGTCGGTGGGCTTGCGGTGCCCCAGGTTCTTGTTGCTGTTGCGGTAGCTCAAGGTGGAGAACGAATACAGCTTGAGGTCGTCCTCCAGGGGCAGCTCGGCGTTGTAGGCCAGGCTGGTGGTGCGGTCACGCCCCAGGCCGTACTCGGTGCCCCAGCCCTGGCGATGGCTTTCCCTGGGGTCGGGCGAGCCATCGGGCTGCTTGAAATACAGCTGGCCGCTGGCGGCGCTGGAACGCTCGTAGGGTTCC
The DNA here is from genome assembly GCF_014230245.1 of Pseudomonas sp. MSSRFD41. Classification (NCBI taxonomy): domain Bacteria; kingdom Pseudomonadati; phylum Pseudomonadota; class Gammaproteobacteria; order Pseudomonadales; family Pseudomonadaceae; genus Pseudomonas; species Pseudomonas sp. MSSRFD41. The sequence continues at coordinate 191,977 of NZ_JACKZK010000003.1, read as the reverse complement.
TGGAGCTTGGCGTCCCAGGACAGGTTGATGAACCCGCCGTTGTCCCCCAGCTTGTTGCCCCAGTTGAAGGCCTCGTGGCCGGTGGTGCCGTCGCCGTCGTAGTACTGGCCCAGGCTGGTGTCGGAGGTCAGGCCCTCGGCATTGCGCTTGAGGATGATGTTGATCACCCCGGCGATGGCGTCGGAGCCGTACTGGGCCGCCGCGCCATCGCGCAGCACCTCGATACGTTCGATGGCGGCGGTGGGGATCAGGTCCAGGTCCACCGGCACCGAGGCATTGCCGACCCGGGCACCGTTGTTGATCAGCGCCGAGTTGTGCCGGCGCTTGCCGTTGATCAGCACCAGCACCTGGTCGCCGCCCAGGCCGCGCATGCTCACCCCACGCACCAGGAACGCGGTGCCGCCACCGTTGATGGTGGGCACGTTGAACGACGGCAGCAGCCGTCCGAGCATCTCTTTCAGGCCGTTCTGGCCAATGCTGCGCAGTTGCTCGCTGTCGATCACGTCGATCGGCGCCGGGCTGTCGGTGACCGTGCGCTGCTGGCTGCCGCGCACTCCGGTGACCACCACGGTGCCCAGGGTCTCGTCGGCGGCCAGCACCTGTTGCGCCGGGGCCAGGCCCAGCAGTCCGAGACCCAGGGGGGCGGCGCCCAGGGCGATTTTATGCAAGGAAATACCCATGACTTCAGATCCTTTCGAAGAATGCTCAACGCACTCGGGCGGCAACGGTTTCGACTTCGATCAAGGCGCCGGGCAGGACCAGCCCCGCCACTTGCACCGTGGTCCGGGCTGGCTTGAACGGCTGCTCCTGGGTCCCGAAGAACTCGCGGAAGGCGGTTTGCAGGCCATCGAAATCCAGCTTGCCGCCCAGCGCCGGATCGCCCACCAGGTAGATGCGCAACTGCACCACATCGCCCAGGCCCAAGCCCCGGCTGGCGAGGATCGCCTGCACCTTGCCCAGCACCACCCGCGCCTGGGCCTCGGTATTGCCCACCGCGTGGATCTGCTCCTTGGCGGCCTTGGGGTCCACCGGGTCCGGCAGCAGGCCGGACAGGTAGGTCACCTCGCTATTGGCCGGCAGGGTCACGGCCTGCAGGATCGGCGAATTGGGATAGGTGGACGGTATGCGCTGGATTCCTGCGGCCCAGCCATTGGCGGCAGCGAACAGCAGCCCCAGCCCTACGACGGTATTTTTCAAAGACATGCAAAGACGCTCCCAAGGTTGTGGTTGCCAGCCTCGGAGGTCCGCTACCCGGCATGGGTTACCGCTGTTTTTATGAATGTTCGGCCGGTTCAGGCCGTTTGTTGTAGCGATGCGCCTTGCGCCCGCTGGAACAGTTGCCGCACCACCCGGCGGGCGGCGCCGGCGGCGGCCTCCTGCCAGATCCCCACGCCGCTGTGGGCCAGGCCGTCGCTGGTCAGGTAGACCCGGCCCTGGGGCTGGTTGAGCAGGCTGTAGTCCGGCTCGACCACTTCATGGCTGATCCAGGGCCCGAAGTTGTAGGGAATCCGGCTCCAGGCGATCACCAGCGGATGGCGCAGTTCATGGCTATGGCCCGGGTGCAGCAGCTCCACTGCCTGGCGGGAGATCTCGATTTGCTGGGCCAGGCTCTTCTCGCCGAATTTGCGCGCGGTCTCGCCATTGTTATAGGCCGCCACCAGCACCCCTTCGGGCTGGTTGAAGCCGCCACTGGGATACCACAGCCCCGAGGCCTCCTGGTTGATGAAGGACAGCCCGCCGTAGATCTGGTACTGGCTCTCCCAGAAGCGCCGCGACTGCCAGGCCACCTTGTTGGCGTAGCCGAACTGCACGGCGGCGATGGCCTGGCGCACCGGTGCGCTGAAGTTGTTCTCGACCCGGGCCAACAGCGGCAAGGGCAAGGAGCTGATCGCATAGTCGGCCACCAGGCGCTGGCTGCGGCCGGTGCGCCGGTCCAGGTAGGTCACCTCGACGCTGTCCTGGCGGTTGCTGATCGAGCGCACCTCGCTGTGCAGCCGCAGTTGCCCCTTCAAGTGCCGGGCAAAGGCCTGGGGGATGCGGTCCATGCCGCCCACCGGCTGGAACATGGTGGGCGAAAACTCCGGGTATTCGTCGATCATCAGCGCCGTGGTCAGCGCCGGGTTGAGCAGGGTCTGCAAGGGCAGCGGATCGTTCTTCTGCGCCAACTGGTCGCCGGCCCCGGGCCAGACCTTGTAGCCGGAGCGGGCCGACCCCAGGTACTCGAGCTTGTCCGACAGGTCGCCCCAGGTCTTGAGGAAGCTCAGCAGGTTGTCGCGATCCGCCGCGCTCAGTTCCTGGTCCAGGGCGTGGCGGTTGACCGCCTTGGCCAGCAGTGCGGAAAAATGCCCGCGGCTGTCATTGACCGCCTGGCGGATCTGCAGCGCCGGCTGGTTCAAGTCAGGGCGGACCAAGGCATTGCGGCTGGTGTTGACCAGTACCTCCAGTTCCACCCCCAGCTCGCGGCAGTAGCCGAGCATCAATTGGTGGTGACTGGGCAGGCGCCCGGCGCCGGCATTGAGGTAGAAGCCCGGATCGAAGCGCGCCACTTGCACGCTGCCATCGCTGTACTCCACCCGATCGCCGCCGCGCACCGTCCAGTTGCGCCCGCCGACCCGGTCGCGGGCCTCGAGCAAGGTTACCTTGAACCCGGCCTTGTGCAGCTCATAGGCACTGACCAGGCCGCCGATCCCGGCACCGATCACCACCACCCTGGCGCCCTTGCCCACCGGTATGGCCGGCAACGAGGCGTAGTTTTCCTCGACCGCCTCGGCATGGCCCGCCATGCCGAACAAGCCCATGACCGCGCTCGCCGCCTGGACGCCGCCAACCGCGGCGATACGGGCGATCAATTGTCTTCTGGTCAGTGGCATGCCAGCGCTCCCTGCTGCGGATGGATAGTACGTTCGGTTATAGCCCGGCGACTTGTGCAGTCACTTGGGTCTATGGAAAGCCATCCTAGGGGCGCTTATTTAATAAGAGAAATACATTTTAAGCATATGCAAATATTACTTTGTTTCATATTCAAGCGATTATGAACTGCGTCACACGCATAAATATTCACCACTGCATAGCCTCAGTGCACTGCGTGGAAAAGACTAGCCTGGCTCCACTCGTCTACACCTATAACATAATTATTGAACAGTAACATTTTCAATGATACCGTTCAAAAAAATAGTTACAAAGGATGAGTCATGACTCAAGATTTCCAGCCAATCGAAGCAGATCTGCTGCTGTTGGCCGCCTATATCGAAACCGTGCTAGGCGACCGGCCAACATTCGCTACCTGGTCCCACGCCGCCAAACTCCCCCATTACCTGACCAGTACCTATTCCTGCCTGGAGATGAAGCTGCTGGGGCAGGCCTGTATCGTGCTCATGCAAAACCAGCAGGTGTCCATCAGCCTTCCCGATATCAAGAAACACCTGCAGGCCCTGCGCAAGCTGACCGATGCACCACTGCTGCTGGTGGCGCCCGCACTGGCCTCCTATGAACGCAAGCGGCTAATCGAAGCAGGCGTGCAGTTCATCGTGCCAGGCAACCAGCTGTTCATTCCCGAGCTGGGCCTGGATCTGCGGGAATACTTCCGGGCCCGTCAGGAAAAGATCGAACACCTGAGCCCGGCGACCCAAGCCATGCTGATTCACCTGCTGATGAACAACTGCACATCCTCCCTGCAGCTCTCCCAGGCGACCCTGGGCCAACCGTTCAAATACTCCAAGATGACCATCTCGCGGGCAGTGAAGGAGCTCAAGAGTCTGGATCTGGTCACGCTGGGCGCAGATCGCCAGCAACACATCGAGATCCATACTCCTGCCCGCCAGCTCTGGCGCAACGCCAGGAAACACATGCGTTCCCCGACCAGGAGAACCCTGTGGCTGAACACGGTCCCGCAGCTCGATGGGCAACCTTTGCTGCTCGCGGGCGAATCGGCCCTGGCAGGCCAGACACTGTTGGTCGCCCCCCGGTTGCCGATCTATGCCTGCTCGAGTGAAACCCTGGCCAGGCTCCAGGGCATCGACGCGACGATCATCGAAGTCGCTCGGGACGAAGCAGTCTGCGCGCTGGAAATCTGGACCTACGAACCCACGATCTATGCGTGGGCCAAGCCTTGGGTCGATCCTTTCTCGCTGCTCCTGAGCCTGCAGGAGAGCAAGGATGAACGGATCCAGATCGCCCTGGGCCAACTGGAGGAAGACATGCAATGGTGAGGGGGCTGGAGCGCTTTCGAGAGTTCTTTGCCGACTACAGCGATCGCTATGTGCTGATCGGCGGGGTAGCCGCCTACCTGAGCATGGAGGAAGCCGGCCAGGCATTCAGGGCCACCAGGGATCTGGACATCGTGCTGATCGTCGAGGCCCTGGACAGCTCCTTCGCCGCCGGCTTCTGGGACTTTGTGCGGCATGGTGGTTATCGGATCAGGCAACGTAACGACAGGCCGGTCTTCTATCGCTTCACCACACCGCAAGACGACAGCTTTCCAGCGCAGCTCGAACTTTTCTCACGCAGCCCCAGTGGAATCGACCTCGCCGAGGGGGCAACCTTGAGCCCGCTTCCCGTCGAAGAAGCCGTATCGGGCCTGTCCGCCATCCTGCTCGACGACCGTTACTACGACTTCCTGCTGGGCGGCATACAGCAAACCGACTTCATCAGCCACATCGGGGCCGATCGCCTGATCCCACTCAAGGCTCATGCCTGGCTGAACCTGACCCAGCAACAGAGCAACGGTGAAAGTGTCGATAGCAGGAATATTCGCAAGCATCGCAATGACATTCTCAGCCTTTCGGTGCTGCTGGCCCCCCGATCGATAGTATTGCCCCAAGCCATCGCCGAGGAATTGAGCCGGTGCCTGGCGCTGCTGGCTGAACAGTCGATTGAGCCGGCAACCCTTGGCCTGAACGAAGAACTGCCCGCCGTGCTCCAGCGAATCAGACAAGCCTTTCACCTGGCCTGACCTGGGCTCAGTTATCCGCAACTGCCTTGGCCTGGGCTGCTGCCAGCACCCGCAACAAATTACCGCCCCAGATCTTCGCCAGGTCGGCTTCGTTGTAGCCCGCCGCCAGCAGGCGTTCGCTGATGCGTGGCAGTTGCGCCACATCCTCCAGCCCCTCGACCCCGCCACCGCCATCCCAGTCAGCGCCGATGCCCACATGCTCAGGCCCCACCACGTCGAGGATATGCAGCAGGTGCTTCATGTAGTCGTCGAGGGTCGCCCTGGGTTGCGGGTAACGGGCCTCGACCTGGCGGATGCGTTCGGCCAGGTCCGCCACTTGTCCGGGGCTGAGGCTGGCGGCCAAGCGAAACTCGCGGTACAGCGGCCCCAGGGCCTTGGCACGCTCGGGGTTGGGGACGGCGTCGATCAGGTCGCTGGGGAAACTGTTGACCTGCACCACCCCACCCTTGGCCGCCAGCTGGCGCAAGCGCTGGTCATCCAGGTTACGTGGATGCTGGGTAATGGCCCTGCTGCTGGAATGAGAGGCGATGATCGGCGCCGTGGACAGGGCCAGCACCTGGTCGAATACCTGGTCCGAGGCATGGGACACATCCAGCAGGATGCCCAGGCGATTGGCCGCGCTCACCAGTTCGCGCCCGGCGGGGCTCAGGCCCCGCCATTGCGGCAAGGCGGTGGCCGAATCGGCGAAATCGTTGTTGGCCGAATGCACCAGCCCCAGCATGCGCAGGCCCAGGCGATGGTAGGTGAGCAGCCGCTGGGGATCGGCCGCCAGGGGCTCGGCGTTCTCCATGCTGATGAACACCACGCGCTGGCCACGGCCGACGATGGCCGACACATCCTCGGCGCGCAGGGCCAGGGCGAAGTCCTGGGGATGGGCGGCCACCAGGTCGCGGATTCGGGTCAACACCGCCAGGCCGTGCTCGCTGGCCTGGGTCCGGCCTTCGGCATCGAGCGGCCCCTGGGGCGTGAAGATCGCCCAGAAGCCGCCATCCAGGCCGCCCTCGCGCATCCGTGGCAGATCGACCTGGGACAGGTCGTCCTGGTAGCGATGGCGCTGGCGGATGTCCCACCCCGGCCGGGCCAGTTGCATCGGGGTGTCGAGGTGGCTGTCGAGTACGGTCAGGCGTTGGTGCAGGGCCGCGGCGGGCTCCTGGGCCAGCGCCCACGGGCTGGCCAGGGCCAGGGTCAGCAAGGATCGGCGCAGCATGGGGCCTCCAGGGCCGGTTGGAAAAACACGCCGGGCCCTCAGCCCCAATGGAAGCTGCGGTCCCAGAGGCCGGAAACATCCAGCGGCTGGGGCAACACCCCGGCCTCGTAGAACAGATCGGCCACGTCCTGCTGGGACTTCACCGCCGCATCGTCCACCGGTTGCAGCAAGCGCGGGCCGCTCTGGGCGCGGTATTGGGCCAGGAACACTTCCCGGGGCATGCCGAGGATCTGCGCGCTGCGGGTCGCCCACTCCTCGGGGTGGCTGGCGATCCACTGCCAGGAACGGTACTCGCGCAGGATGTAGTCGGTGATCGCCGCATGCTTGCGCGGGTCGGCGATGCTCTGCTGGTTGGCGGCGATCACGTAGTTGCCCGACAGGTAGCCTTGCCCGGTCTTGAGCACCCTGGCCCCGGCACGCAGCTCGGCCAGCTGGATGAAGTAGCCGAAGCTGACCCAGGCATCCAGGGCGCCGTTCTGGAACGCGGCAAAACCATCCTGCGGGGTCAGGGCCATGGGCACGATGTCGGCGAAGCCCAGTCCCTGCTCCTTCAGCGCCTTGAGCAGGAAATAGTGAGAGCTGGTGGAACGGATGTAGCCGACGCGCTTGCCCTTGAGCTCGGCGATGGACTGGACGCTGGAGCCCTTGGGCACGATGAAGGCCTGGTTGTTGACGTCGCCGGTGAGCACTGCGATCAGCTTCACCGGGGCCTGGTTCTTGATGCCGAAGATCGGCGGGATCTCGCTCATTGGCGAGATGTCCAGGGTGCCGCTGACCAGGGCCTCGAAGCTCAGGTTGCCGCCGGTGAACTCGGCGTACTTGACCTGGTAAGGGGGTGGTTCGATACCCGCCTGGGTAAAGAAGCTCGGGGCCGCGCCCTTATAGGTGGCGACGTTCAGGGTGACCCCGGACCAGTCGGTGGCGGCTCCCAGGCCCAGGCGCGGCAAGGCGCCGACCAGGCCGGCAAGGGCCGAGAGTTGCAGGAAACGACGACGCTGCATGCTGGCTGTCCTCAATCGAGAAAATCCGCTTCTTCGCGCAGGATGCGCTCGCGGTAGGGCTGGAAACTGAACCAGCCGCCGAACTCGGTGCCCACCTGGCGCGCCGTGTGGCGGGCCACTTCATGGGGAATGGGCCGTGGCGTACCGGCAGCCTCCGCCAGCAGCTGGGCCTGGGCGGCGTTATCCATGGCGATGAAGCGCCAGGCCGCCGCCTCGACGGTCTCGCCCACCGTGAGCAGGCCATGGTTCTGCAGGATCAGCGCCTTGTGCCCATGCAAGGCGGCGGCGATCCGCGCCCCTTCGCTGGCCTCCAGCACCACCCCGGAGAAGTTGTCGAACAGCGCGTGCCGCTCATAGAAGGCGCAGGCGTCCTGGGTCAGCGGGTCCAGCAAGCGACCCAGGCTGGACCAGGCCTTGCCGTGCAACGAGTGGGCATGGGCGGCGGCCACCACCTCGGGATGGGCCTGGTGCAGCGCCGCATGAATGGCGAAGGCTGCAAGATTCAACGCGCCCTCGCCTTCGACGATGGCGCCGTCGGGGTCCACCAGCAACAGGTCGGAAACCCGTACATGGCCGAAATACACCCCCACCGGGTTGACCCAGAAATGCTCCGGGTGCTCCGGGTCGCGCACCGTGATATGCCCGGCCCCACCCATGTCGAAACCCAACCGGGCGAAAACCCGGAACGCCGCCGCCAGGCTCTGCTTGCGTTGCAATCGCTCGAGCTCGACGCTGGCTTGGCGCGGCGGGTGCTCCCAGCGAAAAACCGTATGCCCATCGCGGGGCAAGTCATACACCGCGGGACGAAAATGTGCGGTCATATCCACTCTCCTTGAAATGCTCATGAACACCCGGCTCCCGCCTGCCCTTCTGCGGTCTCAAGATCCCCGCGTCTGCTACGCAGCCTTCGGCAGCGGCTACACAAACCGGCAGGGGCGCCGCTGCCGAGCCCGCGAGGCTGCGAAAAGGCCCGCAGGGCCTTGCCTGGCGATCACCGGAAGACCTAGGCCCCGCACGCTAGTAGCCACGCTGGATCTGCACCGGATTCTCCAGGGACAAACCATCGCCCCAGCGCCGGAGGTTGCGCTCCAGCAGCCGGGCGATATTCAGGTAGACCCCGGGCGAGTTGGCCGAGGTGTGCGGCGACAGGTGAATCCGTGGATGGCGGTAGAACGGATGCCCCTCGGGCAACGGCTCGGGATCGGCCACGTCCAGGCTGGCCAGGCCGATGCGCCCGCTGTCCAGGGCCTTGAGCAGCGCCGGCTGATCGATCAGCGCGCCCCGGGCGATATTGATCAGGTGCAGCCCCGGCTTGGCCATGGCCAGCACATCGGCGTCGACCACCTGGCGGGTCTGCTCGGTCAGCGGCACCGCCAGCAACAGGTGGTCGGCGCGGGAAAACAGTTGCCCCAGGTCGCTCACCGACTCCACCCCGGGCACCTGCAAAGGCTGCGGCGAACGCCGCAGGGCCAGCACCCGCATGCCCAGCGCCAGGGCCTTGGGCGCCAGTTCCCGGGCAATGCTGCCAAAACCGAACAAGCCCAGGGTGCTACCGGCCACCGCCGCCAGCGGTCGTTGCTGCCAATGTTCGGCACGCTCGACCCACACCTGGGGCAACCCCTTGGCGGCGGCGAAGATCGCCGCCAGGACGAACTCGGCGATGCTGGACGCAGTGCAGCCCCGGGCACTGGCCACCGGCAGGTGCTCGAACAGCCAGCGTGGGAAGTAATCCAGGCCGGAACTGGCCAGTTGCACGAAACCCAGGCCGAAGGGCCAGCCGGCCGGTGGCTGCGCCGCGTCGCGAAAATCGGCATGGGGCGCGGCCAGCAGCACCTGGATATCCGTGGGCAAGCCGACGGGAATGCCCCGGGGCAGGTCCAGCACCTCGATCCCGGGCAGCCACTGGCGCAACTGCCGGTTGAAGGCGGCGTCGAGCTGGCTGGCGATGCGCGTCACACCTGGGCTCCACGGCTGGGCAAGGCGAACGCGGCACGCCCCACCGCGCCGAGGATGGCGTCGTTCTGCGGCGTATGGATACGGCTGCACAGCACATCGCGATAGTGGCGCTCGATGGGATTGCCGCGGGCCAGCCCCGGGTTGCCGATGGCCTCGATCCCCAGTTCCACCGCACTGATGGCGTTACTGGTGACCAGGTACTTGACCTGGGTGGCCTCGCTGGCGGCGATGCGCCCTTCGGCGGCGGCGTCGAGCAGTACCCGGTTGTTCAGCAACAAGGCATCGATACGCCCGATCAGTTCCTGGAAACGCGGCAGGCTCGACAGCGGCGCGCCGAGGTTGGCCGGGGCCCGCTGGGCCAGCCAGCCCAGCAACCAGTCGCGGGCGGCGCGGGCCACCCCGTCGTAGATCGCCGACAGCAAGACCGCCAGCCAGAGCACGCCCTTGCTGTCCAGTTCCGAAGGTCGCGGGACGTTGGCCGGCTGGATGTCCACCGCCTGCTCCAGGGGCACGAACACCTCGTCGAAGATCACGTCGTGGCTGCCGGTGGCGCGCATGCCCAAGTGGTCCCAGGTTTCCTCGATGCGGATGCCCGGGCTGTCGCGGTGCACCAGCCAGGTGCCCACGCGGGGCTCGGGCTCGTCGCTGCGGGCCCACACCGCCAGCCAGGTCAGCCCGGGAATGCCGGTGGAGTAGATCTTGCGACCGCTGAGCAACCAGCCACCCTCGACCCGCCGCGCCAGGGTCGCCGGCAGGCCGCCGCGAGCGGGAGTGCCCAGGTCCGGCTCGACCCGCAACGCATTGATCAACGCCCCGTCCTGCACCGCTTCGCGGGCTACTTGCTGGCGCAGGTGCAGGGGCCAGGCGGTGTTCTGCTGCAGGCGCGTGTGCTGCAAATACTGCATCACCAGGACCAGGGCGGTGGACGGTTCGCCCTGGGCCACGGCGCCGATCACCCGCCGCGCCTGGGCCAGGGTCGCCTCGCTGCCGCCCAGGGCCCGGGGTACGGTCAAGGCCAGCAAGCCATGCTGGTGCAGGCGTTGCAGGTTGGCATGGGGAAACTCGCCGTGGCGATCATAGTGGGCCGCCGTGGCGGCAAACTCCTCGCTCAACTGCTGCAGCAGGTCGGCGAACGCCACGGAGTCCAGCTCAAGGGGCGCCGCAGTGGCGATGGTTTGTTCAGTGCAAAGGCTCATCGGCTGGCAATCCTGCTCAGGGGTGGGGCAACAAGGGGGGCCGGCTCGGCCTCGGTTTCGACGCCCAGTAATTGCAGCAACCGCCCACGCAGTTGCTGGAACCCGGGAAGGCCAGCCTGGCGCGGGCGCGGCAGGCGGATCGGCAGTTGCTCGGCAATGCGCCCGTTGGCCAGCACCAGCACGCGGTCGGCCAACAGCAGGGCTTCATCGACATCGTGGGTCACCAGCAACACCGCCGGGGCATGGGCCTGCCACAGGCGGATGATCAACCGATGCATGCGGATCCGCGTCAGCGCGTCGAGGGCGGCAAAGGGTTCGTCCAGCAACAATAGCTGCGGCTCGCGCACCAGGGCCCGGGCCAGGGCCACGCGCTGGGCCTCGCCACCGGACAAGGTGCCGGGCCAGGCCTGCAACCGATGGGCCAGGCCCACCTCCTCCAGCGCCGCCTGGGCCCGCTGGCGCACCTGCTCGCCCCGTACGCCGAGGGCGACGTTGCGCCAAACGCGCTTCCAGGGCATCAAGCGTGGCTCCTGGAACACCGCGGCCATGGCCGTCGGTACCTGCAAGCGCCCGGCGTCGATGGGCTCCAGCCCGGCCAGGGCGCGCAGCAAGGTGGTCTTGCCCGAGCCGCTGCGGCCCAGCAAGGCGACGAACTCTCCCGGGGCGATGTCCAGGTCCAGTTCGTCGAGCACCGCTTGCCCGGCGAAGCGCCGGGTGATGCCACGGCCTTCGACAGCGGCCGGCAAATGGCCCGCTGCGGTCGGGCCCGGTGGCGAAGATGACAGCTGCATGGCTCAACTCCTGATGAAAGTCGGCCGCCAGGCCAGGGCGAAACCTTCAAGGCCGCGTACCAGGGCATCGATGCCCAGGCCGAGCACGCTGTAGACCAGCAGGCAGATCACGATCACGTCGGTGCGCATGAAGTCCCGGGCGTCATTGACCAAGTAGCCGATGCCGGCGCTGGCGTTGATCTGCTCCACCACTACCAGGCCCAGCCAGCTGATGCCGAAGGCGTAGCGCAGGCCGACGAAGAACGCCGGCAGGGCCCCGGGCAGGATCACGTGGACGATCCGTTCCCAGCGCTTGAGGCCCAGCAGGGTCGCGGCCTCCAGCAGCTTGGGATCGAGGCTGCGGATGCCGGAGAACAGCGTGAGGTAGATGGGAAAGGTGGTGCCCAGGGCGATCAGGGCGATCTTGGGCGCCTCGCCGACTCCGAACCAGAGGATGAACAGCGGCACGATGGCCAGGAACGGCAAGGTGCGCAGCATCTGCATCGGCGAGTCGATGGCCAGCTCGCCACCGCGCGACAGGCCGGCCAACAGGGCAAGCAGCGTACCGAGGCTGACGCCGATGGCCAGGCCGGCGAAGGCGCGCTTGAGGGACACCCACAGATGCCCACCCAGCTCACCACTGCCCAGCATCTGCCACAGGGTGGCACCGATGGTGCTGGGGGCGGCGATGACCCGCGCCGGCAGCAACCCGGTGCGCGCGGCCAATTCCCACAACACGAGCAGCAGCAACGGGCTGGCCAGGCGTAGCAGCAGTTGCACCAGGGCCCGATATCCAGGGCTGGCAGGCCAATGGCCGGAGACTTTGAGCGGGGCTTGCGCAGGCATTTCAACATCCCTATTTCAGCGCGTTCGAAGCCCATGCTAACTACATAAAAAACGTCCGTGAAATTCGTTTTGGTTCTAAATTAATATACAAAAATTGCATTCACTAGCACTTGAGATATGCAATTAACTTGCATACCAGCGAACTGTCCGCGCCGTTCAGGACGGTGACGGGCCGACACGGGCAGCCACCATTTCACCGAACATGCTCACCGGCTCCTGGAGGTTGCCGAGGAAGCGCGGATGGATCAGCCACAGGTCGATCACCGGCTTGAAATCGCTGACCGGCACGATCTCCAGCTTGTCCCGATGGCTGCTGTTCTCCAGCAAGGGCAGCGGCACCAGGCCATACCCCAGGCCATTGGCGATCAACCCCAGTTGCAGCTCGGTGCCGAAGGTCTCCAGGTTGATCTGCAGCGACAGGCCCTGGGCACTCAGGGCCCGTTGCAGGCCAGCGCGGAAACCACAGCCATCGGGATTGAGTACCCAGCCGCGCTGGTAGCAATCGGCAAGCTTGCAGGAACGCTTGCGCGCTTCGCCCCGGGCCGCCACGACCACCAGGTTCATGCTGGCCAGGGAACGCCCCACCACCGCCTCGGGAAACACCTTGCCGGCAGGGAACAACGCGGCCACCACATCCAGCTCGCCGTTCTCGACCTTGCCCAGCAGGTGGCTGCCCCAACCGGTGGCCACCGAGGTCTGCAACTGCGGGTAGAGGGCCTTCAACTGGCTCAGGGCATCGAGCAGCACCACATCGCCGATGGTCTGCGGCACGCCGATGCGCAGGGCGCCGCTGGGGGCGCCGTCACTGGCCACCAGCTCGTTCAGCGCATCGATGCTGCGCAGCACTTCCAGGCACTGGCCATACACCCTGAGCCCCATGCTGGTGGGCTTGAGCGGCTTGGTATTGCGGTCCAGCAACTCGACCCCGAGCGCCTCCTCGAAGTTCTGCACCCGGCGGGTGATGGCCGGCTGGGTCAGTTGCAGGGCGTCGGCCGCCTGGCTGATGGTCTGGCAGCGGATCACCGCCACGAACGCGTTCAGATCATCTATCTTCATTCTTTTTTCGCATAATAAATGACTGGAAAAATGTTCGATAAGAATAATACCTTTTAGCTCGACCGTGTAGTTCGTGTCGTTCGTCCTGTGTCCACGGAGGGAACCCATGCCCCACAACGCCTCGACCGTCTCCATCGCCTCACCCAACCTGGCCCGCCTGCGCGGCTTCATCGGTGACCTGGCCGAGCTGCTCGACAGTCATCCCGACGAAGCCCGGGTCCTGGACCAGGGGGCGACTTTGCTGCAACGCCTGGTGAGCCAGGACGACTGGCTGCCCGACGCCTTCGCCCAGGCCGATCCGCAGCGCTACCAGCAATTCTTGCTGCACGCCGACTCGCGCCAGCGTTTCTCCATCGTCAGCTTCGTCTGGGGTCCGGGCCAACGCACGCCGATTCATGACCACCGCACCTGGGGCCTGATCGGCATGCTGCGCGGCGCCGAGGACTCCCAGGGCTTCGAGCGCCTGGCCGACGGCCGCCTGCAGCCTGCCGGCTCACCGGTGCGCCTGGTGCCGGGCCAGGTGGAAGCGGTGTCGCCGCGTATTGGCGATATCCACCAGGTGACCAACGCCCATGCCGACCGGGTGTCCATCAGCATCCATGTCTACGGCGCCAACATCGGCGCGGTGCGGCGTGGGGTGCATGACCTGGACGGTCACGAGAAGCCTTTCATCTCCGGCTATTCCAACACCTTGCTGCCCAACCTCTGGGACCTGTCGAAGGAGCCCCTGCAATGACCGATTTCCCGACCCGCAGCCCGGAACAAATCCGCCAGGCCTTGCTCGAACGCCAGGAACTGGCCCTGGTGGACGTGCGTGAAGAAGCGCCCTTCGCCGAAGCCCATCCGCTGTTCGCCGCCAATATCCCGCTGTCGAAACTGGAGCTGGAGGTGTATGCGCGCATCCCCAGGCGCGATACCGCCATCACGCTCTATGACCAGGGCGAAGGCCTGGCCGAACGCGCCGCGACCCGTTTGCGACAACTGGGCTACAGCGATGTCGCCCTGCTCGCGGGCGGCCTCGACGGTTGGCGCAACGCCGGGGGCGAGTTGTTCAAGGACGTCAACGTGCCGAGCAAGGCCTTTGGCGAACTGGTGGAGGCCGAGCGCCACACCCCATCGCTGGCTGCCGAGGAATTGCAGGCCTTGCTCGATCAGCAAGCCGACCTGGTGGTGCTCGACGCCCGGCGCTTCGACGAGTACCAGACCATGAGCATCCCTGGCAGTACCAGCGTGCCCGGGGCCGAGCTGGTGCTGCGGGTCCGCGAACTGGCGCCCGATCCACGAACCCGGGTGGTGGTCAACTGCGCCGGACGCACCCGCAGCATCATCGGCACCCAATCGCTGGTGAACGCCGGTATTCCCAACCCGGTGGCGGCCCTGCGCAACGGCACCATCGGCTGGACCCTCGCCGGCCAGGCCCTGGAACACGGCCAGCAGCGGCGCTTCACCACACACGCCGGCGCCCACCGCGCACAAGCCCAGGCCGCGGCCCGGGCGGTGGCCGACCGGGCCGACGTGGCGCGCATCGACCTGGCCCAGTGGCGCCGCTGGCAGGCCGAACCCCAGCGCACCAGCTACCTGTTCGATGTGCGCAGCCCGGAAGAATTCGCCGCCGGCCACCTGCCCGGCGCCCGCTCCACCCCAGGTGGCCAATTGGTGCAGGAGACCGACCATTTCGCCAGCGTGCGCGGCGCGCGCCTGGTGCTGGTGGACGACGATGGCGTGCGGGCCAACATGAGCGCTTCATGGCTGGCGCAGATGGGTTGGCAAGTAGCCGTGCTCGACGGCTTGCGGGGCAGCGACTTCAGCGTGCGCGGGGCGTGGCAGGCGCCGTTGCCGGACAGCCCGGCGGTCGAGGAAATCAGCCCGCGGACCCTGGCCGACTGGCTGCGCGAGCCCGGTACCCTGGTGCTGGATGTCACTGCCAGCGCCAACCATGTACAACGCCATATCCCTGGCGCCTGGTGGGTACTGCCCAGCCAGTTGGCCCAGGCCCTGGAGCACCTGCCGCCACCCGAGCGCTTCGTCCTGACCTGTGGCAGCAGCCTGCTGGCGCGCTTCGTCGCCCCGCACTTGCAGGCCCTGACCCAACGCCCGGTGTTCGTGCTCAGCGGCGGCACCAGTGCCTGGATCGAAGCCGGGCTGCCCGTGGAGCAAGGCCAGCAGCGCCTGGCCTCGCCACGCATCGATCGCTACCGGCGCCCTTATGAAGGCACCGACAATCCCCGGGAAGCCATGCAAGCCTACCTGGACTGGGAGTTCGGCCTGGTGGCGCAGCTGGGACGCGACGGCACTCACGGCTTCTTCGTGATTTAAACGCTGGAGGCGGCTTGCCGGTACAACTCGGCCAGCCGCTGGCAGGACGGAAAGCAGCCGCAGTGTGCTATCAATCGGCCAAGTGACAAATAGCAATAATTCTCGATATCATTCGCGACCTCCTGCCCACCGCGTCGTCAAGAAGGATATCCATGTCTCGCTCCAAGCCCGACTCTGCCTCGGTGGACTCAGTTCGCGGGTTCTATGCCGACATCCTGCATTTCCTGCGCAAGCGCACGGATAACGCCTGCGACGCGGCGGACATGACCCAGGACGTATTCACCCAGTGGCTCGATTACCGTGACCGGGCCCAGGTGGAGCAGCCCCGGGCCTTCCTGTTCCAGATGGCGCGCAACCTGTTGCGTGATCATTGGCGGCACCAGCAGGTGCGCTCCAAGGCGCATCAGCAGGCCCATCCCGAAGACAGCTTCGACAACGAGCCCCTGGCCGACGAACGGCATGAGCCGCTGCCCGCCGCCCAGCGCCTGCAACGCCTGGAACAATTGAAGGAAGTCCTTGCCCAACTCTCGCCGCGCCGCCGCGAAGCCCTTATGCTGCACCGCTTCGAAGGGCTGAGCCAGGCACAGATTGCCCAGCGCATGGGGATTTCCGTCAGCATGGTGGAAAAACACATCGCCTTTGCCCTGCTGCACTGCAAGCAGCACCTACAACGAGAAAACGGCAAGGAGCTGCCTGAATGACCCGCTTTCCCGGCCGCCAAGACGACAGCGACAGCGAACAGATCGATGTCGAGGCCGCCAGTTGGTTCGCCCGTAACCGCAACTCCCCGGACCGCGCCAGCCGCAAGGCCTTCGACGCCTGGATGGCGCATCCGGCCCATGCCCGGGCCTATGCCGAATTCGAAGAGTTGTGGGTGGACCTGGCGCAATTGCAGCAACTGAGCAAGCCGATTGCACTGCCCCGGCGCAGGAACCCGGCCTGGCGTCCGGCCCTGGCGGTGGCCGCGGCCGTGCTGTGCACGGTGCTGGCGGTCAACCTGGGCACGTCCAGGACGCCCTACGTCCAGCAGGTCGCGGCCCAGGAACAGGGGTCACGAGCCTTCAAGCTCCCCGATGGCAGCACCTTGTACGTCAACGCCAATACCCAGGTGCAAATCGACTTCAGCGCACAACAGCGCGATATCTACTTGCAACACGGCCAGTTGTACCTGGAGGTCGCCGCCGACAAGGAGCGACCGCTGTGGGTGCACAGCGGCGCGGCCAAGGTACGGGTCGTTGGCACGGCCTTCGATGTGCGGCGTGGCCAACGCCAGCTGGTGGTCAGCGTCGCCCATGGGCAAGTGGCCTTCAGCCCGGACGGGCGCCCCGCCGAACTGGCCTTGCTCGGTGCCCGGCAACAGGCCATCTACGACCTGCAAAAGGGCACCTTGCGCCAGCAGTCCCTGGAACAGGACGACGTGGCGGACTGGCGTAGCGGCCGCCTGGCCTTTCGCAACCGTGACCTGGCCAGCCTGGTGGACGAGTTGAACCTTTACCGGCGCCAGCCAGTGCAGCTGGCCGATGGCCCCCTGGGCGCCTACAAGGTCTCGGGTAACCTGGACGTCAACGATCCGGACGCCCTGATCAAGGCCCTGCCCACGCTGATCCCGGTCAAAACCGTGGCCCAGGCCAATGGCCAGTTGAAGATCGAAGCCCGCTGAACCTCAAGCATGAGAATATATTTCATTCGCATATGAGGTTTTTTTTCACTGTCGCGTCTTCCTCCCGTCTGCAATCTGTCCGCAGCGCTTTTCCGGCCTTTAAGCCGATTTGGGGGAAGTCATGTTTCGCGCGCTCTTGCCTGTTCCGTTAGTTCGTACCCGCCCGACCCTGCTGGCCGTCTGCCTGGCGTTGAGCCTGCCGGCCCACGCCGGATCACTCCATTTCCAGTTGCCGGCGCAGCCCCTGGCCGCATCCCTGAGCCAGGTCGCCCAGCAAGGGAAAATCCAGCTGCTGTTCGACGAGCAACTGCTGCGTAACGCCAAGGCGCCAGCCCTGCAAGGTGACTTCAGCCCGGAAGAGGCGATCCGCCAGCTGCTGCGCAACGGCCAGTTCAGCCTGGTCAAGGTCGACAACACCTATATCGTGCGTCCTGCCGAAACCAGCCAGAGCAGCGGCTCGGCCCTGCAACTGGGGGCCACGAGCGTGATCGGCAACGGCTCGGTGGTGGATTCCTCCAGCGTCGGCCGCTCGACCCTGAACCAGGCGGAGATCGATCGCCACCAGGCCAACAACGTGGTCAGCCTGATCGATACCCTGCCCGGCGTGAGCCTGGGCGGCTCGCTGAAACCGGGTGGCCAGACCATCAATATCTGGGGCCTGGGGGACGCCGAGGATGTGCCGATCACCGTCGACGGCGCCACCAAGAGCGGCTTCGAGCGCTACCAGCAAGGGGTGATCTTCATCGAGCCGGAGCTGATCCGTCGAGTCGAGGTGGAAAAGGGCCCGCACTCGCCCAAGACCGGCAACGGCGGCTTCGGCGGCACCGTGCACACCGAGACCAAGGACGCCCCGGACCTGTTGCAGGACGGGCGCAATGTCGGTGCCATGGTCAAGTACGGCTACAGCAGCAACGACCATCAGCAGGCCTACACCTCTGCGGTCTATGGCCGCACCGACGATCATCGCTTCGATGCCCTGGCCTACTGGACCAAGCGCGATGGCGACGACATGAAGCTGGCCAGCTCGATCCCCGATCCGCGCAACCAGTACCTGGTCAACCCCAAGCGCCAGCCCAATACCGCCCAGGACCTGGACGGCCAGCTGTTCAAGCTCAACATGCAACTGACCGACGAGCAGCGCCTGGGCTTCACCTACAGCAGCTCCGACAGCGATATCTGGGCGCCCTTCTCGGCCAAGAACTACCCGGAGCCGCCAAGCAAGGCCAACATCGACAAGTACGGCTATGACGGCGCCACCAAGCGCTACCTGGCCCAGCGCAACACCCTCGACACTACCTGGCTGGCCAAGTACCAATACACCCCGGTGGACAATCCCTGGGTCGACCTCAAGGTCCAGTATTCCAACTCCAAGACCGACCAGACCGACAAACGCGGCCCGAGCGCCTTCTACCAACCGGTTACCGGCGGGCGCAAGATCACCGTGGGCTACGAGGACAAGATCCTCGAAGTGACCAATGTCAGCCGCTTCAGCACCGGCCCGCTGGACCACGCCCTGACCAATGGCATCCAGATCCGCAAGCACACCCGCGAGGTGGATATGTGGATGCCGGGCAAGACCTATGAAGTGCCCAAGTACAACTACGGCCACTACCAGCCAGGCTTCATGCCCCATGGCAAGGTCGACAACAACGCCTTCTATATCCAGGACGCCATCACCCTGGGCGACTTCACCCTGACCCCGTCCCTGCGCTACGACCATGTGCGCAACCGTGGCCAGGAGAACGATGCGCCGCTGTACAACAGCAGCAACCCCAAGGACGGCCATGACTATGGCGACAAGACCTATACCGGCTGGTCGCCGCGCCTGTCGGCGTTCTGGACGGTGAACCCGCAACTGGCGCTGTTCGCCGACTACAGCAAGACCTGGCGCGCGCCGGTGATCGACGAGCAGTACGAAGTCCAGGCCCCGGGCAGCAGCCGCTCGGCCACCAGCCGCAACCTCGACCCGGAGCGCATCACCGCGCTGCGGGCGGGGACCATCCACAACTTCTCCAAGCTGCTGACCGACAACGACAGCGCGCAGATCCGCACCACGGTGTTCCAGAACAAGATCAGCGACGAGATTCTCAAGGCCACCGGCATCGGCTGCGCCGAGCAGTTGAGCACCGGCAAAAGCATCGCCCAGGTGTGCAAGGAGTCGCCGATGTCGGTCTATCGCAATATCGGCGACCTGACCATCAAGGGCTTCGAGGTCGAGAGCTTCTACGACTCCAACTACCTGTTCGGCTCGCTGTCCTACTCCTGGATCACCGGCAAGCACCAGGGCGCCTACACCAACCCCTGGGGGCCGAACGTCTGGGCCCGGGACATTCCGCCGCGTAAATGGGTGGCGACCCTGGGCCTGAAGATTCCCCAGTGGGATGCCCAGGTGGGCTGGCAGGGCCAATGGGTGCGCCAGACCGACCGGGTGCCCAGCGATCTCTACCCCGGCGGCGTAGCCAGCGCCATGGGCGACTCGTACTGGGACCAGTACAAGAACGACCGCTACAACGTGCACGGGCTGTTCGCCAACTGGAAACCGCAGCAGGCCTACCTCAAGGGCACCGAAGTCCACTTCACCCTGGACAACATGTTCAACCGCGACTACCGCCCGCCGCTCAGTGGCGACAACGCCTACAGCGTGGGGCGCAACGCCAAGATCAGCGTGACCCGGTTCTTCTGAAGGCCTTCGCCTGGCGCAGCACGCTGCGCCAGGCGAAGCACCACCGATGTATTGCAAACCTTTAGCTTCGCCCTCCCACTGGCCCTCCCTGGGCTAGGATCGACCTCCCCCCTGAAAACCGTTGGAGTGCCTTTGGGCGCTTTCAGCCAACGCCCCATTGACCGCGTACGAACACTATCGTACAAACAGGCAAGCATCATGGACAGAGGCTTCAGGAAGGTCAGGCGGGACCTGATCAATGCACTACAGAGCGGTAACTATCTGCATGCCGCACGCGACTCGATCGAGGTCAAGAACCTGCTGGCCACCGGCGAGGTGTCGGCCGGCCAACTGATCGAGGTCATCGTCGCCTGCAAGGGCAGCGACCACCAGTGCAGTGTCCACCACAGCGCCCCGGACCTTGCCGTCCATGTGCTGAGGAAGGCGGGCTGGTACATCAAGTTCTACTTTATCGAGCCAGAGGCGTGGTTCATCAGCGTTCACCGATGAGGACAACCCATGAAACTCTATCTGCAGGGCGACCGGGGCAAGGCACTTTGTGAGCATTGCCAGCAGGTCGTGGGCATTAGCTACACCCGGCGCGACGTGCCCTTCAGCGACGGCAACGGCCAGGCCCGGGAGATCCTGGTGGGGGTCTGCGACCTCTGCGCCACGGTGGTGGCCATTCCCCCCCAGTCGACCCCGGCGATCAAGGAAGCGCGCCGCCAGCAACTGACCTCCATCGAGGCGCGGCTGCCGGCGGTCTACCTCGACGTCCTGGACGCCGCGATGCACTCGGTGGCCGAAGACGCCGGGGTGCAGATGCGCAAGCTGTTCTTCAGCTACTACTTCAGCGCCCCCCTTGTACCTGCCCTGGAACAAGTGCACGACGACTTCGCCCAGTACCTGGCCCAACAGGCCGAGGTCCGCCAGATACCTGCCGTGCATGCAATGAAACGCCTGTCGCTG
Source organism: Pseudomonas sp. MSSRFD41 (assembly GCF_014230245.1). Taxonomy (NCBI): domain Bacteria; kingdom Pseudomonadati; phylum Pseudomonadota; class Gammaproteobacteria; order Pseudomonadales; family Pseudomonadaceae; genus Pseudomonas; species Pseudomonas sp. MSSRFD41. The sequence continues at coordinate 171,387 of NZ_JACKZK010000003.1, read as the reverse complement.
AAGGTGAACCACTATGTGGCCGCGGATCTCGCGCGCCTGCTGCAGGCGACGCGGATGACCCAGACTGAACTGCTGAAATCACTCATCGCGCAGATTCGCCTGGATGTGCTCGAAGGCGGCAACCCGGCGGTGATCGCCGACCTGCGCCAGCTGGCACGCCTGGGGCTGTGACCTTCAGCCTTTGCCCCGACCGGCCACCCGGCCCGCCCGCAGGAAATCCCCCCAGCGCCTTACCAGGTAGTTGTGCTCGTCCATCACCGAGTTCCACACGGCGATATGCCCCATGCGCTGCGGGTAGGAACCGCCATCGCGGGTTTCGCCAATATCGATCAGCGGTTCGCCGTCGCTGCCCGGCAACTCTTCCCGGGCCGGTTTGCCGGCATACCAGTAATCCCATTCGGCGCTGCTCAAGTGATCGCGGGTGCGCGCCGGGTTACCGATGTAGTAGCCCTGGCGAGCCATTACCGCACCGGGCCAGCCCGACAGCCACCAGTTGAGGTAGGCATAGGCCGCGTCCAGCACCGCACCCTTGGCATGGCGCGACAACGACAGGCCACCGAACCAGGCTCGGTAGCCCTCCTTCGGCACCGCCAGGCGGTATTTGACCCCGGCCCGGTGCAGGCGCATCAGGGTTGGCGACCACAGGCTCTGGATATCGATGCACGGCCTGAGCATCAGTTGCGCGGCCTCTTCATCGTCGGACCAGAACGCCGCGAAGTGCCCTTCGCGCTGCTTGCGCACCAGGATCTGCGCCAGCCGGTCGATCTCTTCGATGCTCAGGTTCCCGATGTCCTTGAAGGACTCCAGGCCACAGCCCTGCACCGCCAAGGCGGCATCCAGGGCACCAATCGCCGCATCGCTCTGCAAGGCGATGCGTCCGCTCCAGGCCGGCTCCAGCAGCCAGCCCCAGCTCTCATTGACGCTGGAAAAACCCGCCGGCAGGCGCTCCGGGCGGTAGGCGAAACTGTCGGCGTTGTGGGTCAGCGGCAGCATGCTGATGCGGTCGCTGACCGTGCTGCCCAGGCTACCATCGCGTTGCACATAGAGCCGTTCGCTGGGCACGCTGCCGCTGCCCAGGCGGTCATCCGGCGACAGGCGCCCGCGCTTGGGCAGGTCGTTGATCTCGTGCCACAGGGCAATGCGCCGGGTGTCGATGGGCTGGATTGCCTGGGCCGGCCAGACGAAATCGACGTTGTGAAACCACTGGTCATAGAGGTCGTAACTGTCCGGCTGCATCACCGCGATGCGCTGGGCCTGTTCCACATCGTGCACCTGATACACCAGGCGAATGCCCAGGTCCTGCTCGGCGCGCACCCGCAAGGACTCGAGCAGGGTCACCGAGGTGCCCAGTACCCGCAGGGTAACCGGTTGCGTCGCCGCCATCAGGCACACTCCCCGACGACCGGGGCGAAGCTGCGGGCGAACACCTCGAAGGAGCGGCGCAGTTGTTCAGGCTCAAGCCCGCGCAGAATAAACACCAGCCGCGAGCGATGATCGGCACTGGGCCAACGGGGCAGATGCACGGGAGCGTGCAGGCAATGCTGCACGCCATGAATGACGATGGGAGCCTGGCTGGCGCTGATGTTGAGCAATCCTTTCACCCGTAGAATTCGTTCGCCGTGGCATCTTAGCAGCATCGACAACCAGACCCCGAAGCCCACCCAGTCCAGCGGCTGCTCGAATTCCAGACTGCACACTTGCGCCTCGCCATGCTGCGGCGCAGCGGCTTTCAGTGGCCGCTGCAACTGCCAGCGAGCCACTTCCCGCTCCGCCGTCGCGCCACGCAGGCCCTCCTCCAGCAACAGCTGATCGCCCCCCTGGATCGCCTGGGTCAGCAGCACTGGTGCCCCGGGATTGAGACGCTGCAAATGCTCGCGCAAGGCTGCCTGGATCGCCTCGTTGACACAGTCGGTCTTGCTCAGCAGCAAGCGATCCGCGGCCGCCACCTGGGCCAGCCACTCCGGATGCAGGCGCTCCTGCAGCGCCGCGTGGCTGGCATCCACCAAGGTGACCAGCAGGCCGATATGTACCCGCCCACGCAACTGCGGATCATTGTTCACCGTGGCCAGGATCGGCGCCGGGTCGGCCAGCCCGGTAGTCTCCAGCAACACCCGGCGAAAGGCCGGGATCTCGCCCCGGCTGCGCCGCGCCAGGAGCCCCAGCAACGCTTCCTTCAGCTCGCCGCGAATCGAGCAGCAGACACAGCCGCTGGGTAGCAGCACGGTGTCCGGCGCCACCTGTTCCACCAGCAGGTGATCGATGCCGACATCGCCGAACTCGTTGATCAGCAACGCCGTGTCCCCCAGGCTCTGGCCCTGCAGCAGACGATTGAGCAAGGTGGTCTTGCCGCTGCCGAGAAACCCGGTGATGACGTTCAAGGGCATACTCATGGCTGTTGCTCCAGGTGCTTGAGGACCACAGGATCAAGAGGATCCAGAGGCCGGCCGAGCATGGACTCGGCCAGGCTCCACAGTTGCTCCAGGCCGCTGGCCAGTTCCTGGCGACCGGTGGCCCCCAACAGCAGATAGGCCGAGCCCTGGAAGTCTTCGACCTTGAGCCGGAACGGCGCCAGAATCCGGTTGATCGCGGCGATTCTGCGCAAGCGCTCGCGGCGCCGGGGCAGCCTGTCCCCCAGCGGATCGCTCCAATGCACGTCTTCGCCCAGCAGCCCGCATAATCCGCACATGCTCAACCCTCCTTCATGGCATGACATCCCCGGAGTTCGGGCCCAGGGTCTGGCCGACAAACAGGTTGCCCCCCGGCTCGCTGGCCAGCAGCACCGCAGTGGGCGCCACTTCATCCGCCAGGCCGAAACGGCCCAGGGGCAGCTCGGCGGCCTTGGCGATTTTCCAGGCGCTGCTGATGCCGGACACCAATGGCGTCTCGATCGGCCCCGGGGCGATGGCGTTGACCAGTACATTGTCCTTGGCCACCTCCAGGGCCAGGGACTTGGTGAAGCCAATGACCCCGGCCTTGGCCGCGGCGTAGTGAGTCAGCTCGGCCCCCCCCTTGATCCCCAGTTGCGAGGCGACGTTGATGATCCGCCCCCAGCGCTGTGCCAGCATATGGGGCAAGGCCCGCTGGCTGGCTACGAAGACGCTGGTGAGATCGACCCGCAGCATGTCGTTCCACATCTCGACGGAGAGCTCGACACAGCGCGCCTGGGTCAACATGCCCGCGTTGTTCACCAGGATATCGATACCGCCGAAATGTTCGACACAGGCATCGACCCCAGCCTGGGCACCTTCGACGCTGCCGACATCGGCCACGCACTCGAAGACTTCGGCCCCCAATTCGCGACAGGCCCGGGCACTCTCGGCCAGGCGTACCGGATCACGGTCGGCCAGCAGCAGGCGGGCGCCGGCCGTAGCGTAAGCCCGGGCGATAGCGGCACCGATACCACTGCCGGCGCCGGTGATCACGGCGCGACGGTTGTGCAGGTATTGCATGGGACTTTCTCCTGAAAAGGTGTGCGGTTCGCCGATAAGCCGGCTGGCCAAGACGTTCACTCCGGCCAGCGCACCGTCAGGCCGCCATCGACGACGATGCTCTGCCCGGTCAGGTAGCTGGACTCGTCGCTGGTAAGAAAGCGCACCAGGGACGCCACCTCGTCGGCCCGCCCGACCCGCCCCAGGGGAATGGCCCGGGCCGCCTTGGCCAATCCTTCCGGGCCCAGGGAGTTCTGGCTGTCGAGGGACTGCGGGGTTTCGATCAGCCCCGGGATCACCGCATTGCAGCGAATGCCCCTGGCCGCCAGCTCCACCGCCAGCGAACGGCACAACCCCGGCACCCCGGCCTTGGCCGCAGCATAGTGAGCATGGTCCTGCCAGCCGTAGACGCCGCCGGCGATGGAGGAAATCGCCACCAGGGCGCCGCCCTCGCCCATGTGCTTCACCGCCGAGCGGAAGGTACGCATGACCCCGGTCAGGTCCACATCGAGCATGGCGTTCCAGGCCTCATCGGTCATTTCCAGCAAGGGTGCGCGGCGCAGCAGGCCGGCATTGGCCACCACATAGTCGAGGCGGCCAAAGTGCGCCACGGCCTGTTCCGCCAGGGCGTCCACCGACGCACCGTCGGTCACGTCCAGCGGCAGCATCAGGCAACGCCCACCCGCCTCGGCCACAAGATCGCGGGTGGTTTGCGGGTCATGGGGGTCGGCGGGGAAATACCCGCCCACCACCGCCACACCGGTCCGGGCGTAGGCCACGGCCAGGGCCTGGCCGATGCCGCTGGCGGCACCGGTGATCAAGGCGACTTTCGCAGTCATGGATAATTTTCCTTATTGAACGGATTCAGGACGCACATGGCGCGCGGCGAACATCAGCGCACCGGAGAGGAAGCAAGGCAGCGCGCCGAAATACAGCGCCGAGGTCTGCCAGTCGCCACCGGCCGATAGCACCTGGGTGGCGCCGAAGCCCGCCACCACCGCGCCGATAGGACCCATGGCATGGATGATCGCGCCACCGGTGGCACGGATGCTGGTGGGGAAGCTCTCGCTGATAAAGAACAGCGCCGCCGAGTACGGGCCGATCAGGAAGAACAGCCCCAGGCTGTAGAGGCCCACCACCATCGGCAGATTGCTCGGGCCGTAGAGCATGCCGGCGAACGACAGGCCGCCGAGCATCCAGCCCAGGCCGATGACATTGCGCCGGCCGATCTTGTCACCCATCCAGCCATGGCTCAGGTAGCCGCAATACCCCACAAGGTTGGACAGCACCAGGATGATCAGCGAGTTCTCGAAAGAGATGTGATGCACGCTGACGATCACCGACGTGCCAAGCACGCTGAACACCTGGATCGCCGCCCAGTTGAGCAGGATCGCCGCGCCGATCACCAGGGTCACGCGCCGCGCCGGGCCACGAAAGGCCGCGGCCAGGCCGGCCTTGCTGTGCTCGTCGTAGTCCACGCCGTAGGTCAGCGCCACCGCCCGGGCCTCGCTCACCGAACCGCTTTTGCGCAACTGGCTGATGCGCTGATGGATCTGGAACTGCGGGCTCTCCTTGAGCTTGCGCGCCAGCACCGCAATGACGATCGCCGGGATCGCGGCGAAGATGAAGCAGCCCTGCCAGCCGATGATCGGCAGCAGTACTGCGGTCAGCCCGGCCGCGATCAACGCCCCCACTGGCCAGCCGCCCTGCACCAGGCTGTAGATGAAGCCCCGGCGCTTGGCCAATTGCGGGTCGTCGGAAGCTGCGTACAGCTCGCTGAGGTAGGTGGCGTTCACCGTTTCCTCGGCATAGCCCAAGCCGCCCAGGGAGCGGATCAGGATCAGCGGCGACTTGCCCCAGGCGCCGCCGACGGCGGTCAGCGCCGAGCAGATGGCCGAGCCGCTGACGGTGAAAATGATGCCCATGCGCCGGCCCAACTGGTCCACCAGCGGTCCGATGGCCAGGGCCACCACTGCGGTGCCCACCGCCACCCAGGTGGCGATCTCGGCCTGCTCGACCTCGCCCCAGCCGAAGTGCCGGCCAATCTCCGGCAGCAGGGTGCCAAACAGAATGAAGTCGTACACCGCGAAGACCCAGGCGAAGAAGGCGATCCAGGTGGCGAAACGCACTTGGGCCGGGGTCAGCTGCTGGGGTTTCCAGCCCGTCAGGTCGAGCTTGTTATAGATAGACATCAATCACGCCTCGATGAAGTGGCCGGGATCAGCGGTTGCGCGGGTGGCGGCGGATAAAGTCGTCGGCGATCTCGTCGAAGGTGACGAAGCGCACGCCGGCATGGCCCTGGATGTGTTCGATCAAGCGCTCGAGCATCAGCAGCACTTGCGGACGGCCGGAGACGTCGGGGTGGATAGTCATGGTGAACACCGCGTGCTCGTGCTCGCGGTAGACCCAGTCGAACTGGTCGCGCCACATTTCTTCCAGGTGCCGCGGATTGACGAAGCCATGGCTGTTGGGCGCTTTCTTGATGAACATCATGGGCGGCAGGTCGTCCAGGTACCAGTTGGCCGGGATCTCCACCAGGTCGGTTTCCTGGCCGCGCACCAGGGGTTTCATCCAGGTGTCGGGATGCTGGCTGTAGTCGATCTTGGTCCAGCTGTCGCCGACCCGCACGTAGTAGGGATGGAAGTCGTTGTGCATCAGGCTGTGGTCGTACTTGATGCCCTTCTTCAGCAGCAGCTCGTTGGTCACCTTGCTGAACTCCCACCAGGGCGCCACGTAGCCGGTGGGGCGCTTGCCAGTGACCCGGGTGATCAGCTCGATGGACTTGTCGAGGACGATCTCCTCCTGCTCCGGGGTCATGGCGATGGGGTTTTCGTGGCTGTAGCCGTGCACGCCGATCTCATGGCCAGCCTCGGCCACGGCCTTCATCTGCTCGGGAAAGGTCTCCATGGAGTGGCCGGGAATGAACCACGTGGTGCGCAGGCCATAACGCTCGAACAGCTTGAGCAGGCGCGGCGCGCCGACCTCGCCGGCGAACAGGCCGCGGGAGATATCGTCCGGCGAATCCTCGCCGCCATAGGAGCCGAGCCAGCCGGCCACCGCGTCCACATCGACACCAAATGCACAGAGAATTTCTTTAGCCATCAGCGGCCTCCAGTGATTGCTTGTTGTTTTGTTGGAAAAAGTCGTCGGGGCTAGCGCGGCAGCGCCGCCTCCAGCGCCAGGGCAGCGTTCAGCAACTGCCGGTCATGGCCCTGGGGCAGGCTCAGCAACAGCCCGGTGGGCAGGCCCTGGGCATCGCGGCCACTGGGCAGGGCCACTGCGGGCATGTCGAGGAAACTGCCGGGCATGGTCAGGCGCAGGGTCGCCAGGTTGGTCCGGAAAAAGAGTTCATCGTCCTGTTCAAGGGGCGCCAGGGGCGGCGCCACATGGGCCACGGTGGGGGTGATCAGCACCGCGCCGTCCAGTTCGTCCTGCATCTGTTGTTGCAACTGGCGCCGCATCTGGTACAGCCGCAACAGCTGGCTGGCAGGCATCTGCCGGGCGCTTTCCAGGCGCCGGCGCACTCGCGGATCAAGCTGCTCGGCGTACTCGCTGTCGAGCAAGGGCTGGTGCAGAGCGAAGGCTTCGGCGGCGCCGAGCCAACCCTGTTCCTGGATCAGTTGCAGGGTGGCTTGCAGGCTGTGCAACGGCCGTTGCTCCACCAGCGCTCCAGCCTGTCGCAGGCTTTCGATGACCACCAGCAAGTTGGCCCGCACCGCGCTCTGGATACGGCTGTCGTCGAGCACTTGCAGATCGACCCAGAAGCGTTGCCCGGCCAGGCGGCGGGGCGTCGGCAATGGCCGGGGATCGCCACCGTGCAACAGCCCGTCGATCAACCAGGCATCGCGCACGCTGCGGGTCAGCGGTCCAAGGCTGTCGAGGCTTTCAGCCAGGGGAAACACCCCCTCGCGGTCATAGCGCCGAGACGTCGCACGATAGCCCACCAGGCCGTTGAAGGCCGCGGGAATGCGGATCGAACCGGCAGTGTCGGTGCCCATGGCGATCGGCACGATCCCAGCGGCCACTGCCACCGCCGAGCCTGCCGAGGAGCCGCCGGGAATACGTGGCTGGGCATCGCTGTGGGGGTTGATCGGGGTGCCGAAGTGCGGGTTCAGGCCAAGCCCGGAATAGGCGAACTCGCTGAGGTTGGTCTTGCCCAGGCTGACCAGCCCGGCCCGGCACAACTGCCGCACGCTGGGCGCATCCACCTGGGCCAGCGGTGCATTGCGACGTACCTGGGCGGCGGCAGTGGTGATGCTGCCGGCCACGTCGAACAGGTCTTTCCAGGCCAGGGGCACGCCGTCCAGCAGGCTCAGCGGCTGGCCGTCCCGCCACCGGGCGGCAGCTGCCTCGGCCTCGCGCCGGGCCCGGGTCGGGCACAGGGAAATGAACACATGGGGCGTCGCCTCGGCCAAGACCAGCGCCTGCTCCAGGACCTGGACCGGATCGGTACGGCCCGAGGCAAAGGCTTGCGCCATGGCCGTGGCGTCGTTCAGCGAATCAGGGTGCATGGTTCACTCCGCAAAGTCATAAAACGTACTTAATTTTAAAATGTACATTTTATTGAAGGCAGATTCCGTGCCATCTCAAGACGAGCAGAGCACCGACAGCAAGCGGGAAAACCTGGAAATTGGCCTGGAATACCGAGACAGAGCGGGTTGATGGTAGAGGCTGTCCGGCGACCGACGGAGAAAATCCTCGGCAAAGGTTCCTCCGCTCAAATAATGTACTTTTTATTAAAAGGTACATTTTTGTGCAGAACGGTAACAACCCGTCCAGGGCCGCCCCCGGACGGGGCAGCAAAACGTGGCACTCAGTGACACTTGGCAACTGTGAGAGAATCCCTGGCCACCGCGCCCCGGCAACAGGCGCGCCACCCACCGGCAACAGCCCCAAGAGGAATCGATGAAAGCAGTGTCAGCAGAGGATCCGCGCACCGCATCGCGCTACGCCATGATCCGTCAGGTCTTGCGCGACGCCATCCTCCAGGGTACCGCCCTGCAGGGCCTGGTGTTGCTGGAAGCGCCGCTGGCGGAACTGTTCGGCACTAGCCGGGTGCCCGTGCGCAAAGCCCTCGACCTGCTGCACGGCGAAGGCCTGATCAGCCGATTTGATGGCCGCGGTTACCTGATCAACCCCCAGGGCCTGGAGATCGAACCTCTACGCTTGCCCCTGAGCCATGCCCACCTGGGGCTGGCCAGCGACGAGGAACTGGTGGATACCCGGCCCCTGGGAGAACGGATCTACGAAGAACTGGGCAGCGCCCTCTCCACCTGCATCGCCTTCGGCCATTTTCGCCTCGACGAACAGGCCGCCGCCGAGCACTACGGTGTCAGCCGCGCGGTGGTCCGCGAAGCGCTGATGCGCCTGCGCGATCGCGGCCTGGTGGAAAAGGAACCCTATTCCCAATGGCTGGCTGGGCCCCTGACCGCCCGGGAAGTCACCGAAGACTACGAACTGCGTGCCTGCCTGGAGCCCGAGGCCCTGCGCCAGAGCGCCCCCGGCCTGGACCGCGAACGCCTGGAACAGATGCTGGAACGGCTGACCCAGGCCCAGCAGGCCGAGCACTGCGGCCTGGAGGCTCTGGAACGCCTGGAAGAAGACCTGCACCAGCAGTGCCTGGGCGGCTTGCAGAACCGTAAGATGGCGGCGCTGATCCGTCAGGCCCAGAGCCCGATGATCATCAATCGAATCTTCTACCGCTTGCTGGGCATCGGTGCCGACCCGGCGATGCTCGCCGAGCACCGGCTGATCCTCGAACTGCTGTTGCACGGCGCCTTCGACGCCGCAGCCCTGAACCTTCGAGAACATCTGCAACGCGCCCGCCAGCGCATGCTGCAGCGCCTCAAAGTGCTGTCGGTTCTCCCGGAACCGGAACTGCCGGGCTTCCTCAGCAAGATCAGCTAGTCCTATAGCCGCTGTCGAGCTTGCAAGGCTGCGCAAAGGTCCGCAGGCGCTGGCTTGGCAATCTACAGCCAGACCTTGCGCGCCTTCGGGGCGTGCGCAGCTTCGCGGGGCTCAGCGGCGGCAACAGGTCATCGGTTCAGGCGAACCAGGCTGAGGTCGGGGGTGCTGGTGCGTCGCTGGCTCAGGTAGCGGGTGCAGCTGACCCGCAGGAAGGAGGCGAAGTTCACCACCTCGCCACGGTAGTCCATGACCTCGTCGTACAACTTGGCGATCAGCTGGTTGGTGGTCATGCCATCGACCTCGGCAATCTCCGCGAGGATGTCCCAGAACTGGTTTTCCAAACGCAGGGTGGTGACCACGCCCCGAATGCGCAGCGAGCGCGAACGCGATTCATAGAGGATCGGGTCGGCCTTGACGTACAGCTCGCACATGGCGTGGTCCTCGCCTACAGGCTGATCCGGGTGCCCAGCAAGCCGAGGAAGCCGGCCAGCCAACTGGGATGGGCCGGCCAGGCCGGGGCGGTCGCCAGGTTGCCCTGGACATGGCCTTCGGTCACCGGAATATCGATATAGGTGCCGCCGGCCAGGCGCACTTCCGGGGCGCAGGCTGGATAGGCGCTGCACTCACGGCCTTCCAGGACCCCGGCGGCGGCCAGCAGTTGCGCACCGTGGCACACCGCGGCAATCGGCTTGCCGGCCCGGTCGAATTCCTTGACCAGTTGCAGCACCTGTTCGTTCAGGCGCAGGTATTCCGGGGCGCGACCGCCGGGGATCAGCAGCGCGTCGTAGTCGCTGGACCGCACCTTGGCGAAGTCGAAGTTCAGGGCGAACAGATGGCCCGGCTTTTCGCTGTAGGTCTGGTCGCCCTCGAAGTCGTGGATGGCGGTGCGCACGGTCTGCCCGGCGCTCTTGTCCGGGCACACGGCGTGCACCGTGTGCCCGACCATCAGCAGGGCCTGGAACGGCACCATCGCTTCGTAGTCTTCGACGTAGTCGCCAACCAGCATGAGGATCTTTTTCGCGGCCATGGAGTGGACTCCTTTCAAGGAAACACGTGGACAGAAGAAGTACTCAAGGTAGTCGCAATCGGCCGGGCCGGGTAATAGCCAGGTACTACAGCTGCAAGCCACAAGCGGCAAGTTCGAAGCTTATCCCGCGAGGTAGCCGTCGGCCTTGAGCAGGGTTTCCAGGCAGTGTTCGCTGATGCGGTAGAAGGCCTTGAGTTCGTCGATCCGCGCCAGCAACTGGGTCGGGTCCTGGGGCTCGGCCCGCTTGACCGCAAGGATCATCTTGTTCTTGTTGGTGTGCTCCAGGGAGATGAACTCGAAGACCTTGGTTTCGTAACCACAGGCTTCGAGGAACAGCGCCCGCAGGCTGTCGGTGACCATCTCCGCCTGCTGCCCCAGGTGCAGGCCGTATTGCAGCATCGGCTTGAGCAACGCCGGGCTCTGGATCTGCTGGCGGATCTGCTTGTGGCAGCACGGCGAGCACATGATGATCGCCGCCCCGGAGCGGATGCCGGTGTGGATCGCGTAGTCGGTGGCGATGTCGCAGGCATGCAGGGCGATCATCACTTCCAGTTCGCTGGGGGCCACGCTGCGCACGTCACCGCACTTGAACACCAGGCCGGGATGCTCCAGGCGCGCGGCGGCGGCGTTGCACAGGGTCACCATGTCCTCGCGCAGCTCGACCCCGGTGACCTCGCCCTGGGCCTTGAGGGTATTGCGCAGGTAGTCGTGGATGGCGAAGGTCAGGTAGCCCTTGCCTGAGCCGAAGTCCGCCACCCGCACCGGCTGCGCCAGGTCGATCGGCGAGCTGCCCAGGGCATGGCTGAAGACTTCGATGAACTTGTTGATCTGCTTCCACTTGCGCGACATCGCCGGAATCAGCTCGTGCTGCTGGTTGGTCACGCCCAGGTCGGCGAGGAACGGCCGGTCCAGGTCGAGGAAGCGGTTCTTCTCGCGGTTGTGCGCGGCGGACGGCGCATCGCGCTGGGTTTGCGGCTTGCCCTTGGACAGCGAACTCTTGCCCTTCTTGCTGTACTCCAGCTGGACCTCGTCGGACAGGGTCAGCAAATGGGCGTTCTTGAACGAAGCCGGGAGCAGCTCGGCGATGGTGGCAATGCCTTCGTCCAGGGAGAAGTTCTTGGTGATATCGCGGGTCTTGTAGCGATAGACGAAGGACAGGCACGGCTGCTCCTTGACCGTCAGTTGCTTGATGATCAGCCGTTGCAGGTCCGCCTCGGCGCCCACGTGCTTGGCCAGTACCAGCTTGATGAAGGCGTTTTGCGCCAGGCTGGTCTCCAGCAATTGCAGGAACTGGGCATGGTGGTCCGGCGCGGGCCGGGCGGAAGGTGCGGTGACGGACATGGGGCTGGAGCCTCGGGCGGTGCGGGGTGCGAATCGGTAAATGGCGGGTATTTTAGGGGGGATGGGCCGTCGGGGCACGGAGTTATTGACCCGACGGCGCAGATTATTCAGCAACCGAGCCCGCCGAGGCTCAGTTGAGCACCACCAGGCGGTTGGGCAGCTCGTTGCGCGATTGGGTCAGGGGCACGTGCTCCTTGAGCAGCTCGCCGCTGGACTCGATGCAGTCGAGAAAGCCCTGCAAGGTCTGGCCCTGCTTCACCTGCTGGGTAAAGGCCTGGACGATCGCGTTCCAGCGCTTGTTGTCCAGGCGCCTGGAGATGCCCTCGTCCACCAGGATCTCCACGTAGCGCTCGGCCTCGCTGACGAAGATCAACACCCCGGTACCGCCCAGGGTGTGGTGCAGGTTCTGCTCGAGGAACTGGCGGCGGGCCAGGTTCGAGGCCCGCCAGTGCCGCACCGAGCGCGGGATCAGCCGGGTGGTGATCCGCGGCAGGCGGAACACCAGGCACAGCACGATGAAGGTCGCCCATTGCACCAGCAGCAACAGGTGCATGTTCAGCCAGCCGGTGGCGTAGTGCACCAGGCCCGGCACCACCAGCGCCAGCAGGCTGGCCCAGAGCAGCGGGATATAGGCGTAGTCGTCGGCCCGCGCGGCCAGCACCGTCACCAGCTCGGCGTCGGTCTGCTGTTCCACCCGGGCGATGGCTTCGGCCACCTGGCGTTGTTCGTATTCACTCAGTAGTGCCATGTCGTTGGATATCCGTTGTTTTTATTGAATTACCAGCTACCGGACGAACCGCCGCCGCCAAAACTGCCGCCGCCACCGCTGAAACCACCGCCGCCGCTGGAACCGCCACCGAAACCACCGCCGCCAAAACCACCGGAGCCCCCGCGACCACCGCCGCTGGGCAGGATACCGAGCATCTGCGCGACCATCATGCTGAGGATGAACAGCAATACCAGGAAGATGAACAACAGCGGATGGCGCTCGACGAAGTCGCCCTGTTCTTGCCCCTGGGCATTGCCATAGGCCGTGGCCGGTTCGTCCAGCGGCGTGCCGCCCAGCACCAGCAACATGGCCGAGACGCCATCGTCGATACCCTTGCTGAACTGACCGCTCTTGAACGCCGGGACCATCACCTGGTTGATGATCACCGAGGCCTGGGCATCGGTCAGACGATCCTCCAAGCCGTACCCCACTTCGATACGCAACTTGTGTTCATCGCGAGCGACGATCAGCAGCGCGCCATTGTTCTTGTCCTTCTGGCCGATCCCCCAGTGGCGCCCTAACCGGTAACCGAAGTCCTCGATGCTGGCGCCCTGCAGGTTGGCCAGAGTCACGACCACCACTTGCTCGCCGGTCGCCTGCTCATGGGCCTGGAGTTCATCGCTCAAGCGGGCCCGGGTCGCAGGCTCGATCAACTGCGCATCGTCCACTACCCGGCCACTCAGTGCCGGGAACTTCAGCTCGGCCTGAACCGTGGCCGCAAAGACCCAGAACAGCAGCACCAGGCCGATTTTATAGAGTCGCATCAATATCCGCCCTCAATGACTTCTCGCTTGCACTACCAATTGGCGGACGCCCCGCCACCGCCAAAACCGCCACCGCCGCCTCTGGAGCCGTCCGAATCCGAGCTGGAACTGCTGGACTCGAACCAGTCGAATGAGCCGCTGCTCGAACTGCTGTCGCGCTCGGCCGTGACCACCACCCTGCCGGGCAGCTTTGGGAACAGGCTCTCAAGCGGCACCGCTGTCGCCGTGACCGGTACGGGCTTGACCTGGACAGCGGGCTGCGGCGAACGCAACGGCACCCCATCCGTGGGTGCGGGCCCAGACGGCGCCACTCACCCGCCATGACGACAGCAGCGCGCTTCGCAGCACGCGCTGCCAGAGACTCATCAGAACTTCACTTGCGGGGCCTTGTCGGCGTCGGGGCTGGTGGCCTCGAACGACTCGCGCACCGGCAGGTCGCTGTACATCAGGCTGTGCCACAGGCGACCGGGGAAGGTGCGGATCTCGGTGTTGTACTTCTGCACCGCCAGGATAAAGTCACGCCGGGCCACGGCGATGCGGTTCTCGGTGCCCTCGAGCTGGGATTGCAGGGCCAGGAAGTTCTGGTTGGCCTTGAGATCCGGATAGCGCTCGGACACCACCATCAGGCGGCTCAAGGCGCCGCTGAGCTGGTCCTGGGCCTGCTGGAACCGCTTGAGCTGCTCCGGGTTGTCCAGGGTCTTGGCGTCCACTTGGATCGAGGTCGCCTTGGCCCGCGCCTCGATCACCGCGGTCAGGGTTTCCTGCTCGTGCTTGGCGTAGCCCTTGACGGTCTCCACCAGGTTGGGGATCAGGTCGGCACGGCGCTGGTACTGGTTCTGCACCTGGCCCCAATCGGCCTTGACCTGCTCGTCGAGGGTCGGGATGTTGTTGATGCCGCAGCCGCTGAGCAGGCTGGTAAGCAGCAACAGGACAGCGACAGGCCAGCTCGAACGCAGGCTTTGGGTGATGTTCATGGGTGGGGCTCCTTGCACAACCTGGTTGAAGAGAACTTTTGCCCGTTCTTGCGGCCCTGGCAGAGCAAAATCTGCCCACGCCACTGGAATGCATCGGGCTGATGGGCTAAAAGATGCCCAGCGCGAAAAAGAGTTCAGAAGTGTGCGGGAATTATCTGAACAACAATAGCCGCTCCCTAAATTTTGGCTGTTCGGCGCGTCACTCATGCGTCGGTCTTGAGCCCTTGAGAACAAATTCATGAAGAAGCTGTGTTTGCTGGGGCTGCTGGTCAGCCTGGCCAGTCACCCTGTATTGGCCGACTCTGCCCCGGTCCCCTTGGAGAACAAGGAAGCCTTTATCACCGATCTGCTCAAGCGGATGACCCTGCAGGAAAAGATCGGCCAGTTGCGCCTGATCAGCATCGGCCCGGAAATGCCCCGGGAACTGATCCGAAAGGAGATCGCCGCCGGTAACATCGGTGCCACCTTCAACTCCATCTCGCGTCCGGAAAACCGGCCGATGCAGGACGCGGCCATGCGCAGCCGCCTGAAGATCCCGATGTTCTTCGCCTATGACGTGATCCATGGCCACCGGACCATCTTCCCCATCAGCCTGGCCCTGGCCTCCAGCTGGGACATGGACGCCATCGGCCGCTCCGGGCGCATCGCCGCCCAGGAAGCCAGCGCCGACAGCCTGGACATCACCTTCGCACCGATGGTCGACATCTCCCGCGATGCTCGCTGGGGCCGGACCTCCGAAGGCTTCGGCGAAGACACCTACCTGGTCTCGCGAATCGCCAAGGTCATGGTCAACGCCTACCAGGGCAAGAGCCCGGCGGCACCCGACAGCATCATGGCCAGCGTCAAGCACTTCGCCCTGTACGGTGCGGTGGAAGGCGGTCGCGACTACAACATCGTCGACATGAGCCCGGTGAAGATGTACCAGGACTACCTGCCACCCTACCGCGCGGCGATCGACGCCGGGGCCGGCGGGGTGATGGTGGCCCTGAACTCGATCAATGGCGTGCCCGCCACCTCCAACACCTGGTTGATGAACGACCTGTTGCGCAAGGAGTGGGGCTTCAAGGGCCTGGCGGTGAGCGACCACGGCGCGATCATCGAACTGATCCGCCATGGCGTCGCCAAGGACGGCCGCGAGGCCGCCAAGCTGGCGATCAAGGCCGGCATCGACATGAGCATGAACGACTCGCTGTACGGCAAGGAATTGCCCGGGCTGCTCAAGTCCGGCGAGATCGAAGAGAAGGACATCGACAACGCCGTGCGTGAAGTCCTGGGGGCCAAGTACGACATGGGCCTGTTCAAGGATCCGTACCTGCGCATCGGCAAGGCCGAGGACGACCCGGCCGACACCAACGCCGAGAGCCGCCTGCACCGCAGCGACGCCCGGGATATCGCCCGGCGCAGCCTGGTATTGCTGAAGAACCAGAACGACACCCTGCCGCTGAAAAAGACCGCGAAGATTGCCGTGGTCGGCCCATTGGCCAAGGCACCGATCGACATGATGGGCAGTTGGGCCGCCGCTGGCGTGCCGGCACAATCGGTGACCCTCTACGACGGCATGCGCAATGTGCTGGGCGACCAGGCCCGGCTGGTCTACGCCCGGGGCTCGAACATCACCGACGACAAGAAGGTGGTGGACTACCTGAACTTCCTCAACTTCGACGCCCCGGAAGTGGTGGACGACCCACGCCCGGCGCAACAGATGATCGACGAGGCCGTGAAGGCGGCCCAGGCCTCGGACGTGATCGTCGCCGCCGTGGGCGAATCGCGGGGCATGTCCCATGAATCCTCGAGCCGCACCGAGCTGAACATCCCGGCCAACCAGCGAGCGCTGATCAAGGCCCTCAAGGCCACCGGCAAGCCGCTGGTGCTGGTATTGATGAATGGCCGGCCGCTGACCCTGCTGGAGGAAAACCAGCAGGCCGACGCGATCCTGGAAACCTGGTTCAGCGGCACCGAGGGCGGCAACGCCATCGCCGACGTGTTGTTCGGCGACTACAACCCCTCGGGCAAGCTGCCGATCACCTTCCCGCGTTCCGTGGGCCAGATCCCGACCTACTACAACCACCTGACCATCGGCCGGCCGTTCACCCCCGGCAAGCCGGGCAACTACACCTCCCAGTACTTCGACGACATCACCGGCCCGCTGTTCCCGTTCGGCTATGGCTTGAGCTACACCCGCTTCAGCCTGTCGGACATGGCCCTGTCCTCCACCACCCTGCACAAGGGCGGCAAGCTGGAGGCCAGCGTGACCTTGAAGAACACCGGCAAGCGCGATGGCGAGACCGTGGTGCAGTTGTATATCCAGGATGTGGCCGGCTCGATCATTCGTCCGATCAAGGAGCTGAAGAACTTCCAGAAGGTCATGCTCAAGGCCGGCGAAGAGAAGGTCATCCGCTTCGACATCAGCGAGGACGACCTGAAGTTCTACAACGCCCAGCTCAAGTACGCCGCCGAACCAGGCGACTTCAACGTACAGATCGGCCTGGACTCCCGGGACGTCCAGCAACAGAGCTTCGAACTGCTCTGATCCCCCTCACCGGCTGGCGCATGACCTGCGCCGGCCGACTCCTTCCGCAATCCCCTGTAATCCCCGCAATCGCTACGGTATCTACAGTCAGCCGTATCAGCCGTGACGGTCAGTCGCGACGATCCAGCAGGTTGACCACCAGGCGATCGACCCAGCCCCAGATCCGCTGCTTGATCCGGCGCCACAGGGGGCGATTGCGCCACACCGCCAGGCTGACCTCCTCGCTCTGGGCAAAGTCCCTCTCGAAACTCGCCACCACGGCGGCGGTCAGCGCCGGGTCCAGGGCCTCCAGGTTGGCTTCCAGGTTGAAGCGCAGGTTCCAGTGGTCGAAGTTGCAGGAACCGACGCTCACCCAATCGTCCACCAGCACCATCTTCAGGTGCAGGAAACAGGGCTGGTACTCGAAGATCCGCACTCCGGCCTTGAGCAGGCGCGGATAGTAGCGGTGCCCGGCATAGCGCACCGCCGGATGGTCGGTACGGGGCCCGGTCAGCAGCAGGCGCACATCCAGGCCCCGGGCCGCCGCCTTGCGCAGCGAGCGGCGCACCGACCACGTGGGCAGGAAGTACGGCGTGGCCAGCCAGACGCGCCGCTGGCCACTGTGCAGGGCGCGGATCAACGAATGCAGGATGTCGCGATGCTGGCGGGCATCGGCATAGGCCACCCGGCCCATGCCCTCGCCGCTATCGGGCAGGCGCGGCAAGCGTTGCAGGCCGAAGTCGACGGTGGGTTTCCAGGCTCCACGATGCGGGTTGGCATCCCATTGGCGGTCGAACAGCACCTGCCAGTCAGCCACCATCGGACCACTGATCTGCACCATCACCTCGTGCCAGTCGCAACTGTTGAGCTCCGGCAGCCAGAATTCGTCAGTGACCCCGGTCCCCCCCACCACCGCCAGGCAACGGTCCACCAACAACAGCTTGCGATGATCACGATAGAGGTTGAGCCAGCCCTGGCGCCACTGCAGGCGGTTGTACAGGCGCAGCTCGACGCCGGCGTCGGTCAAGCTGCGGCGCAGGACCGGGGTGAAGGCCAGGCTGCCATAGTCGTCGAACAGGCAGCGCACCCGCACGCCGCGCTCGGCGGCCTGGACCAGGGCCTGGACCATGGCTTGCGCGCAAGAGCCGGCCTCCACCAGGTACAGCTCCAGCTCTACCTGCCGCTGGGCGCGAGCGATGGCCACCAGCATGCGCGGGAAGAACTCGGGCCCGTCGACCAGTAACTCGAAGCGGTTGCCTTCACGCCAGGGAAAAACCGCTGCGCGCATTTCAGCGCGCCGTGAAGATCAGTACCGCACCTACCGGTACCGAGAAACTGATGGCCGACAACCCGGCGACCTTGCGCAGGCTGTCCAGGCCCGGCGCCAGGTTGAAATCCTCGGCGTTGAGGACCAGGGGCTCCAGGGTCACCACCTGGAAACGCCGCTCGTCCAGGCGCGTGGCCAGCAACTCGGCGTTGTAGGTGTGCTGCTGGCCGTGCAGGCTCACCGTGACCGGCAGCAGCAGTTCGATCTGTGCGCCATTGGCCAGGTCGTTGATGGGCCGCAGGTTGATCTGCGCCGTGACCTGGGCTTCGGGAAACTGCTGGACCTGGAACAGCTCCTGGCGCATGCGTTCGTCACGCAGGGGAATGCCGCTGCTGACCGAATCCAGCTCCAGCTGCAACTGGGCCAGTCCCTTGCCATCGACCTTGCCGTGCAGCACCAGGAAGCGCTGGACCTCGGAAATGCTGGCGTTCTTGGTGGTCACGAAGGAAATACGCGAGGACTCGTTGTCCAGGTACCAGTTGGCCTGGGCCGGAAGGGCCAGCACTGCCAGCAGGCTGAGAAGAAGGCGGATCGAGGTAGGCATGCAAGCTCCCATGAACAGAAGGCGCCACCTTAACCGGCTGCCAGGAGGCTGGCAAACCTCCCGGCGATCGCTTGCCCGCCCTCCCTGAATGACCGCCCCCGGCGCTAGAAGCGGTAGGTGTAGTTGAAGAAGAAGCGCTCCGAGCGGTGGCTGACGATGCCCGCCGGCCCCCTGGAGATGCTCCGGCGCAGGACATCATCAGGCTCGCCCCGGGTACGAAAGCGAGTAGGCAGCCAGGCCAGTTCCAGCCGATTCGTTGCGCGGGCCGGAATCCTCGATACGGCTCAGGTTGAGGCTCAAGCCCCCTCGCTCATACCCCAGGTCCTGGCCCAGGACCGCTGCCGGCAGGATCCGGGTAAAGCGGTCGTCGGTGTACAGCTCGAGCTGGAGGCTCTTTTTCCCCACTCCGCCACTCAGGGTCCAGCCTTCGTCGACCCAGCGCCCACGCACATACAACTCCAGGGGCTTGGCGATACCGTGGGGGCTTTGCACGCTGCGGTCGGTCCGCAGGTTGCCGATGCTGTCGGCCTTGCTTGCCACATGCAGGGCATCGGCCAGGCCATAGCCGTAATCCAGCCCCAGCACATCGCGGTACCAGGCGGAGCTGAAGTTGAACTGCGCGGCCTGGACCCATTCATCCCGGGTCGGGCCGACATCGCCGTTGGCATTTTCTTTCCAGTAGGACTGGCCGTAGCGCAAGGACAGCCGACTGTCCTGGATAAAGCCCTCAGCCCCCGCCTCGCTCCCCAACAGCCAGCACAACACACCCGCCAGACAACGCTGCTGCGCACGCATGGGATCACCTGTTCTTATGCTTGGAATGGGTGTCATGGCCATCGCCAAGATGGCCTGGCCGCTATTGTCGGGGTCGCCAGGCAAAGGACAACGATCATTGATTCCGCAGGATGGAACCCATGGGCAGCGGATGAGATCAGGCGAGGTGTTTCTGCAACTGCATGACGGTTTCGGCCAGCAACGCCAGGTGCCGGTGGCGTACCTGCTCCACAAAGGACAGATCCTGCGGCCAATGCAGGGCAATGCTGCCCACCACCCGGCCCTCGACCTGCAGCGGCAGGGCCACGGCGCGAATCAGGAACGGCAGGCGCATCGGGTACTCCCAATAACCCTCGGTACGCTGGCTGAACCCCAGCTGTTGGAACTGCAGGCCGGAGTGTTGCCAGGTCTCGAGCGACACGGCCTCTCGCACAGCCAGGCGCTCGACTTCTTCCCAAGGCAAGGCCCCTAGGCAGGCCTTGCCCATGGCCGAATGAAACAGGCTGGCGTGCTGGCCGACCACGCGGCTGCTACCGCTGGGATAGCGCTTGCGCAAGACCTCGGGCACCACGCTCTCCAGGACCTCCAGGTGCTCGCCGTCGAAACTCGACAGGTCGCTGACCAGTCCGGTGCGGGCGCTCAGTTCCAGCAGCCAGGGCCCGGCGCGCTCGGCCAGTTGGCGCTTGGAGCGCTGCCGGCTGTCACCGAACAGGCTGCGGGCACTCAGGCAATAGCGTCGGTCGCTCAGGCCACGGTAGATCCAGCCTTGCTCTTGCAGGGTCAGCAACAGGCGCGACACCGTGGCCTTGGGCAGGCCGGTCAGGTAGTGCAACTCTTCAAGGCCCAGGGCCTGGTGCAGGCCAAGCAGTTCGACGATGGCCAGGGCCCGCTCCACTGAACGCACGCCTGCGCTTTCTACCTTGCTGGCCATGTCCCGGACTCCCTGCTTGAGGATGAGTAAGGAATTTCCCAGCAAGATACGGGCCTCCTCGACCTCGCCATCGTCCCGGCCTGGTTACCGGATATTGCCAGGCGGTCGCCGGCTCACCCATTGCGTGAGCTGTTCATGGGCCTGGGCCAGTTGCAACACGGCCAGGTCGGCGTGGGGCGGACCGATGATCTGCATGCCCATGGGCAGGCCCGCCGGGTTGAAGCCCACCGGGATACTGATGCAGGGCAAGCCGGCCAGGGTCGGGCCGATCACCACTTCCATCCAGCGGTGATAGGTGTCCATTGCCTGCCCGGCGACCTGGCGTGGCCAGGCCTGGCGTGCATCGAAAGGAAACACCTGGGCGGTGGGCAGCAGCAGGAAATCGTAACGCTCGAACAAGCGCAACAGCGCCCGGTACCAATCGCTGCGACTCTGGCAGGCGCGATACACATCGGCCGCACCGAGGCTGGCCCCGCCCTCCACCTCCCAGCGGGCCTCGGGCTTGAGCCAGCGGCGCTTGTCCGGATCGTTGTACAGCGGCCCCAGAGTGCCCTGGACCAGCCAGTGCCGGTGCACCAGCCAGCAATCCCACAACTGGGCCAGGGAGAACTCCGGCTGGCAGTTGTCCACTTCGCAACCCAGGTCGAGAAAATCCCCCAGGGCCTTCTCGCACAGCGCCAGCACTCCCTGCTCCATGGCCAGGTAACCGTTGTAGTCCCCCAGCCAGCCCAGGCGCAGCCCGCGCACATCCCGCTGCAGGGACGCACCCAGCGCGGCCGGGTCATCCTTCAACGACAGGGGCGCGCGGGGATCGTAGCCGGCCTGGGTCGCCAGCAGCCGTGCGACGTCGGCCACGGTGCGGCCCATGGGGCCCTCGGTAGCCAGTTGCTGGACGAACAGCTCCGGCGCCGGGCCATGGGGCACCCGACCCAGGGAGGGGCGCATGCCGAACACGTTGTTGAACGCCGCCGGGTTGCGCAGCGAGCCCATCATGTCGCTGCCATCGGCCACTGGCAGCATGCGCAGCGCCAAGGCTACCGCCGCCCCGCCGCTACTGCCGCCGGCGCTCAGGCGGCTATCGTAAGCATTGCCGGTAGTGCCGAACAGCTGGTTGTAGGTATGCGAGCCCAGGCCGAACTCCGGGACATTGCTCTTGCCCACGATCAGCGCCCCACTGGCGCGTACCCGGGCCACACTGATGGCATCCTCGCCGGGCACCTGGGTGGCGAACAGCGGCGAGCCCAGGCTGGTGGTCAGCCCGGCGGTGGCTGCCAGGTCCTTGACCGCCTGGGGCATGCCATGCATCCAGCCCAGGGATTGACCCCGGGCCAGTTGCCGGTCGCGCTGCTCGGCTTCGTCCAGGAGGATTTCGGGCTCACGCAGAGAAACCAGGGCATTGGCCTGTGGATTCACACGCTCGATCTGCGTCAGGTAGGCCTGCATCACCTCCCGACAGGACAGCTCGCGACCGTGAATCGCCGCGGACAACGCCAGGGCATCGAGTTCGACGATCGAGTCGCCAGCCACGGACTCGTGAAGCTGGGTCAAGAGGCACCTCCCAGGGGCAAGGTAGTGGGTTTGTTCTGCCTGAGCGGATCGTGCAGGCAGTAGATGGCCAGCAAGCTCAGCATCGACGTCAGCAATACATAGAACGCAGGCGCCACCGGCGTGGCCATGGTCTTGCTCAGCCAGGTCACCACCAGCGGCGCGAATCCACCGAACAGCATCACGGCTACGTTATACGCCACCGACACGCCAGTGGAACGCACCTCGATGGGAAACTGCTCGGCCAGGGCGGTGGGCGCAGGGCCGAAGCAACCGCCGATGGCGCTGCACAGCAGCAACTGCATCACCAGCAGGCGCTCGATGGACGGCGCGGCCACAACCCAGGCATACAAGGGATAGACCATGACGAAGAACGCCAGGGTGAAGGCCATCAGCACCGGTCGCCGGCCATGACGGTCGGATAATGCCCCGGCCAGCGGGATGACCAGGGTCATCAGCGCTACCGCAAGCATCTGTACCAGCAGCACCTGGTCCAGGGGCAAGCCAAGATTGTTATGGGCGAAGGTCGGCATGTTCACCAGCAGTACATAGAACGATACGGTACCGCCGCACCCCAGCCCCATGGCCACCAGGATGCCCCGGCGATGGGTACGGATGATCTCCAGCAGCGCCGGGCCATTGCCCCGCACCTGCTTGCGGGCCTCGACGAAGACCTCCGGTTCGTCCATGTACTTGCGAATCCACAAACCCAGCGGACCGATCAACAGGCCGAACACGAAGGGCAGGCGCCATCCCCACTGCTCCAGGGCCTGGGGCGAGAAAAAATGCGTCACCGCCGCCGCCATCGCCGCTCCACTGAACACCGCCAGGCACTGCCCCACCAGTTGCCAGGAACCGTACAGGCCCTTGCGGTGGGGCGGCGCACTCTCCACCAGGTAGGCCGTGGCGCTGGCATATTCACCACCGGTGGCGAACCCCTGGAGCATGCGCGCCACCACCACCAGCAACGGCGCGCCAAGCCCGATGGCGGCGTAGCTGGGGGTGAAGACGATGATCGCGATGGCCAGGGTCATCAGCTGAATGATCAGCAGCATGGCCGCCTTGCGCCCCTTGCGATCGGCATAGATCCCCAGCAGCACACCGCCCACCGGACGCATGAAGAAGCCCACGCCGAAGGTGGCCAGCGCCATCAGCAGCGAGGTGTATTCATCGCTGCCGGGGAAGAACTGGTGGGCGATGAAGCTGGCGAGAAAGCCGTAGACGATGAAGTCGTACCACTCCAGGGCATTGCCGATGACGGCGGCAACCACTTGCCGGGTCTTGGAAGCAGCGGGGGTCGAGAGACTCATGGGAAGCTCCACACGGACTTTTGAGCCTTCTTGCGGGCTCGTTGAAGTGCCGGGCGCACGCAAGGGCACCCGGGGGAACCGGCAAATACCTGGCAGACGACGCTCAGAGCGGCTTGAGCCAACTCTCCGCCAGGGCTCCCCAGTAGGCGGCGCCGGTGAGCAGGATGTCGTCGTTGAAGTCGTAGGCCGGGTTATGCACCATCGGTTGTCCCATGCCATTGCCGATGAACAGGTAGCTGCCCGGGCAACGCTGGAGCATCCAGCCGAAGTCCTCGCTGCCCATCAGCTTCGGCGTATCGCCATCCACCGCGTCCTCGCCCAGCAGTTCCACGGCTACCTGCCGGGCGAACTCGGTCTCGGCCGGACTGTTGACCAGCACCGGATAGGCTGGGCGATGGAGGATGCTGGCGGTGCAGCCATAGCTTGCGGCCTGGGTCTGGATGATCGCCCTGACCCGCTCCAGCATCTGTTCGCGCACCGGTGCATCGAGGGCCCGCAGGCTCAGGCGCAGCAGGGCCTGCTGGGGAATCACGTTGGCGGCCTCGCCAGCCTGCAGGGCGCCGACGGTGACCACCGCCGCCCGTTGCGCATCGATGTTTCGCGCCACCACTGTCTGCAACGCCATGACCATGCTGGCCGCCGCCACCAGCGGATCCACCGCCAGGTGCGGCATGGAACCATGGCCACCCACACCTTCGACCACTACCTCGAGCAGGTCCTGGGACGCCATCATCGCTCCCTGGCGAAACCCCAGGTGCCCCGCCGGCAAGCCCGGCATGTTGTGCAGGCCGAACAGCGCATCGCAGGGGAAACGCTCCAGCAAGCCATCGGCGAGCATGGCCTCGGCACCGCCCTGGCCCTCCTCCGCCGGCTGGAAGATCAGGTTCAGGGTGCCGTCGAACTGCCGGGTGGCCGCCAGGTAGCGGGCAGCGCCGAGCAGAATGGTGGTGTGGCCGTCATGCCCGCAGGCGTGCATGCAGCCGTGGTGGCGGCTGCTGTGGGCCGCGTCGCTGGCCTCGACGATAGGCAGGGCGTCCATGTCAGCCCGCAGGCCCAAGGTGCGCGAGCTGCTGCCGTTGCGCAGGACGCCCACCACACCGGTGCAGCCGATGCCCTGGTGCACCTCGTAGCCCCAGTCTTGCAGGCAGCGAGCCACCAGTGCCGCCGTGCGGTTTTCCTGGAACCCCAGCTCGGGGTGGGCATGGATGTCGTGGCGGATGGCACGCAAGTCGCCGGCGATGTCGTTGAGCCAGGCAAGAATGTGCTGGTGTCGGGTCATGGCGTCTGTCCTCTAGCCGGGAGGGTTCCCGTTCTTGTTGTACGCAGCTCGGTGGTAGCTAACCGCGAAGCCGGCGCCAGGGACAATCGAATGTGGTTCCACAGGATGGAACCACAGGCGGTTCAGGGGTCGAGGCGGCAGCCCTGCCGATCCCCCTGCCAGGTAGCGCTGTGGGTCCGCCCCAGGGCGCTGGCGGTGATCCGCCGTGATGCCGGCTCATCGACCAGGTTGCTGATGGGCAGGTACTGGCGCACGTAGCCGCGGCAGTAATCAGCCGGATGCTCCATCACATAGCGGCAGGAGCAATATTCCTTGGCGGTATAGGCGCCGAGGATATCCGGGAATGCCTGGAGCGCCTCCCGTTGCTGCCAGGCCCAGCCCGATAGCGCCAGCGACCCGGCCAGCAGCAGGCAGAGCAGCGGGTGGCGCAGGACGAAGGCCCGGCGGATCATGGCTGCTCCGGGGTAGGAAATGCCGCCAGCACCCGCTTGAGCAATTCGTTGTGCTGGTAGCTGCCGTCGCGATCGTCGCCATAGCGCACGATCACCAGGCGCTGCTGCGGCACTATGTACAGCGCCTGGCCCCAATGGCCCAGGGCGGCGTAGGTATCCGCCGGCGCATCCGGCCAGGGCCGGGGGGCGCCGTCCACGGCACGATTGAGCCACCAGTGCCCACCCGCCACGGCAACGTCCTGGCCCGCCCGGTAACCGGCGAACGGCGTGCGGCAGAACTCGACCCAGGCCCTGGGCAGCAACTGCTGGTCGTGCCAGCGTCCCTCGCGCTGCATCAACAGGCCGACGCGGGCCAGGTCCCGGGCACTCATATAAAGGTAGGAAGACGCCACGAAGGTGCCAGCCGCATCCCGCTCCCATACGGCCTGGCGGATCCCCAGGGGCTCGAATAGGGCGCGCCAGGGATAGTCCGGGTATTGCTGCGCCCCCAGCATGCCGCGCAGGCTGGCCGCCAACAGGTTGCTGTCGCCGCTGGAATAGCGAAAGGCCCGGCCCGGTGGGCTGGCCGCCTGGTGCTGTGCGGCGAAGGCCGCCATGTCGCGGTGGCCCCGGGTGTAGAGCATGGCCACCACCGATGAATTGAGCGGCGCGTACTCGTAGTCTTCCTGCCAGTCCAGGCCCGAGGCCCAGTGCAAAAGGTCGGCCACGGTGATGCCGGGGTGGGGCTTGAGCGCCGGATAGAAATTCGCCGCCGGGTCTTGCAGGCCGAAGCGCCCCTGGCCGAACGCGACGCCCATGAGCACCGCCAGCAGGCTCTTGCTGGCGGACCAGATCAGGTGGGGAGTCTGTGGCCCGGTCTCGCCGGCATAGCGTTCGTAGACCAGGCGGCCATCACGCACCACCAGCAGGGCATCGGTGCGTACCCCCTGGCGCGACTCGTCGTCACGCGGGGCGAAGGCATAGGCCTCCAGGGCCTGCAGCGCCGGCCCTGGGGGCAAGGGTTCGCGCGGCCATTGCTCGGCCGGCCAGTCCTCGGCCCGGGCCGGCAGGCCGAGCACGACAAGCAGCGCCAGCAGGATCGAGCCCTTGGCCATGGACGACACTCGAGAAAAACCGATGGCCGAGCCTAATCGAGGTTGATGACAGTTTTGCTGCAAGCGCCGAAGGTCAGCGCCCAGCCGGTTGCTGCAAGGCCGCCAGGGCCTTGGCCAGGCGCTGGGCCCGGGCGCCGGCGGCCAGCTCGAGCAGGGCCTGGTCGCGGCTCCACTGTTCGCGCCAGAACTCGGGCCCCTGGGCGAATGCCATGGCGATCTCCGGCTTCAGGGCTTCGAACTGCACGAACAACCCACCCAACAGGACGTGCCCGCCGGCCAGGGCCGGGTTCTGCCGGCTGGCTTCGGCACAACCGGCCAGCAACGCCAGCAATTGCAGGAGCAACGGCTGCGGCCAGCCGCTGTCCTGGCCGACACCATGGAGCCAGGCCGCCATGGCGCTGAGGACATAGATGTCTTCCAGGGTGCGGAAGGGTTTGACATAGGCATCCCAGCCATCGCCGGCCAGCAGTTCACAGGCGGCATTGTCCAGGAGCAGGCAACCGTGGCTGATCTCCGGCATCAGGGCGATCGCCGGCAGAGTCTGGACCTTGACCCCGGGCTCGCCCGGATACACCACCGTCAGCCGCAGCGCCGCCCGCTCCCCGGGGGCCTCGCAACGGGCCGCCACCAGCAGCCAGTCGGCGGCATCCCCGGCGGTGACGAAATCCTTGCGCCCATGCAAGCGCAAATCCTGCAGCCGGGTCTGCATGTCCGCCGGGCGCAGGCTGCGACGTTCAGTCGCGCACAAGGCGCCCAGGCTCAGCGGCGCACTGGGCCACAACATGCGCAATGCCGCCTGGTAACCCACCAGGAACGCCAGGCCCGGGGTCGCCATCAGACGCCCGCCAAGCACCGCCAGCTCGAATGGCGTGACAGTGCCCAGGCGGGCCAGCAAAGCGCCGTAACCCTCCGCCAGATCAGGGGTTGCGGGCAGTCGTTCATGGCTCTCGAGCAGGGCTTGCCAGGGCATTTCGAAGGTCCTCAGGGGCTGTCACACAAGCATCACCAAAGTTTCATGGCGATGACACCGCGGCTACATAGCCTGACTTTGCACAACAAAGTCGATTGGCTGCAACCCAAGGCGGGTCGCTGGCCCGCACGGAGATTCACGATGACTCAGATCGCCCGCATCAACGACACCGGTACTGAACGCCGCCTGCAAGCCGAACGCCTGGTCGGCGCCCAGGCCCTGCAGGAAGCCCAAGCCCTGCGGTTCAAGGTCTTCAGCGGCGAGTTCAACGCCAAGCTCAAGGGCGCGGAGCTGGGTCTGGACATGGACGACTACGATGTTCATTGCAGCCATATCGGGGTACGCGACCTGAACAGCGGGTGCCTGGTGGCCACCACTCGCCTGCTGGACCACCAGGCCGCCAGCAGCCTGGGGCGCTTCTACAGTGAAGAGGAATTCAGCCTGCACGGCCTGGTGCAACTCCAGGGCCCGATCCTGGAGATCGGCCGTACCTGCGTCGACCCGGCCTACCGCAACGGCGGCACCATCGCCGTGCTCTGGGGCGAGCTGGCCGAAGTCCTCAACGAGGGTGGCTACAGCTACCTGATGGGTTGCGCCAGCATCCCGATGCAGGACGGTGGAGTGCAGGCCCATGCGATCATGCAGCGCCTGCGCGAGCGCTACCTGAGCACCGAGCACCTGCGGGCCGAGCCCAGGCACCCACTGCCGAACCTGGACCTGCCGTCCAACGTCATCGCCGAGATGCCACCGCTGCTCAAGGCCTACATGCGCCTGGGGGCGAAGATCTGCGGCGAGCCCTGCTGGGACCAGGACTTCCAGGTGGCCGACGTGTTCATCCTGCTCAAGCGCGACGAGTTGTGCCCACGCTACGCCCGCCACTTCAAGGCGGCCGTGTGATGCGCCGGCCAAGGGTCTACGGGCGTATCGCCCGGGTGCTGCTGGTGGTGGCGCTGGGCCTGGGCATGGCCAGTATCTTCGGCGTGCTGGAACGCCTGGGGATCAGCAACTCCATGGTCCGCCGCCAGCGCTGGTCGCGATTCTTCATGGCTCGCCTGGGCAACGCCCTGCCCTTTCGCGTCACGGTGCACGGTCAACTCCCACGCCAGCCCATGCTCTGGGTCAGCAACCATGTGTCCTGGACCGACATCCCATTGCTGGGCATGCTCACTCCGCTGTCGTTCCTGTCCAAGGCCGAGGTGCGCACCTGGCCGGTGGCCGGATGGTTGGCCGCCAAGGCCGGCAGCCTGTTCATCCGCCGCGGCGCCGGCGACAGCCAGCTGATCCGCAAGCAGATGACCCGGCACCTGCAGGAACAGCATCCGCTGCTGCTGTTCCCCGAAGGCACCACCACCGATGGCCGTGCCCTGCGGACCTTCCATGGACGCTTGCTGGCCAGCGCCATCGAGGCCGAGGTCTGCCTGCAACCCGTGGCGATCCGCTACCTGCGCGACGGCCAGGTCGACGACCTGGCGCCCTTCATCGGCGACGACGACCTGCTGTCTCACCTGTTGCGCCTGTTCGCCAACGACCAGGGCCAGGTGGAGATCCACCTGCTCAAGCCGATCCCCTGCCAGGGCCAGGAACGCGCGGCACTGGCCTTCCAGGCCCAGCAGGCGGTCCAGAAAGCCTTGTTCGGCGATCCCTTGCCGCCGGCCGAACCACGCCGCGCTGGCGAACTGGTCGCTGCCTGAGTGGAATCAGCGCCCCGGCGACGGGGCGGTGTACTGCTCGGCGAATGCCTGCAGTTGCGGGTAGAACTCGCGAAAATCCTCGCTCAAGGGCTGGTACAGCCGTTCCAGCTCGCCCATGGCCGCGGTCAACTCCTCGGGTCGCGACAAGCGGCGGGCAATCCCCCGCAGGATCTGCTCCAGCACCTGGAAATCCCGATAGGAGCCCAGCCAGTCATCGGCCGCCATATAGGGTGCGATCTGCGCCAGGCGCCCCGGCAGTCGTGGCTCGGCGGCCAGCGCCCGGTACACGTCGGCGGTGAACGCCTGCAAGGGGCGGTCGGCGTATTGTGCCCAGTCACGGGCCAGGCAGTGGTCGAAGAACACATCGATGACGATGCCGGCGTAGCGCCTGCGGGTCTGGGCGAAACGCGCCAGCGCCGCCGTCACCACAGGGTGGCTGTCGGTATAGGTGTCGATGCGCCGATGCAGCTGGATCGCCGCCTCGACCTCGGGAGCGAACTGCCCTTGCAGGCGACCTTTGACGAAGTCGCCGTAGAGGCTGCCCAGTAATTGACCCGGGCGCTGGCCGCCGAGGTGCAGATGTGCGAGATAATTCATCCGCGCAGCTTAGCACCGCGCACCTCATATCGTTATAACCCGATATACCGATAAAGACTGAACTAAGATCGAAATCATATTGGTATATCGCGAAATAACGATTTAAATTTCGCCTCATCGCGATACAACGTTTCATGGAAAAGCGAGCAACGCCATGTCCATCGACCTCGACGAAATAATAAAAGCCCTGGCGCATCCGGTTCGCAGGGAAATCCTGCACTGGCTGAAAGATCCGACAGTCGAATTCCCCGACCAGGCCCACAGCAACGAGCACGGTGTGTGCGCCGGGCAGATCGACCAACGCTGCGGCCTGTCGCAGTCGACCGTCTCGGCCCACCTGGCGACCCTGCAGCGTGCCGGCCTGGTCAGCAGCCGCAAAGTCGGCCAATGGCATTTTTTCAAACGCAACGAAGAAACCATCCAGCAGTTCCTCACGCAAATGAGCCAACAGCTCTGACCTGACAAGGACCCGATAATGCCCCTATCGCTTCTCATCCTGGCCTTGAGTGCCTTCGCCATCGGCACCACCGAGTTCGTCATCATGGGCCTGCTGCCCGATGTCGCGGCGGACCTCGGGGTGTCGATTCCTGGCGCCGGCTGGCTGGTGACCGGCTACGCCCTGGGCGTGGCCATCGGCGCGCCGTTCATGGCCCTGGCTACTGCCCGGCTGCCACGCAAGGCCGCCCTGGTGACGCTGATGGGGATCTTCATTATCGGCAACCTGCTGTGTGCACTGGCCAGTGACTACACCGTGCTGATGTTCGCACGGGTAATCACGGCGCTGTGCCACGGTGCCTTCTTCGGTATCGGTTCTGTGGTGGCCGCCGGCCTGGTGCCGGCCAACAAGCGTGCCTCGGCCGTGGCCCTGATGTTCACCGGCCTGACGCTGGCCAACGTGCTCGGCGTTCCCCTGGGAACCGCGCTGGGCCAGGAAGCCGGCTGGCGCTCGACCTTCTGGGCGGTGACCGTGATCGGCGTGGTGGCGCTGTTCGGCCTGCTGCGGTTCCTGCCGGCCAAGCGCGATGAGGAAAAGCTCGACATGCGTGCGGAGCTGGCAGCCCTCAAGGGTGCCGGGATCTGGTTGTCCCTGGGCATGACCGCATTGTTCGCGGCGTCGATGTTCACCCTGTTCACCTATGTCGCGCCGCTGCTGGGCGATGTGACCGGGGTGTCGCCCAAGGGCGTGACCTGGACCCTGCTGCTGATCGGCCTGGGCCTGACCCTGGGCAACATCATCGGCGGCAAGATGGCCGACAAGCGCCTGGGGGCCACCCTGGTGGGTGTGTTCGCCGCCATGGCCGTGGTCTCCACGGTACTGACCTGGACCAGCGTGGCGCTGATCCCCACGGAGATCACCCTGTTCCTCTGGGCCACCGCCTCCTTCGCCGCGGTCCCGGCCCTGCAGGTCAACGTGGTGACCTTCGGCAAGGCCGTACCCAACCTGGTTTCGACCCTGAACATCGGCGCCTTCAACATCGGCAACGCCCTGGGCGCCTGGGTCGGCGGCAGCGTCATCGCCCACGGCTTCGGCCTCACCAGCGTGCCGCTGGCAGCCGCGGCGCTGGCGATCCTGGCCCTGCTGGTAACGCTGATCACTTTCCGCCAGGGCGGCAACGCCGAACTGGCTCCGGCAACCCACTGATAGCTTCCCTACCCTTTAGAAGAAGGCTGTATCCCATGACGACTCTCTTTGATCCGATCAAGCTCGGCGACCTCGAACTGTCCAACCGCATCATCATGGCGCCGCTGACCCGCTGCCGCGCCGACGCTGGCCGGGTGCCCAACGCCCTGATGGCCGAGTACTACGTGCAGCGGGCCTCGGCCGGGCTGATCCTCAGCGAAGCCACCTCGGTGACGCCGATGGGCGTGGGCTACCCGGATACCCCCGGCATCTGGTCCAACGACCAGGTCCGTGGCTGGGCCAACGTGACCAAGGCGGTGCACGGCGCCGGCGGCAAGATCTTCATGCAGCTGTGGCACGTGGGGCGGATTTCCCATCCTTCCTACCTGGACGGCGAAACCCCGGTAGGCCCCAGCGCCATCCAGCCCAAGGGCCACGTCAGCCTGGTGCGCCCGCTGGCCGACTTCCCTACTCCGCGAGCCCTGGAAACCGCCGAGATCGCCGATGTGATCGAGGCCTACCGAGTCGGTGCGGAAAATGCCAAGGCCGCCGGTTTCGACGGTGTGGAAGTCCACGCAGCCAACGGTTACCTACTGGACCAGTTCCTGCAGAGCACCACCAACCAGCGTACCGACCAATATGGCGGCTCCCTGGAGAACCGTGCTCGCCTGCTGCTGGAAGTGACCGACGCGATGATCGAGATCTGGGGCGCCGGCCGCGTCGGCGTACATTTGTCGCCACGGGCCGACCTGCACGACATGGGGGATGCCGACCTGGCGCAGACCTTCCTGTATGTCGCCCGTGAACTGGGCAAGCGCGGCATCGCCTTCATCTGTGCCCGCGAGAAGGAAGGCACCGACAGCCTGGGCCCACGGCTCAAGGAAGCCTTCGGCGGCCTGTACATCGCCAACGAGCGCTTCACCAAGGACAGCGCCAATGCCTGGCTGGCCGAAGGCAAGGCCGACGCGGTGGCCTTCGGCGTCCCCTTCATCGCCAACCCGGACCTGCCGGCCCGCCTGAAAGCCGATGCGCCACTGAACGAACCGCATCCTGAGACCTTCTATGCCAAGGGCCCGGTCGGCTACATCGACTACCCGATGCTGTAAGCATTGCCCATGAAAAAGCCCCGGTTCACCAGAGCCGGGGCTTTTTATTGCCTGCCTGTATGCCGTGAGAATCAGCGTTTGCGCTGGGCCCAAGCCACGGCAAGGCCACTGAGGCAGATCACCGCGATGCCTACCAGACCGTAGCTGTCCGGGGTATGGCCGAAGATCAGGTAGCCGTACATTCCGGCGAACAAGATCTGCCCGTAACTGAAGGGCGCCAGCATCGCCGGAGCGGCATGGCGGAACGCCTGGGTCAGCAGCAGGTGGCCGAACATGCCACAGGCGCCCAGGCCGATCATGAACAGACCATGGACCAGGCTCGGAGTGCTCCAGAAGAACGGCAACAACGCGCTCATGATCAGGCTGTTGATAATGCCGATGAGGAAGTTGCTGGTGGTCGGGCTATCGATGCCGCTGAGTTTGCGGGTCAGCAATTGATAGAAGCCGAAGCACAGCGCCGATCCCAGGGGAAAGAGGATCGCCGGGGTGAACAGCGAACCACCGGGGCGCACCACGATCAGCACGCCAACGAAGCCGATCAGCACCGCCAGCCACTGGGCGCGGCTGACCCGCTCGCCCAGGAACGGCACGGACAAGGCGGTGACCAGCAATGGCGCGAGGAAGTTGACCGCGGTGGCTTCAGCCAGGGGGATATAGCGCAGGCCGGTGGTGAACAGCAGGCTGGTGCCGATCATGCACAGGGCCCGCAGCAATTGCAGGCCGGGACGCTTGGTCCGCACCACGGCGGAAAAACCACTGCGCGGCACGAACACCACCAGCATCAACAGGGTATGGACCACATAGCGGGCCCAGACCACCATCACGATCGGATAGAAGGCCGAAAGGTACTTGGACAGTGTGTCGTGGCTGGCGAAGAGCAAGACCGCCAGGCACATCAGGACGATACCCTTCAGGGGATGATCCGCGCCTTTGAATGGTGAAGGGCTCACACTCATTCACATCCCCGCAACAAATTGCCTACAAAATACATAGCTCGCTATCTATCAAGACAGGACCGGCCCGGTATATAAATGCCCCCCGTTTGACCCTGTGGTCCGGGGAGGCATGGCTTCATTGCGCAGATCTTGACATAACCAGATTCAATTACGCATTTTGTCTTAATGACGAAGGTTAGGGCTCAGGCGCAACATATCGAGTCCGATATCGACCCAACGCTCCGCCTCGGTATGCAGGACAAAGCTGTCCGGAGCCAACAACCACTGGTAGAGAAGACCGTCGACGAAGGCTCGCATGCTGATGGCTGCCCGCCTTGTATCGAGATCCGCGGGCAATTGCCCACGATTCACCGCGTTGCTCAACGTCTGCTCGATATGCAGGTTGCACTCCAGGCTGGCCGCGCGGCGCTGACGACGCAGGTCGCACATTTCATCGGTGAACTCGCACTTATGAAACAGAATTTCATTGATGCGTCGGGTTTTCGGGTCCAGGGCAACTTGGTGAAACAGATGAATGAGCAATTTGCGCATCCAACCCAGAGGGTCCACTTCATCCACATCCTCGCTGGCGGCCGCCATCTCGCCCAAGGGTTCGTGCAGGCTGTCGAGCATGGCCTGGACCAGGTCGGCCTTGTTGCTGAAATGCCAGTAGATCGCGCCACGCGTGACTCCCGCCAACGTCGCGATATCGGCCAGGGTGGTCCGCGCCACGCCTCGCTCGTAAAAGGCCTTCTCGGCCGCCTCGAGTATCTGGGCGCGGGTTTCTTGAGCTTCCTCTTTGGTACGACGGACCATGGCAGTACAACCTCGATCAGGATCTTTCAGCGATGCGCAAAGACCTTCTGAATAAATATGGAACGACATCTCGAGTGCCGTTTACCCAACCTACAATTCAACACTTGCGGGAGCTTTTGTAACCGGATGGGTACGCCACCAGGGTATTTACAAACAGACATGTACGTAAGTATATTCCTTAGCAAGCTACTTATCCACTCAGCCAACTCTTTTTACCTTTCCACTTTTCTTGTGCGCATCTCGCGTGCCTGACCCGAGGATCTTCATGCAACTCAAGCCAGCTGTTACCGCTCTGGTCACTGCCGTCGCCCTGGCATCGCTGCTCAGCGGATGTAAAAAGGAAGAGGCGGCCCCCGCCCCTCAAGCACCTCAGGTCGGCGTCGTCACCCTGCAACCACAAGCCTTTACCCTGACCTCCGAACTCCCGGGCCGGACCACTGCGTTCCGTATCGCCGAAGTTCGTCCACAGGTAAACGGAATCATCCTCAAACGCCTGTTCAAGGAAGGCGGTGATGTGAAGGAAGGCCAGCAGCTCTATCAGATCGACCCATCGATCTATGAGGCAACGCTGAAGAGCGCTGAAGCGAACCTGCAATCGACCCGTTCGATTTCCGATCGCTACAAACAACTGGTCAACGAGCAGGCCGTGAGCCGCCAGGAATACGATACGGCCGTGGCCAACCGCCTGCAGTCCGAGGCCGCGCTGCAAAATGCCCAGATCAACCTGCGCTACACCAAGGTGCTGTCACCGCTGACCGGTCGCATCGGCCGCTCTTCGGTCACTGAAGGCGCTCTGGTGAGCAATGGCCAGTCGACGGCCATGGCGGTGATCCAGCAGTTGGATCCGATCTACGTCGACGTCACCCAGTCCTCGGTGGAACTGCTGGAGCTGCGTCGCGAGCTGGAAAGCGGCCGCCTGCAGAAAGTTGGCGACAACGCCGCCAAGGTCAAGCTGACCCTGGAAGACGGCAGCCAGTACAAGCTCGACGGCAAGCTGGAATTCTCCGAAGTCTCGGTGGACGAGACCACCGGCTCGGTGACCCTGCGTGCGGTGTTCCCGAACCCTGAGCACACCCTGCTGCCCGGCATGTTCGTGCATGCCCAGCTGCAAGCCGGGGTCAACAGCGCGGCGATCCTGGCGCCACAGCAAGGCGTGACCCGTGACCTCAAGGGCACTCCGACCGCCCTGGTGGTAGGTGCCGACAACAAGGTCGAGCTGCGCCAGCTCAAGGCCAGCCGCACCGTCGGCAGCCAGTGGCTGGTGGAAGACGGCCTGAAGGCCGGCGATCGCCTGATCACCGAAGGCCTGCAGTTCGTCAAGCCCGGCATCGAGGTCAAGGCCACCGAAGCCACCAACGTATCTGCGAAGAACCCGGCCCCTGCCCAGGCAACAGGCAAGACTGCAGGCGGCAAAGGGGAGTAAACCATGTCGAAATTCTTTATCGACCGTCCGATCTTCGCCTGGGTTATCGCCCTGGTGATCATGTTGGTCGGGGCTCTAGCGATCCTCAAACTGCCGATCAACCAGTACCCGAGCATCGCGCCGCCCTCGATCGCGATCTCCGTGACCTATCCGGGAGCCTCGGCGCAGACCGTGCAGGACACCGTGGTCCAGGTGATCGAGCAACAACTCAACGGCATCGACAACCTGCGTTATGTGTCCTCGGAAAGTAACTCCGACGGCAGCATGACCATCACCGCGACCTTCGAGCAAGGCACCAACTCCGATACCGCGCAGGTCCAGGTGCAGAACAAGCTCAACCTGGCCACCCCGCTGCTGCCGCAAGAAGTACAGCAACAGGGCATCCGCGTGACCAAGGCGGTGAAGAACTTCCTGCTGGTGATCGGCGTGGTTTCCGAGGACGGCAGCATGTCCAAGGACGACCTGTCGAACTACATCGTGTCGAACATGCAGGACCCGATCTCCCGGACCCCGGGTGTCGGTGACTTCCAGGTGTTCGGTGCCCAGTACGCCATGCGGATCTGGCTCGACCCGGCCAAGCTGAACAACTACAACCTGACCCCGGTAGACGTGAAGACCGCGGTCGCCGCTCAGAACGTCCAGGTGTCCTCCGGTCAGCTTGGCGGCCTGCCTGCCGTGCCTGGCCAGCAACTGAACGCCACCATCATCGGCAAGACTCGCCTGCAGACCGCCGAGCAGTTCAAGGCGATCCTGCTGAAGGTCAACAAGGATGGTTCGCAAGTACGCCTGGGCGACGTCGCGGACGTTGCCCTGGGCGGCGAGAACTACGCCATCAGCGCCCAGTTCAATGGCAACCCGGCTTCCGGCCTGGCGGTGAAACTGGCCAACGGCGCCAACGCGCTGGATACCGCCAAGGCGCTGCGCAAGACCATCAGCGACCTGGAGCCCTTCTTCCCGCCAGGCATGAAGGTGGTATTCCCGTACGACACCACCCCAGTGGTGACCGAATCCATCAAGAGCGTGGTCGAGACGCTGGTGGAGGCCATCGTCCTGGTGTTCCTGGTGATGTTCCTGTTCCTGCAGAACTTCCGTGCCACGGTGATCACCACCATGACGGTACCGGTAGTGCTGCTGGGTACCTTCGGCATCCTCGCGGCAGCCGGTTTCAGCATCAACACCCTGACCATGTTCGGCATGGTGTTGGCCATCGGCTTGCTGGTGGACGACGCCATCGTCGTGGTGGAGAACGTCGAACGGGTGATGCAAGAGGAAGGGCTGTCACCCAAGGAAGCGACCAAGAAATCCATGGGCCAGATCCAGGGCGCCCTGGTGGGTATCGCCCTGGTGCTGTCCGCGGTACTGCTGCCGATGGCGTTCTTCAGCGGCTCCACCGGTGTGATCTACAAGCAGTTCTCGATCACCGTGGTTTCGGCCATGGCCCTGTCGGTGCTGGTTGCCCTGATCTTTACCCCTGCCCTGTGCGCCACCATGCTCAAGGCCATTCCTGAAGGCCATGGCGAGAAACGCGGCTTCTTCGGCTGGTTCAACCGTACCTTCGACCGCAGCGTGAAAAGCTACGAACGCGGCGTGGCCAGCATCCTGAGGCACAAGGCGCCGTACCTTCTGGCTTACCTGCTGATCGTGGTGGGCATGATGTGGCTGTTCACCCGCATCCCGACCGCGTTCCTGCCGGAAGAAGACCAGGGCGTACTGTTCGCCCAGGTCCAGACGCCAGCCGGCTCCAGTGCCGAGCGGACCCAGGTGGTGGTCGACGAAATGCGTTCCTACCTGCTGGACAAGGAAAAGGACACCGTCGCCTCGGTATTTACCGTGAACGGCTTCAACTTCGCCGGTCGTGGCCAGAGTTCGGGCATGGCTTTCATCATGCTCAAGCCATGGGGCGAGCGCTCTGCGCAAAACAGCGTGTTCAACCTGGCCCAGCGCGCGCAGATGCACTTCTTCAGCTTCCGCGACGCGATGGTGTTCGCCTTCGCCCCTCCGGCGGTACTGGAGTTGGGTAACGCCACCGGTTTCGACGTGTTCCTCCAGGACCGCGCCGGTATCGGCCACGAGAAACTGATGGCGGCACGCAACCAGTTCCTCGGCATGGCGGCCCAGAGCAAAGTACTGGCCCAGGTCCGTCCGAACGGCCTGAACGACGAGCCACAGTACCATCTGACCATCGACGACGAGCGCGCCAGCGCCCTGGGCGTGACCCTGAGCGACATCAACAACACCTTGTCGATCGCCTTGGGTAGTAGCTACGTCAACGACTTCATCGACCGCGGTCGGGTGAAGAAGGTGTACATCCAGGGCCAACCCGGTGCTCGCATGAGCCCCGAGGACCTGAAGAAGTGGTACGTGCGCAACAGTGCCGGGACCATGGTGCCGTTCTCGTCCTTCGCCAAGGGTGAATGGATCTACGGCTCGCCGAAGCTGGCCCGCTACAACGGCGTAGAGGCCATGGAGATCCTCGGTGCCCCGGCCCCCGGCTACACCACCGGTGAAGCCATGGCCGAGGTCGAAGCCATTGCCGCCAAGCTGCCACCAGGTGTCGGTATTTCCTGGACCGGCCTGTCCTACGAGGAACGCTTGTCGGGCTCCCAGGCGCCAGCGCTATACGCCTTGTCCCTGCTGATGGTGTTCCTGTGCCTGGCGGCGCTGTATGAAAGCTGGTCGATCCCGATCGCGGTCATGCTGGTAGTGCCACTGGGGATCATCGGCGCACTGATGGCCACCAGCCTGCGCGGCCTGTCCAACGACGTGTACTTCCAGGTGGGTCTGTTGGTGACCATCGGCCTCGCGGCGAAGAACGCCATCCTGATCGTCGAGTTCGCCAAGGAGCTGCACGAACAAGGCCGCTCCCTGATCGACGCCGCGGTCGAAGCCTGCCGCATGCGTCTGCGGCCGATCATCATGACCTCCCTGGCCTTCGTCCTCGGGGTCGTGCCTCTGGCCACCTCCAGCGGCGCTGGCGCGGGTAGCCAGCATGCGATTGGCACCGGCGTGATTGGCGGTATGCTTACCGCGACGATCCTGGCGATCTTCTGGGTCCCGCTGTTCTTCGTCGTCGTATCGTCCATGGGCCGCAGGAAAGCGGACCAATCAGAAACTACTGCAAACTCTAATGAGGCTGGCCAATGAGCAAGTCGCTACTCTCCCTGGCAATCACCGCCATCGCGCTAAGTGGTTGCTCGCTGATACCGGATTATCAGCGCCCGGACGCGCCGGTGGCGGCGCAATTCCCCCAAGGCCCGGCCTATTCGCCAAAGGAGGCCGCCAACGTGGCGGCCGCCGAACAAGGCTGGCGGCAGTTCTTCCATGACCCGGCCCTGCAGCAACTGGTCCAGGTCGCCCTGGAAAACAACCGCGACCTGAAGGTCGCGGCGCTGAACATCGACGCCTATGCCGCGCAGTACCAAATCCAGCGGGCGGACCTGTTCCCCGCCATTTCCGCCAACGTCAGCGGCCAGCGCCAGCGCCTGCCGGCCCGGGTATCGGGGACCGGCGATGATCGGATCTCCGGCCAGCATTCGGCTACCGTGGGCATCAGTGCCTACGAGCTGGACCTGTTCGGTCGCGTGCGCAGCCTGAGCGAGCAAGCGCTGCAGAACTACTTCTCCACTGAAGAAGCCCGGCGCAGCACCCAGATCAGCCTGGTGGCCAGCGTCGCCAATGCCTACATCACCTGGCAGGCCGACAAGGAGCTGCTGAAGCTGACCCAGGAAACCCTGGCGACCTACGAGGAAAGCTACCGCCTGACTTCGCGCAGCAACGAGGTCGGGGTCGCCTCGGCCCTGGACCTGAGCCAGTCGCGTACCTCCGTGGAAAACGCCCGGGTGCAACTGGCGCGCTACACCCGCCAGGTAGCCCAGGATGAAAACAGCCTGACCCTGCTGCTGGGCACCGCGATCCCGGCCAACCTGCCGGCGGCCCAGCCGCTGTCGGCCGATCTGCTGAGCGAGTTGCCGGCCGGCCTGCCGTCCGAGCTGCTGCAACGGCGTCCGGACATCCTCGAGGCCGAGTACAAGCTCAAGGCCGCCAACGCCAATATCGGCGCGGCCCGCGCGGCGTTCTTCCCGCGCATCAGCCTGACGGCCAACGCCGGCAGCCTGAGCCCGGATCTCTCCGGCCTGTTCAAGGGTGGCTCGGGGACCTGGTTGTTCCAGCCGCAAATCAACCTGCCGATCTTCAACGCCGGCAGCCTGCGCGCCAGCCTGGACTACTCCAAGATCCAGAAGGACATCAGCGTCGCCCAGTACGAGAAGTCCATCCAGACCGCCTTCCAGGAAGTCTCCGATGGCTTGGCCGCACGCCAGACCTACAACCAGCAGTTGCAGGCCCAGCGTGATTTCGTCAGCGCCAACCAGGACTACTACCGCCTGGCCGAGCGCCGCTACCGCATCGGGGTCGACAGCAACCTGACCTTCCTCGACGCCCAGCGCTCGCTGTTCAGCGCCCAACAAGCGCTGATCACCGACCGCCTGGCGCAGCTGACCAGCGAGGTCAACCTGTACAAGGCCCTCGGCGGGGGCTGGAGCGAGCAGAGCGCGAAGAACGAGCAAACGGCGGAAAAGAAAGCCCCTGAGCTGCATCTGTTCTGAAGCCTGAACCGGCTGCATGAAAAACCCACCTCACGGTGGGTTTTTCGTTTGTAGTCCACGGCCAAGGTCGACCACCCCGCCCTCGCCTACGGCGCCTGGCGCGACTCCACCCCCAGTTCATCCCACACCGATTCGGCCAGGTGGAAGGTGGCGTTGGCTGCCGGGATCCCGCAGTAGATGGCACTCTGCATGATCACTTCCTTGATCTCGCCCCGGCTCACGCCGTTGTTCGCGGCCGCCCGCAGATGCAGCTTGAGCTCCTCGTTGCGGTTCATGCCGATCAGCATGGCGATGGTGACCAGGCTGCGGGTATGCCGGGGCAGTCCCGGACGGGTCCAGATATCGCCCCAGGCATGGCGAGTGATCATGTCCTGGAACTCCGAGTTGAACTCGGTCAGGGCTGCCAGGCTGCGCTCGACATGGGCCTCGCCCAGCACCGCGCGACGCACCTGCAGGCCTTCGGCATAGCGTTGCTTTTCGTCCACGAATGGCTCCTTGGGTGGTCGCTCAGGCCAGCAGGAAGTCCAGGACCCGGGCGCTGAAGGCATCCCCGGCCTGGACGTTGGACAGATGCGCGGCGCGGAACTCGGCGTACTCGGCGCCCGGCACCCGCTGCTGGATGAAATGCCCGCCAGCCGGTGGGGTGACGGCATCGTCGCTGCCGGCGATCACCAGGGTCGGCACCTTGATCGCCGCCAAGTGCTCGCGCAGGTCGGCATCGCGCACTGCGGCGCAGTTGGCCGCGTAGCCCTCGGGCGAAGTGGCGGCCAGCATGTCGGTGATCAGCTTGGCCTGGTCCGGATGGGCCTCGGCGTAGTCCGGGGTGAACCAGCGGGCGATGGACGCATCCCGTAGCGCCACCATGGCGGCCTGGCCGTCACGCAGCACCGTCTCGATCCGCGGGTTCCACACCGAAGGGTCGCCGATCTTGGCCGCGGTGTTGCACACCACCAGCTTGCCCAGGCGCTCGCCGGCATGAATTCCCAGCCACTGGCCGATCAACCCGCCCATGGACAGGCCGCAAAAATGCGCACGCGCGATATCCAGGGCATCGAGCAACGCCAGTACATCGCGCCCCAGTTGCTCGATGCTGTAAGGCCCCGCGGTGACCAGGGACCGGCCATGGCCACGGGTATCCATGCGCAGGACCCGAAAATGCTCGGTGAAGAGCGGCATCTGCTTGTCCCACATGTGCAGGTTGGTACCCAAAGAGTTGGACAGCACCAGCACCGGCGCCTGCTCCGGCCCCTCCAGTTGATAATGCAATTCGCCCCCGGCGAGTTTCACGAATCCCACGGCAATCTCCTTCAGGCCTTCAAGGCAAAATGTTCAGCCACGGCGCGCTCGACCCAGGTCTTGGCCTGGCCCAGGTAATGCGCCGGGTCCAGCAGGCGATCCAGCTCCAGCGCCGACAGCTCGGCACTGACCTGGGGATCCTCGCCCAATACCCCGCGCAGGTGGCGTTGCTCGGCCACCGCGCGCTTGCAGCATTGTTCCAATAGATGGTGGGCGGTCTCGCGCCCCAGGCGCTGGGCCAGGGCCATGCTTACCGCCTCGGCCAGAACCAGCCCCTGGGTCAGCTGGAGGTTGTGCGCCATGCGCTGGCGGTCCACCTCCAGGTCCTCGACCAGCGACAGGGCCTGGTGCAGGGCGCCGGATACCAGGCAGCAGATCTCCGGCAGGGTTTCCCATTCGGCATGCCACAGCCCCAGGCTGCGCTCGTGCTCCTGGGGCATGGCGCAAAACAGTGTCGCCAGCAACCCCGGAACCCGGGTCGCGGCGCTGATCAGCACCGCCGAGCCCACCGGATTGCGCTTGTGCGGCATGGTCGACGAGCCGCCCTTGTCCGCCGCCGCCGGCTCGAATACCTCCGCCGCCTCGGTCTGCATCAGCAGGCTGATATCCCGGCCCAGCTTGCCCAGGCTGCCGGCCAAGAGACCGAGGCTCGAGGCGAACTCCACCAGGCGATCGCGCTGGGTGTGCCAGGGCTGCTCCGGCAAGCCCAGGCGCAGTTCCTCGGCCAGGGCCAGAGCCACCGGTAGCGCTTGCTCGCCCAAGGCCGCCAGGGTCCCGGAGGCCCCGCCGAACTGCAGCACCAGCAAGCGCGGCTTGAGTTGCTGCAAGCGTTCGCGACCGCGGGTCACCGCCCCCAGCCAGCCGGCGATCTTCATGCCCAGCGTGACCGGAGTGGCATGTTGCAGCCAGGTCCGGCCCGCCAGGGGCAGGTCGGCGTATCGCTCGGCCTGGGCGACCAGGCACTCCCCCAAGCGCTCAAGATCCTGTTCCAACAGGTCCAGGGCGCTGCGCAGTTGCAACACCAGGCCCGTGTCCATCACATCCTGGCTGGTAGCGCCCAGGTGCACATGGCGCTCGGCTTCGGGAGCGTTTACGGCCACTTGCCGGCCCAGGGCCTTGACCAGCGGGATAGCCGGGTTGCCCGCCGTGACTATGGCCTCGCCCAAGGCCTGCAAGTCGTACCAGCCGACCTGGCAGGCGGCCTCGATCGGCGCGACGGCGCTGGCCGGGATCAACCCCGCCCGGGCCTCGGCCCGGGCCAGGCCGGCTTCGAAATCGAGCATCGCCTGGATTCGGCCCTGGTCGCAGAACACCTTGCGCATTGGCCGGGCGGTGAAATAGGCATCGAACAGCTGGTTGCTCGCAGCTAGGGTCATAAGGGTCCTTGGCAGCCTGCGCCCACCCGGACGCAGGCTCGTGGTTCAAAGAT
Organism: Pseudomonas sp. MSSRFD41; assembly: GCF_014230245.1. Taxonomy (NCBI): domain Bacteria; kingdom Pseudomonadati; phylum Pseudomonadota; class Gammaproteobacteria; order Pseudomonadales; family Pseudomonadaceae; genus Pseudomonas; species Pseudomonas sp. MSSRFD41. Next base: position 128,924 of record NZ_JACKZK010000003.1, on the reverse strand, counting down.
CGTGGTGCAGGTAGGCAGCCTGCCTGGGCAATCGCAGACTGAACAGGAAGGCGATGGCCATCATCACCGTAACGTACCAGTAGAAGGTATTTTCCATCCCCATGTTCTTGAAGTTCAGGGCCACCCATTCCGCCGAACCCCCGAAGATCGCATTGGCCACCGCATAGGCCAGCCCCACGCCCAGCGCCCGGACTTCGGGCGGGAACATCTCGGCCTTCACCAGGCCGCTGATGGAGGTATAGAAACTGACGATGGCCAACGCCAGGGTAATCAGCACGAATGCCAGGAGCGGGCTGCTGACGGTCTTCAGGGCCAGCAAGAGCGGCACCGTGAACAACGTACCCAGGGCGCCGAACCAGAGCATGGAGTTACGCCGGCCGATACGGTCGGCGAGCATGCCGAACAGCGGTTGCATGCACATGTACAGGAACAAGGCGCCAGTCATGACATAGCTGGCGGTCTTGGCGTGCATGCCGGCAGTGTTCACCAAGTATTTCTGCATGTAGGTAGTAAAGGTATAGAAGATCAGCGAACCACCGGCGGTGTAGCCCAGCACCGTGATGAAGGCCGCCAAATGGTGCTTGAACAGCGCGGCGATACTGCCGGCGTTCTTGTCCTCGCGGGTTTCCCGGCTGCTGGTTTCCTTCAGCGAACGACGCAGCAACAACGAGATCAGGGCCGCGATGGCGCCGATCATGAACGGAATGCGCCAGCCCCAGGCCTTGAGCGCGGCCTCGTCGAGGAACTGCTGGATGATCACCAGCACCAGCACCGCCAGCAGTTGCCCGCCAATCAGGGTCACGTATTGGAATGAAGCGAAGAAACCGCGCTGGCCCTTGAGCGCCACCTCGCTCATGTAGGTAGCGGTAGTGCCGTACTCGCCGCCCACCGACAGGCCCTGGAACAGCCGTGCCAGCAGCAGCAGGAACGGCGCCCAGGCGCCGATGCTGGCATAGGTCGGCAGGAAGGCGATGACCAGGGAGCCAGTGCACATCATCAGCACCGAGATCATCATCGAGTTCTTGCGCCCGTGGCGATCGGCAACCCGGCCGAACAACCAGCCGCCGATCGGGCGCATCAGGAACCCGGCGGCGAACACGCCGGCGGTGTTGAGCAATTGCACCGTGGGGTCGTCCGAGGGAAAGAACGCCGGGGCGAAATAGATGGCGCAGAAGGCGTAGACATAGAAGTCGAACCATTCCACCAGGTTGCCGGACGAAGCACCGACAATGGCAAAGATCCTTTTGCTGCGTTCCTCTCCGGTGTAGTGACTTGTAGTTGTAGTCATGTTTTTTCACTCATGGGGGACAGTGTCAGTCTAGACATACTTGGCAACACTCCCGTTCCACAGTCTCCATGACCAGGCTGCCCCGCAGCCGCCTCGACGGCTGCGGGCAATCGGCGTCAGACCCGTTCGATGGCCAGGGCCAGGCCCTGCCCGACCCCCACGCACAAGGTGGCCAGGCCTTTCCTGCCGCCGGTCCGCTCCAGTTGGTGCAAGGCCGTCAGCACCAGCCTGGCCCCGCTCATGCCCAGCGGATGGCCCAGGGCGATGGCGCCACCGTTGGGATTGACCTGGGGCGCGTCATCCGCCAACCCCAGTTCCCGCAGCACCGCCAGGGCCTGGCTGGCGAACGCCTCGTTGAGTTCGATCACATCGAAATCGCCCACCGCCAGGCCCAGGCGCTGGGTAAGCTTGCGCACCGCCGGCACCGGGCCGATGCCCATGACCCGTGGCGCCACTCCAGCGCTGGCCATGCCCAGGACCCGGGCCCTTGGCGTCAGGCCGTGCTGCCTCACCGCATCGGCCGAGGCCAGGATCAACGCGGCGGCGCCGTCGTTGACCCCCGAGGCATTGCCAGCGGTGACGCTCTTGTCCGGCCCATTCACCGGCTTGAGTTTGCTCAAGGCCTCCAAAGTGGTCTGCGGGCGCAGGTGCTCGTCATCCTCGACGAGGATTTCACCTTTCTTGTGGGCGATGCGCACCGGTACTATTTCTTCGGCGAAAAAACCCGCCGCCTGGGCCGTCGCGGCCTTGCGCTGGCTGCGCAGGGCGAAGGCGTCCTGGTCGGCCCGGGAGATCCGCTGCTCATCCGCGACGTTGTCGGCGGTCTGGGGCATGGCATCCACTCCATACCGGGCCTTCATCAACGGGTTGATGAAACGCCAGCCGATGGTGGTGTCCTCCAGTTGCATGTTGCGGGAAAAGGCACCCTCGGCCTTGCCCATGACGAAGGGCGCACGGGACATCGACTCCACGCCGCCGGCGATGGCCAGTTCCATCTCGCCACTGGCGATGGCGCGAAACGCCGTACCCACAGCCTCCATGCCCGAGGCGCAAAGACGGTTGAGGGTCACGCCCGGCACGCTATCCGGCAGGCCGGCGAGCAGCAGCGCCATGCGCGCCACGTTACGGTTGTCTTCGCCGGCCTGGTTGGCACAACCGAGGAACACTTCGTCCAGCGCGCTCCAGTCCACTTGCCGGTTGCGCTCCATCAGCGCCTTGATCGGCAAGGCCGCCAGGTCATCGGCCCGCACGCTGGACAAGCCACCGCCAAAGCGGCCGATGGGGGTACGAATGGCATCGCAGATGAATACGTCGCGCATCAGGCTTCTCCCGGGGCTTGGCCATGGGCAGCGGCGGTACGAGCCTCCAGTTCGCGCAGCGCCGTCAGTTCCAGCGCGGTGGGTGCGCTGGTCTGGGTCACCTGCTCGGCGAAGCGAATCGCCCAGCCCGTGGCCTCTATCACCTGTTCACGGGTCACTCCCGGATGCAGGGAAGTGACGACGAACTCATGACTGCCTGCCTCAGGTTCCATGATGCACAAGTCGGTGATGATCCCCACCGGACCGGCGCCCGGCAGCCCCAGGCGCTGGCGCGAGTCGCCGCCTTCGCCATGGCCGACCGAGGTGACGAAATCCAGCTTGTCGACGAAGGAGCGGGCGGACTGCTTGAGGATGATCAGCACGCTCTTGGCCGAGCCGGCGATCTCCGGCGCACCGCCAGCTCCCGGCAGGCGCACCTTGGGCTGGTGATAATCGCCGACCACCGTGGTGTTGATATTGCCGAAGCGGTCGACCTGGGCCGCCCCCAGGAAACCCACGTCGATCCGCCCGCCCTGCAGCCAGTAGCGGAAGATCTCCGCGGTGGGGACCACGGTATCGGCGGTTTCCGCCAGTTCACCGTCGCCGATGGATAGCGGCAGGACACTGGGCTTGGCGCCGATCGGGCCGGATTCATAGATCAGCACCACGTCCGGCGACGAAGTGAGGCGCGCCAGGTTGGCGGCCTTGGACGGCAGGCCGATGCCGACGAAGCATACCGAGCCGTTGCGCAGGCGCCGGGCCGCGGCCACGGTCATCATTTCATTGGTGGAGTAAGTCATTGCCGGGCCTCCCGGGCTGCGGCCAGCTTGGCCTGGAATTCACTGAAGTCGGCAGTGCCGCGAATGTACTGGTCGATCCATGCGGTGAAGCTCTGGCGATCGCGGGCGATGGGGTCCCAGGCCTGGTAGAAACGATTGTCGCGCTCGGAATACCCGTGGGCGTAGGACGGATGGGCACCGCCAGGCACATGGCACACCGCGCTCAGGGCCCAGGTCGGCAGCACGCAGGCATTCATCGGCGCCTCGAGGTCATCGACGATCTCCTCGACGGTGACGATGCAGCGCTGGGCGGCCAGCGCCGCCTCCTTCTGCACGCCGAGGATGCCCCACAGCAGGACGTTGCCCTTGCGGTCGGCTTTCTGCGCGTGGATCACCGTGACGTCCGGACGTACCGATGGCACCGCCGCCAGCACTTCACCGGTGAAGGGGCAAGTCACGCTCTTGATCAGCGGGTTGACCTTGGGCAGGTCGGACCCGGCGTAAGCCCGCAGCACGGCGAACGGCAAACCCGAGGCCCCGGCGACGTAGGCATTGGCCAGGTCGGCATGGCTGTGCTCTTCGATCTCCAGCGGCCGCGGCCATTGTTTTTCCACGGCGTCGCGCAGGCGATGCAGGGACCCCACGCCCGGGTTGCCGCCCCAGGAGAAAATCAGCTTGCGGGCGCAGCCGGCCCCGATCAGTTGGTCGTAGATCAGGTCCGGGGTCATCCGCACCAGGGTCAGCTCCTGCTTGCCCTGGCGAATGATTTCATGGCCCGCGGCCGTGGGGATCAGGTGGGTGAAACCTTCGAGCGCGACGGTGTCGCCATCGTTGATCAACTGCTTTACGGCCTCGTGCAGCGAGAGGATTGCAGCCATGGAGGGAGTCTCCCGGTGGGTGTCCAGCGACTGGGGAAAGGCGCTCAGGTGGCGCCGCAGTGGCTGAAGGTTAAGCCGGGGCAAAACCACGGAACAATCCGATAATCGACTAAACGTTCGATTATCGAACAAATTATTGCAGAGCTATCCATGACCTCGACCCCGCAACCACCGACTGATCGCCGGCAAGCGAGGTTAAGATCCAGGACTCAAGTGGCGTCGGCATGGCTGATCCGCCCCTTGATCAACACCGCTGCGGTGGCCAATGCAGCGGGAATCATCAGGGCGCTGAGCACCTGCGCGAAGTTCCAGCCCATACCCAGCAGGGCCGCGCCCATCCAGGCGCCGAGAATCGCGCCGAACCGCCCGATGCCGAGCATCCACGACACACCGGTGGCCCGGCCCTGGGTCGGATAGAAACGAGCGGCCAGGGACGGCATCGCCGATTGCGCGCCGTTGACGCACATGCCGGCGACCAGCACCAGGCTGGCCAACAACGCCATGTTGCCCAGGCTCTGGCCAACGGCGTAGGCGAAGGCTCCGGCCAGCAGATAGCAGATGCCGATCACCTTGTGCGGGTCGAAGCGGTCCATCGTCCAGCCCACCAGCACCGCACTGAGCACTCCGCCAAACTGGAACAGGGCGCCGATGAAGGCGGCCTGCTCCAGGCTCGCCCCGCTGTCGCGCATCAGGGTCGGCAGCCAGCTGGTCAACAGGTAGACGATCACCAGCCCCATGAAATAGGTCAGCCACAACAACAGGGTGCCAAGGCTGCAGGTGGCCGAGAAGATCACCGCAAGCACGTTGCGCGCCCGCACCGTCTTCTGCTCCGGCACGCTGAAACTGCCGGCCTCGCGGACCAGGGCCGGGGCTATCGGTGCCAGGGCCTTGCGCACCTTGTCGGTGCCAGCACCGCGCACCACCAGGTAACGTGCCGATTCCGGCAGCCAGATCAGCAGCACCAGGACCAGGAGCAGCGGCAAGACTCCCCCTACCAGCAACAGGCTATGCCAGCCGAAGGCCGGGATCAGCTTGGCGGAGATGAACCCACCCGCGGCCATGCCCAGGTTGAAACCGCAGAACATGCTGGTCACCAGCAGCGATTTGTGGCGCTCGGGGGTGTATTCGGCAAGCAGCGTAGTGGCATTGGGCATGCCCGCGCCGAGCCCCAGGCCGGTGAGGAACCGCAAGACCAACAACTGCTGGACGCTGGCGCTATAGGCCGACGCCAGGCTGAAGACGCCAAACAGCGCCACCGCGCCCACCAACACCACCTTGCGCCCAAAGCGGTCGGCCAGCGGCCCGGAACCCAGGGCGCCGAAAACCATGCCGATCAGCGCAGCGCTCATGACCGGACCGAGGCTGGCGCGGTCGATGCCCCAGTCCTGGGACAGCGCCGGAGCGATGAACCCCATGGCCGCCGTATCCAGGCCATCGAGGAAAACGATCAGGAAACACAGGATCACCACCCGCCACTGGTAGGACGACAGCGGTTGGGCATTGATGAGGGACTGCACATCGAGGCAGTTCCCTACTGCGGATTGCGGTTGGTTCATGGCTGTTCATCCATGCAAGGCCACCAGTGCGCAACATTCCGCCCGGGTAGGTCGGATCACGACGGCAAGGGCCAATCAGCCGGCAGGCAAGGCGACGCGGCAATGATGGGAACAAGGGCGCACGGTGAACATGCTCATGGGGCTGGCCTCTTCTTTATTATTGGATGGCGCAACTGGGCGGATCGCACAGGGAATGCGGGCTGGGGATGTGCGCAGCCCAAGACACTGGCGCGACATTAATCAGCCCGGGGAAACAGCGTCAATTCGCCAGGAGCGGATCTGGGCGTTTATCGAACAGCTTAAGTGAACAGTTGGGCGCTGAGTTCGCGGCTGGCGCTCAGCAGGCCGGGAAGAAAGCGCTGCTGCAGTTCGACGTGGCTGACCCGGCTGGCATGGGTGCTCACATTCAACGCTGCCAGCACCTGGCCTGACGCGTCGTACACGGGCACGGCGATCGAACGCAGCCCCTGCTCCAGTTCCTGGTCGACGATGCACCAACCCTGCTGGCGTACCTGGCGCAGGCACTCCAGCAATGCCTGCGGGGTATGCAGGGTGCGGCTGGTCTTGGCCTGCAGGTCGGCATGCTCGAGGTATTCGTGCAGCGAGGAGTCATCCAGCGCGGCCAGCAGGATCCGTCCCATGGACGTGCAATAGGCCGGCAATCGGCCGCCCACCGAAAGATCGACGGAAATCAGCCGCTGGGTGGTGGCCGAACGGGCGATGTAGAGGATGTCGTCACCCTCCAGGGTCGCCATGTTGCAAGCCTCGTGCAGCTGCTCGCTCATGCGGTCCAGGTAGGGTTGTGCGGAAACGGCCAGGGGCGTCGAGGACAGGTAGGCATGCCCGAGGGTCAGCACCTTGGGCAGCAGTGAATAGGTGCGTCCGTCGGTAGTGGCATAGCCGAGCTTGATCAGGGTGTGCAGGCAGCGACGCACTGCAGCCCGGGGTATTTCCGTACGGTGGCTGATCTGGGCGATGGTCAGGTGCCGCTTGCGCTCCTGGAACGCCTGGATCACCGCCAGCCCCCGGGCCAGGGAGGTCATGAAGTCCGGATCGCCGGTGAACGCCTGGATCCTCTTCGCCGCCGAGGCCACGATCGGCGGAGCCATCGAGGTGAAGGAGTTACGCATCTGATCGTTCATTTCAGGCTCCCTGCGGCGAGGCTAGCGATATTCGACATGCCGTACAGCGGATGATGGCGATAACGGACGATTATCGAACCGCCCATCGGTAAGCGCAATCAACCGTCCCGGAGCAATGACCATCAGTTCGTTGACTCTTGAAGGTAACAATCATCCGGTAAAATTACCGCCTCCCGTCAGGCAAAGTGCCGGGGAAACTCGGGCGCATGAAGATGAATAAAACTTGCGCGTAACAAAGGACTCACAATGAAGTTAGCAATTTTAAACTTCATAGACATCCAGTGAATCTTTATCGAAGCTATACTGCACGAACGAGGGAAATGGGCTCAGTTCCCCTTCCACCTCATCCAGGTGATGGACTGCGGTAACCAGACACCTGCCGCAAGCGCTTGACCCCAAACACTATTTGGCCAATCCGTTTGCAATAGACGACGCTGTTGCTACGACAGTCGTTTTCATCCGGTGACGTAGCCGCGTGCAATTAGAGGCGCGTGTGCAAGGATTGCCACTCCCAAGCCCGAGTGCTGGGGAGTCTGCTTTCCCGTAGGCGCGCCACTGCCACGCGTTACACCGGAATGGACCTTACATAATTAGGTAACACTGTGACGAAAGACGAACTGCGCGCGGAACTTGAGCGCCAGGAGCAACGTTACAAGGAAGTTTACGGTGGCGAGGTGACTCTTTATGCCGCCCAGCCCGAACCTGAACGCAAACCTTGGCGCAAACGCGCCAGCATTCGCGACCAGGCATTCATCCAGGAACTGCAGAAGATGGAAAAAGAGCTCAAGGCCGACCAGCCATGATGTGGGCGGCTTGAGCTTTCGAGGGCTTGCCTCCCTTGCCCGCACGATGATCTCGGCGGCAGGTAGTCCATTGATGCCCGCCTTCACGAGCCTCCAGTACGTCGCGCTATCGAAACGAGGAACGCTACCCGGCAGGCCCTCAGCGTGAAATTTCATACAAGCGTTTTAACCCTCTTGAAGCCGCCCCTGGCCACCAACCAGCAGGTTATGGCCCAGTAAAATCAGCGGGTTACCGCCCCAGGAAGAAATCGGAGAAAACTCTGCTCCGGGTCAGTTTTTTCGTTGAAGAATGTTACCGGTGAGCAGCTTGTGCGTTGATTAGTAGGGTTTTCTGGCATAATCGCGCCCCCTTATGACCGGGTCAGAAAACCTTCATGATCGATTTATTCAGCGGACTGGATGCTTGGGTGCTTGTGAGCCTCTTGCTCGCCCTGGCTTTTGTCCTCGCCTACGAGTTCATCAACGGCTTTCATGACACCGCAAATGCGGTTGCCACTGTTATCTACACCAAAGCCATGCCGCCGCACCTGGCCGTGTTCTTTTCCGGTGTATTCAATTTCCTCGGCGTGCTCCTCGGCGGTGTCGGCGTGGCCTACGCCATCGTCCACCTGCTGCCGGTCGAGCTGCTGATCAACGTCAACACCGGCCACGGCCTGGCCATGGTCTTCTCCTTGCTGGCCGCAGCCATCGCCTGGAACCTGGGGACCTGGTACTTCGGCATTCCCGCCTCCAGTTCCCACACCCTGATCGGTTCGATCCTCGGTGTCGGCCTGGCCAATGCCCTGCTCAACGATATCCCCCTGGGTGATGGCGTGAACTGGCAGAAAGCGATCGATATCGGCGCATCCCTGGTGTTCTCGCCCATGGCCGGCTTCATTATTGCAGCGCTGGTATTGATCGGCCTGAAGTGGTGGCGGCCGATCTCGAAGATGCACAAGACCCCGGAACAGCGGCGCAAGGTCGACGACAAGAAGCATCCGCCATTCTGGAACCGCCTGGTGCTGGTGATCTCGGCCATGGCCGTGAGCTTCGTCCACGGCTCCAATGATGGCCAGAAAGGCATCGGCCTGATCATGCTGGTGCTGATCGGCATCGTGCCCGCGCAGTTCGTGCTGGACCTCAACAGCACCACCTACCAGATCGAGCGTACCCGCGACGCCACCCTGCACCTGAGCCAGTTCTACCAGCGCAACCACGAGTCCCTGGGCGAATTCCTGGCCCTGGGCAAAAGCGTGAAGGACGATCTCCCCGGCAAATTCCGCTGCAACCCGCAGCAGACCGAACCGACCATCAGCGCCCTGCTGAGCAGCCTCAAGGGCGTTTCCGACTACCATTCGCTGTCCCCGGAAGACCGCATCGAAGTCCGCCGCTACTTGCTGTGCCTGGACGACACGGCCAAGAAGGTCGGCAAGCTGCCTGGCCTGGCCGCCCGTGAAAAAGCCGACCTGGACAAGCTGCGCAAGGACCTGACCGCCACCACCGAATACGCGCCGTTCTGGGTGATCCTGGCCGTGGCCCTGGCCTTGGGCCTAGGCACCATGATCGGCTGGAAACGCGTGGTACAGACCATCGGCGAGAAGATCGGCAAGCAAGGCATGACCTACGCCCAGGGCATGTCGGCGCAAATCACCGCTGCCGGCCTGATCGGCCTGGCCAACGTGTTCAGCCTGCCAGTGTCCACCACCCACGTGCTCTCCTCCGGCGTGGCCGGGACCATGGTCGCCAACAAGAGCGGACTGCAAGGTGGCACGGTGAAGACCATCCTGATGGCCTGGGTCCTGACCCTGCCAGCCACCGTGGCCCTGTCGGCCGGCCTGTTCTGGGCCGCCTCGAAGGTCCTGGGCACCTGAACAAATCCCGGCCAGAAAAAAGGTGCGCCCCCTGGGGACGCACCTTTTTTTATGCCCGGCATTCGATGTCCGACCCTTTCCTGCAGGCAAAAAAAAGGGCAACCGAAGTTGCCCAAAATGCCTTGCGTGCTCGTTGCTCTGGAGAGACTTAAGGTTTTTTACGCTTGTTGGCGTCTTTCCAGATGAAGAATCCAAAACCTGCGAAGAACAGCACCATGAGGCCGACGGTCAGCACTCCGGCGAACACCACATTGTCGAAAAACATGACCAGCCTCCTGCTCGTGCCTCGTTGCGATGGAGCTAAGTTAACCAAAGAGGCGCAGGGGAAAATTGACCGGCGTCAATGACGCCAAGGACGGGGGGCGAGGAAGGGGGAATAACTGACCTATATCAACGGAAAACGCCCGGTTCAGCGCTTTTTCGGTTTGTTTTTAGGTTTTTTCTTCGGCTTGCCCAAGGGCATCGCTTGCTCGAATGCCTGGCGCACTTCGTTCAGGCGCTTTTCGTTGAGGTCATGCACGCGCTTGGCGCGTTCGGCGTTCAGGTCGATCAACTTGGGTTCTTGCTTCATGGCGTGCATCACGAATGATCAATGGCGAATGGGGACAATAATGCGGCGTGACGCTGCCCCTGACCAGTCATCTGGCCTGTATCGGCACAATAAAATCTCTGCCTCGGGACCTTTTTAATCGCACAATGGCCCCTTGAACCGTCCCAGGAAAGCCATCGTGGAAATGCCCAAGCACTTGCCGCCGCTGCTGGCCCTGCGCGCCTTCGAAGCCGCAGCCCGGCACCTGAGTTTCAGCAAGGCCGCCCAGGAGCTGTGTGTCAGCCAGAGCGCCATCAGCCATCAGGTGCACAAGCTCGAAGAGCATCTGGGCCAGCCACTGTTCATCCGCCGCACCCGGGCCATCGACCTGACCCACGCCGGTGCGGCCTACCACCGGCAGATCCACCCGGCCCTGGAGCAGATTGCCCAGGCCACCCAGGCGCTACGGGTCGCACCTGCCCCCAAGGTGCTGCGCGTCGGCCTGCTGGCCTCCTTCGCCACCTTGTGGCTGGCACCGCGCCTGGCCGACTTCAACCGGCGCTACCCACAGATCCAGCTGGAACTGCAAGCCTGCATCGAACTGGCGGATGTCGCCGGGGCCGAGGTCGACCTGGCCATTCGCTACGGCAAGGGCCACTGGCCCCGGGTCAGCGCCACCCGCCTGCTGGCCGAACAGCTATCGCCGGTCTGCAGCCCCGAACTCAAGGCCACGACCCTGGCCACGGCCCCACGGCTGATGGCCCACTCCCAGCAGCCCTTCGAGTGGCACGACTGGAGCGCCTGCCATGGTTTCGACCTCAGCCCGCACCCGCCCGTGATGCTGCACGACTACAACATCGTGGTGGAGGCGGCAGTGGCCGGCCAAGGCCTGGCCATGGGCCGGCGCCGCTTGATCCAGCGTCACCTGGACCAGGGCAGGCTGGTTCAAGCCTTCGACCTGCCGCCCCTGGACAGCCAGATCGGCTACTGGCTGGTCACTGCCGAAGGCGGGGCAAGCCCGGCCGCGCAATGCTTCGCCCAGTGGCTGCAAGAACAGGCCGAACATCCATGAGCCATTTGGATACATCGGATTAGATCTATCCGTTTGTCGTCCCACGGAACGAAAGCCGATGCTGCAGGCCTTTGACCCGAGGACTCACCATGAACCACTCCTTGAAGCATCGCGTGCAGCAACTGGGCCTGGAACTACCGGAGCCCAGCCAGCCGGCCGCCAACTATGTCAATCACGTACGCAGCCAGAACCTGCTGTTCATCTCCGGCCAGATCCCCCTGCTCCAGGGCGAACCCGCCCTGCTCGGCCGGCTCGGTGAGAACCTATCGCCGGAACAAGGCGCCCAAGCCGCCGAACTGGCCGCCCTCGCCCTACTGGCCCAGCTGGGAGCGGCACTGGATGACGACCTGTCGCGCTTGCGGCGCATCAGCCGCCTCGGCGTGTTCATCGCCGCCAGCGGTGACTTCCAGGACCACAGCGGCGTAGCCAACGGTGCCTCAAACCTGCTGGTCAACGCCCTCGGCGACAAGGGCCGGCATGCCCGTACCGCCGTGGGCGTGGCCAGCCTGCCCGCCGGGGTCGCCGTGGAAGTGGACGGGATCTTCGAGCTGCAACCATGACCCTGTCGGGCCCGGCCCAACTTGCCCGGCTACGCCAAGCCACGCCGGGCTGCGCGCGGGTCTGCCATTTCAACCATGCCGGTGCCTCGCTGCCCAGCCAGGGCACCCTGGATGCCATGCACCAGCAGTTGCAGCACGAAGCCCAGCAAGGGCCGATGGAGGCCGCCACGACGACGGACTGGCCGGAACGGGCCCGCCGCCTCGCGGCCCGCCTGCTCAATACCTCGGCCGAAGCGATCGCCTTCGCCAGCAGCGGCTCAGCCGCCTGGAGCCTGGCCTTCAACGCCCTGCCCCGCTGGCGCAGCGGCGACCGGATCCTGGTGGGCCGCCACGAATGGGGTGGCAACCTGGCCTGCATGGCGCCAGCGATCGCAGCGGGGGCGCAACTGGAGATCATTCCCTGCGACAGCCATGGCGCGGTGTCGGTCCCGGCCCTGGAGTCGATGCTCGATGCACGGGTCCGCCTGATCGCCCTGACCTGGCTACCGGCCAATGGCGGCCTGATCAACCCCGCGGCCGCCATCGGCCACCTGGCGCGCCAGTGGCACATTCCCTATTTCATCGATGCCGGCCAGGCCCTGGGCCAACTGCCCTGTGATGTCCAGGCCCTGGGCTGCGACGTCCTCAAGGGCGCCGGGCGCAAGTACCTGCGCGGCCCACGGGGCACGGCACTGCTTTACGTGAGGCCTGGTTTTCTCGAACGGTTGCAGCCCCAGCAACGGGATGTGCTGTCGGCGCCCTGGGACGGCCAGGGCTTCAGCCTGCGCGGCGATGCCCGACGCTTCGAAACCAGCGAGGTGTCGCAGGTCCTGCTGGCCGGATTGGCCAATGCGCTACAGGAACTCGAGGAGATCGGCATCCAGGCCATCGCACAGCGCATCGCACGCCTCAGCGGGCTATTGCGCGCAGCCATGGACCGCATACCCGGCCTGCAACGCCGCGACCTGGGCGTACCCGGACGGCAATCCGGGCTGATCGCCTTCACGCTCGAGGGCTGGGACAGCCTGGCCCTCAAGGCGCAACTGGGGCGCCAGGGCATCAACATCGGCGCCAACGGCGTGGCCTACACCCCGCTGGACATGCAGGCCCGGGGCTTGGCCAACATCGCGCGGGTCGCGGTGAGCCATCTCAATACCGAAGGGGAAATCCAGCGCCTGCTGCGGGCGCTCGAGGAACTGGCCAGACGTGGTCCGGCGGGCTAGACCTGCACGTCCACCCAGAGGCCCTGGCGCGGGGCATCTTCGATCAGCGGTGCCACCGGCACCGTGTTGTCGGCATTCAACTCGTCACCGGGCACCGCCAGGTGCTGCTCGGGATCGTCCTGTTCCTCGCGCTGGCGTCGCTGCCGTTCCTGCTGGCGCTGCTGTTCCTCGCGCAGCAGCAGGGCCGACTGCTCGGCATCGCGCTTTTGCAGGTCGATGGTGCTTTCATTGGAGCTCTCCTGCACCGGCACCACGGGCGGGATGTCCGGGCGCTGGCGGATCGGATCCTGCTGTGAAGTGACGGGCACGGCACTCAAGGGGAGCATCGGTGGCAGCATGTTATAGGTCTCCTGTCAGCAGGCTGTCGGCTGCGGCATGGGCGACTTGAGCCATCGGTCGCAAAACTGTGACCCAGTCGTCAGCCGATAGTGCCCGCTACCCCGACGAACGCAGCGCTTACGCTACTTTTTATCCAGGGGTTTTCATCAGAATCCTTTGGACTGCAAGCAGGTTCCGTTAAGATAGTCGGCTTTTTCAAAGCGGGAGTCAGGCAGCATGGCGCAGCAGTATCAACCGGGGCAACGCTGGATCAGTGACAGCGAAGCGGAGCTAGGTCTAGGCACCGTTCTGGCACAGGACGGCCGCTTGCTGACCGTGCTCTACCCGGCCACTGGCGACACCCGCCAGTATGCGCTACGAAATGCGCCCCTCACTCGCGTGAGGTTCTCCCCGGGTGACAGCATCACCCACTTCGAAGGCTGGAAGATGACCGTGCAGGAAGTCGAGGACGTCGACGGCCTGCTGGTCTACCACGGTCTCGACGCACAGAACCAGCCCGTCACCCTGCCTGAGACCCAGCTGTCGAACTTCATCCAGTTCCGCCTGGCCAGTGACCGCCTGTTCGCCGGGCAGATCGACCCGCTGGCCTGGTTCTCGCTGCGCTACCACACCCTGGAACACACCAGCCGCCAGCTGCAATCGCCACTCTGGGGCCTGGGTGGCGTGCGCGCCCAACCCATCGCCCACCAACTGCATATCGCCCGTGAAGTCGCCGACCGCATCGCGCCTCGGGTCCTGCTGGCGGACGAAGTGGGCCTGGGCAAGACCATCGAGGCCGGCTTGGTGATCCATCGTCAACTGCTGTCGGGCCGTGCCAGCCGGGTGCTGATCCTGGTTCCGGAGAACCTGCAGCACCAGTGGCTGGTGGAAATGCGCCGGCGCTTCAACCTGCAGGTCGCACTGTTCGACGAAGAACGCTTCATCGAAAGCGATGCCAGCAACCCGTTCGAAGACACCCAGCTGGCCCTGGTGGCCCTGGAGTGGCTGGTGGACGATGAGAAGGCCCAGGACGCGCTGTTCGCCGCCGGCTGGGACCTGATGGTGGTGGACGAAGCCCACCACCTGGTCTGGCACGAAGAGCAAGCCAGCCCGGAATACACCCTGGTCGAGCAACTGGCCGAGACCATTCCCGGCGTCCTGCTGCTGACCGCCACCCCCGAGCAGCTGGGCCAGGACAGCCACTTCGCCCGCCTGCGCCTGCTGGACCCGAACCGCTTCCATGACCTGGCGGCCTTCCGCGCCGAGAGCGAGAACTACCGGCCGGTGGCCGAAGCCGTGCAGGAACTGCTGGACCAGGGCCGCCTGTCCCCCGAAGCGCACAAGACCATCCAGGGCTTCCTCGGCAATGAGGGCGAAGCCCTGCTGGCCGCCGTCAACGATGGCGACAATGAAGCCAGCGCACGCCTGGTGCGCGAATTGCTGGACCGCCACGGCACCGGCCGCGTGCTGTTCCGTAATACCCGCGCCGCGGTCCAGGGTTTCCCGGAGCGCAAGCTGCACGCCTATCCGCTGCCGTGCCCGGACGAATACCTGGAACTGCCCCTGGGCGAGCACGCCGAGCTGTACCCGGAAGTCAGCTTCCAGGCCCAGCCCGAGGCCAGCGACGACGACCAGCGCTGGTGGAAATTCGACCCACGGGTCGAGTGGCTGATCGACCAGCTGAAGATGCTCAAGCGCACCAAGGTCCTGGTGATCTGCGCCCACGCCGAGACCGCCATGGACCTGGAGGACGCCCTGCGCGTGCGCTCCGGCATCCCGGCCACGGTCTTCCATGAAGGCATGAACATCCTTGAGCGCGACCGCGCCGCCGCCTATTTCGCCGACGAAGAGTTCGGTGCCCAGGTGCTGATCTGCTCGGAAATCGGCAGTGAAGGCCGCAACTTCCAGTTCGCCCATCACCTGGTGATGTTCGACCTGCCCGCGCACCCGGACCTGCTGGAACAGCGGATCGGCCGCCTGGACCGGATCGGCCAGAAGCATGTGATCGAGCTGCACGTACCCTACCTGGAGACCAGCCCGCAAGAGCGCCTGTTCCAGTGGTACCACGAGGCGCTGAACGCCTTCCTGGCCACCTGCCCCACCGGCAATGCCTTGCAGCACCAGTTCGGTCCGCGTTTGTTGCCGCTCCTGGAAAATGCCGACGATGGCCAGTGGCAGGCCCTGATCGACGAGGCCCGTGGTGAGCGCGAGCGCCTGGAAGCCGAGCTGCATACCGGCCGCGACCGCCTGCTGGAGCTGAACTCCGGCGGCGCCGGCGAAGGCGAATCGCTGGTGGAGGCGATCCTCGAGCAAGACGATCAGTTCGCCCTGCCGATCTACATGGAGACCCTGTTCGACGCCTTCGGCATCGACAGCGAAGACCATTCGGACAACGCCCTGATCCTCAAGCCCAGCGAGAAGATGCTCGACGCCAGCTTCCCCCTGGGCGACGACGAAGGCGTGACCATCACCTACGACCGCGGCCAGGCCCTGTCCCGCGAGGACATGCAGTTCATCACCTGGGAACACCCGATGGTGCAGGGCGGCATGGACCTGGTGCTGTCCGGTTCCATGGGCAACACCGCCGTGGCGCTGATCAAGAACAAGGCGCTCAAGCCCGGCACCGTGCTGCTGGAACTGCTCTATGTCAGCGAAGTGGTCGCTCCACGCTCGCTGCAACTGGGCCGCTACCTGCCACCGGCGGCCCTGCGCTGCCTGCTGGACGCCAACGGCAACGACCTGTCGCCACGGGTGGCCTTCGAGACCCTCAACGACCAGCTGGAAAGCGTGCCCAAGGCCAGCGCCAACAAGTTCATCCAGGCCCAGCGCGACCAGCTGGCACCGAAGATCAACGCCGGCGAAGCCAAGGTCGCCCCACGTCACGCCGAGCGTGTGGCCGAGGCCCAACGGCGCCTGGCAGCCGACCTGGACGAAGAGCTGGCGCGCCTGACCGCGTTGCAGGCGGTCAACCCCACCGTCCGCGACAGCGAGCTGGTCGCCCTGCGCAAGCAACGGGAGCAAGGCCTGGCCATGCTCGAGAAAGCCGCGCTGCGCCTGGAGGCGATCCGGGTCCTGGTAGCAGGCTGATTCCCAGGCTTGGCACCACGAAACAGGCCCGCTCATGCGGGCCTTTTTTTATCGTCCGTAGCAGCCATGCCATCAGGCCGTCGCTGGCGCTGCAACCGCCTCGCCCGGCGCCAGCCCATCGCGCATGCGCTGGGCATCGCGCACGAAGCTGCGCGAGGCAATGCACAGGAACACCAGGGTCAGCAATAGCGCCACCGGGATCAGGTACATGGCATCGTGCAGGCCGATGGCCTTGAACGCCTCGGTCATCTGCCCGGCCCCGGCGGCGTCCATCGCCGCATGGGCAAAGCGGTCGGACAACGCCCCCACCACCACCGGCCCCAGGCCGCCCCCCAGCAGGTACAGGCCAGCGAAGAACAATGCCATGGCGGTGGCCCGCAAACGCGGCTCCACCACATCCTGGATCGCCGTGTAGACGCAGGTGTAGAAGTTGTAGGCAAACAACCAACCGATACTGAACACCGCCACGAACACACCGATCTCGATCCGTCCGGCATGCAGGGCCCAGGCCGTGCACAACGTGGAAATCAGCAGGCTGGCGGCGGCGAACAACAAGCGACCGTTGGCCACCCGCTGGTGGATCTTGTCGGCGATCCAGCCTCCCAGGGTCAGGCCCACCAGGCCGGTCACCCCGACCATGATCCCCGTGGCCACTGCCGCCTCCTGCAAGGGCATCAGGAAGTAGCGCTGCAGCATCGGCACCAGGAACGAGTTGCAAGCATAGGTGGCAAAGTTAAAGGCCAGGCCGGCCAGGGTCAGCCAGAGAAAGGTCGGGATCGCCAGCACCCGGCGGATCGGCCGCTCGATGCGTTCCAGGGACACCTTGCTGGCCTCCGCCGCCCCGCGCTTGGGTTCCTTGATGAAGAACATGAACACCGCCAGCAACAGGCCCGGTACCGCGGCGATGAAGAACGGCGCGCGCCAGCTGTCGAATGCCTTGACCATCGCCCCGATGGTGAAGAAGGCCAGCAACAGGCCCAGGGGCAGGCCGAGCATGAAGATGCCCATGGCCCGGGCCCGGCGGTGGGCCGGGAACAAATCGCCGATCAACGAATTGGCCGCTGGCGCATAACTGGCCTCGCCGATGCCCACGCCCATGCGCACCAGTAGGAAGCTCCAGAAACTGCCCACCATGCCGTTGACTGCGGTGAGCCCGCTCCAGACCGCCAGGCCCCAGCCCATCAACTTGCTCCGCGAGCCGGTATCGGCCAGCCGCCCCAGGGGCAGGCCGGCGATGGCATAGACGATGGTGAAGGCGGTGCCGATGATCCCCAGCTGGAAATCGCTCAGGTGCCACTCCATGCGGATCGGCTCGATGATGATCGCGGGAATGGTACGGTCGAAGAAGTTGAACAGGTTTGCCAAAAACAACAGGAACAGAATGCGCCAGGCATTCGCCGCTTGAGTCGAGTTATCCATGGGTCGATCTCTTTTATTGTTATTGGGCCAGACACACGCCTGGACACTGCAATCTAGTCAGCCATGGGGCCCCTGTCTGTGATCATTCGCCGGCCTGATACCTGGGCATCGCGGCGCGTCCTGGCAAACTCCGGAAAACGCTGCCCCAGCAGCCTCGGCCACCGGGCCACAGCCCCCGTACCCCGGGGCTTTACCAATATTTTCAAGGGTTTGGCAAAGGCTGAAAAAATACCTGGCGCCCCCCCTTCCCAAGGCCGATGCGAAGCCTAGAATAACCGCCTTGCCTCCCCCCCATTCCGACCCTTTCCCCGTTGAATACGCCTATGTCCGAAGCCAGTCCGTGTCTGAATTGCGGTGCCTGCTGTTCATACTTTCGTGTGTCTTTTTTCTGGGGCGAATGCGCCTCGTCCGGTGGAACGGTCCCCGACGAACTCGTGCAGAGCATCACTCCCAGCCGGGTAGCCATGCTCGGTACCGACTGCAAATCGCCACGCTGCATCGCCCTTGAAGGGGAAGTCGGCAAGAGCGTGAGTTGCTCGATCTATGCTCAGCGTGGCAGTCCATGCCGGGAGTTCGAGGCTTCCTGGGTGGACGGCCAGCACAACGCCGACTGCGACGCCGCCCGCGCCGCGTTCGGCCTTGCCCCACTGGAGCCGGCGAACGACGAGCCCTGGTACGAGGAAAGCGCTTAGCACTTTTAGCGATAGACCCAATAAGCAAATCATTAGAGCCAAAGTGCCACCGTCCATTGCAGCCACCGAGCGCCTTCTATACTGCAAGCACTCGTTGGCGCTGATCCGCCGACGCCAGACGACTAAGATGACATGGGCACGCTATGGATTGGCTGGGTCTGCATTTCATTACCGAGCTTCCGGATAGCGGGCAGGTGGTCCTCCATTGCACCCACAATCCGGTTCTAGTGCTGCTGGCCTACCTGGTGGCCTGCGCCGCCAGCTTCGCCACCCTGGACATGGCCGAGCGCGTCAGCCATGTCGAGCAGCCGAGCAGCCAGCGTTTGTGGCGCTGGGTCGGTGCCTGCTGCCTGTCCGGCGGAATCTGGTCCATGCACTTCATCGCCATGCTGGCCTTCGAAGCACCGCTGGAAATCCACTACGACCTGCCGCTGACCCTGCTATCGCTGTTCATCGTGCTGATTGCCGCCTGGCTGGCGATGGATACCCTGAGCCACATGCAACTGCCGCTCTGGCGCTACTGCCTGGCCGCGCTGTGGATCGGCCTGGGCATCAGCGCCATGCACTACGTGGGCATGGCGGCCATGCGCTCCAGCGCCAGCCTGTACTACGACCCCAGGATCATGGGGCTGTCGGTGCTGGTGGCCATCGGCTGCAGCCTGACGGCGCTCTTGTTGTCCCGGCACCTGCGTGACGGCAGCGGGATATTCCACCAGTTGCTCAAGTACACCAGCAGCCTGGTACTGGGCGGCGCCATCGTCCTCATGCATTTCACCGGCATGTGGTCCATGACCCTGACCCTGCCCGCCGGGGCGCTGCCGATCTCGGTGACGCCCGACGGCAACCTGCAACTGGGGCTGGCTGTCTGCGCGATCATCCTGCTGGTCATCGGCAGCGGCATCAGCGCAGCCCTGGCGGACAAGAAGCTGCAGCACAAGGAGCGCGACCTGCGCCGGGTCAACGCGCTGCTCTCGCAGCTCGACCAGGCCCGTGCCTCCTTGCAGCACGTGGCCCATTACGACGCCCTGACCAACCTGATCAACCGCCGGGGTTTCAACCAGCTGTTCGCCGAAAAGCTGATGGAAAAGAGCACCTTCGGCGGCATGCTGGCGGTGATGTTCCTTGATATCGATCACTTCAAGCGCATCAACGACAGCCTCGGCCACGATGCCGGCGATGAGCTGCTCAAGGTCATCGCCGGGCATATCAAGAGTTCGACCCGCAACCATGAGGACGTGGTAGCGCGCCTGGGCGGCGACGAATTCTGCATCCTCATCAACCTCTATGAGCGCGACGAGGCTCGGAACATGGCCCTGCGCATCATGCATAAGATGAAGGAACCGATCGAACTGGGCGGGCGGCGCATGGTGATGACCACCAGCATCGGCATCAGTCTCTTTCCCGACGACGGCAAGACCTGCGAGGAGCTATTGAAGAACGCCGACCTGGCCCTCTACCAGTCCAAGGATTCGGGACGCAACACCCTGCATTTCTTCAGTTCCAACCTCAAGACCCGGGCTACCCTGGAACTGCAACTGGAAGAAGAATTGCGCAACGCGCTGCGCGACAACCAGGCCTTGCAGCTGTACTACCAGCCGATCTACGACCTTCGCAGCGCCCGGGTCACCAAGCTCGAGGCCCTGGTGCGCTGGCAGCATCCACAGCACGGCTTGTTGAGCCCGGATCGCTTCATCAGCATTGCCGAAGCCAATGGCATGATCGCCGAACTGGACAGCTGGGTGCTGCGCAAGGCCTGCGAAGACCTGGCCTACCTGTCGCGCCATGGCCGCGGCGAACTGAAGATCGCGGTCAACTGCTCGGCGCTGAACCTGACCCGCGAGGAACTGGCCGGGGAAATCGACAGCGCCCTGCGCAACGCCCAGGTGGCCCCCCAGCGCCTGGAGCTGGAAGTCACGGAAAACGCGTTGATGGGCAACATCGCCAGCACCCTGGCACTGCTCAAGCAGATCCGTGGCCTGGGGGTATCGCTGTCGATCGATGACTTCGGCACCGGCTACTCATCCCTGGCCTATCTCAAGCGACTGCCGCTCAACACCTTGAAGATCGACCGTTCGTTCATCCAGGACATCCCCAAATCGACCCAGGACATGGAGATCGTCCAGGCGATCATCGTCATGGCCCACACCTTGCATCTACAGGTGGTTACCGAAGGGGTCGAGACCCTGGAGCAACAGCGGCTGCTGGAGCACTACGGCTGCGACTACCTGCAGGGCTACCTGCTCAGCCGGCCGGTACCGCTGCTGGAGCTGCCCGAGGTGCTGGACGAACTCGACCAGCGCCATGCCGGCGTCCTCAGCCCACGGCAGTCGGATCTCGATAAAGCTGAACCAGAGTCGCTGGATCTTTTTCCAGATAGCCCTGCCCACCATGCAGACGCATCAACTGCGCAGCTAACCCGCTGATCGGCGTCGCCGCCCCCTGCTCCCGGGACAGTTTCACCGCGCCATCCAGGTCCTTTAGCAAGGTGCGGACATGCCACTTGACCGGTTCGAAACGACTCTCGGCCATCTGTGGGGCGAGAATCTGCAATGGCCGCGAATCGGCGAAGCCACCGGCCAAGGCCTCGGCCAACAAACGCGCATCGACCCCGGAGCGCTCGGCCAGGGCCACCACCTCGGCAATCACCAGGGCATTGCAGGCGACGATCATCTGGTTGCAGGCCTTGGTCACCTGGCCCGCGCCCACCGCGCCCATGTGCGTGACCCGCTGCCCCATGGCCAGCAGCACGGGACGCACCCGCTCGACATCCACGGCCGTACCGCCAGCCATGATCGCCAGGCTGCCGGCCTCGGCGCCCTGG
The DNA here is from genome assembly GCF_014230245.1 of Pseudomonas sp. MSSRFD41. NCBI lineage: Bacteria > Pseudomonadati > Pseudomonadota > Gammaproteobacteria > Pseudomonadales > Pseudomonadaceae > Pseudomonas > Pseudomonas sp. MSSRFD41. Next base: position 107,630 of record NZ_JACKZK010000003.1, on the reverse strand, counting down.
GTGCCGCCGGATACCGGAGCGTCGACCCAGCCCATGCCCGTATCGCGGGCCAGGGTGGCGGCCATCTCCCGGGTCGCCGCCGGTTCCAGGCTCGACAGGTCCAGCAGCAACTGGCCAGGCCGGGCGCCTTCGGCGATCCCGCCGGCGCCGAAGACCACCTCGCGCACCACCTCGGTATTGGCCAGGCACGACAGCACCAGGTCGGCCTGGTCGCAGAGCTGCGATGGCGCGGCGACTTGTCGCGCCCCGGCGGCCACCAGCGGCGCGCACTTGTGCGGGTTGCGGTTCCACACCACCAGCGGATAGCCCGCAGCCAGCAGGCGCTGGCACATCGGCAGCCCCATCAGGCCGATTCCGGCAAAACCGAGCGTAGGTAACGCTGACATCATATTGCCCTCATTTGATTAAAGATCATCGGATACTGGCCGATCCATCATGATTCAGGAAAGGATTCCCCCGAGCGTCGCTCAGAAAACACCCTGGCACCTTGGGCAAAATTCGCACTCCACGAAGCTGCGAGGTCCCATTCCGTGATGGCCCGCCGACACCTCGTCCGCGAGCCAACCTGACCAGGCACATGGCGCACAATGACTTCTAAAAACGATCCTGCCAACGCAGTCTCCGAGATGACGCTGACCTCCCCCAAACCAAGCCACTCAGATACGAAGCCATTGTCCAGTTCACGCCCCCAGTCGACCCAGCAGTACCTGTACTTCACCGAGACCAACACCGACCGCATCCTCGATAACCTCGATGGCCTGCGTGACACGGTATTCCCGCGGCCGGTGCACCTGGAAGACGAGCCGGAAAACCGCCGTGACCAGGAATTTCCCTCGGTCTGCCTGATCGGCCTCGGTCGCTGCGGCTCCAACATCGCCCTGGACGTGGCGGAGCTGGTGTACAACGCCCGCAAGTTCTACCTCAACGAATTCAATAACGAAGACAAGTCCTACGAAGGCGGCTACAGCCCCGGCCAATGGATCCGCCAGAACCTGCGCCTGGGCCAGAACAAGGCCAGCAAGCCGGTGTTCCTGGTGGAACCGCTGGTGATGCTCGGCGACCTGGACAAGGACATCGCCGGTCGCATCCGCTTCTCGCGCAAGGGCGAAAAGAGCGGGTTCATCCGCGACTACAGCAAGATGAAGATCATGGACCTCTCGGAAGTCCATGCCGGTGGCGCCGGTAACGCGCCGATCCTCGGCCAGTACCTGGCCAAGATCATCCTCAACAAGGACACCCAGCGCTTCTCCAGCCCGGAGTGGAAGATGATCCACTCGTACCTGATCGATTCCTGCGGGATCAAGGCCAACCAGTCGCGCCTGTACTTCTCGATCTTCAGCGCCGGTGGCGGTACCGGCTCGGGCATGGCCTCGGAATTCGGCCTGGCCCAGCAGTACTCGTACATGAACAAGACCTTCGACACCAAGCCGATGGACGAGCACGACAGCAAGAGCGGGCACTCCTTCGTCTTCGAACCGATCTTCACCAGCGGCATCTGCGTACTGCCGAATATCTCCGACCATCGCAGCGAAATGTCCGAGGCCCTGCACATCAACGCCGGGCGGCTGCTGTGCAAGTACCTGTCCGAGGAGTGGGACTTCTCCTACAACTTCGATAACGAAGACAGCAGCGAAGCCAGCGTCATGGGGCGAATCCGCCCCTGGAACGCAATGATGCTGATCTCCAACGACATCATGCGCTACGCCGAAGAAAGCGATGACGGCAACATCCAGAACATCGACGTCAACGCCATGGAGAAGCACGCCAACCAGTACATCTCCCAGCAGATCTTCAACATCCTCACCGCCCAGGCGGTGACCACCGACTACGACCAGAACTACTTCCGGCGCGCCGGCATCGATATCGGCGAGACCATCCGCCTGGACGCCAACGACCTGTTCATGAGCCTGGCCGGCCCGGTGGCGATCGCCTACGCCGAATCCGTGGTGCCGGAACAGCCGGTGCCCACCGGCGACAAGTTCAAGGTGTTCGAGAAAGAGCCACAGCGCCTGAACATCGACGATCTGTTCTTCCGCTCCATCGACCTGCCGCACTTCAACAAGCAGACCCAGGCCATCGAGGGCATCAGCCTGCTGCCGATCGAATCCAAGCGTTATCGCGCGGCGCTGGAGCAATACAAGGCCTCGGGCTTCGACGCCGCGGCGCTGCACGACCTGCATTTCTTCAAGAACTGCTCGTCGGTGGTGTCCATCGTCTCGCTGCCCAAGGACTACAAGCTGTCCTACATGGACCTGAACCGCCTCAAGACCCACCTCAACAGCCTGTTCCCCAACACCACCCTCAAGCGCTACGCGCTGGTGATCGGTGCCTCGGCCAACCTGTCGCTGACCACCCTGATCGCCAAGAGCCCGTGCCTGTCGGACGACTTCCTGACGCTGATCGTGGCCTTCATCAAGCGCTGCTTCGCACGTAATCCGTACCGTTTCGACGACACCCTGGACAACTCGGTGCTGGACTTCATCACCAGCGACCATTTCGACGAAGACCGCATCGACGACCTGCTCAACGAGTTCGAGAACCCGGCGAAGATCCTCGACACCAACTGGTATGCGATCAAGCCGATGTACGAGAAGAAGTACCGCGAGCTGATCAACGACAAGGACAAGTTCGTCTCGATCAACGACATCCGTCTGTCGCGCGATTGCGTGAAGAAGGCCATCAAGTACCTGCGGGAAATCTACCGCCACCGCATCGGCAAGACCCGGGTCATCTCCCTCAACCAGCACACCGGCAAGACCGCCTACTGATGCTCGAGCACCGGCCAGCCTCATCGGCTGGCCGGTGCTCGGGTCATGCAAAGGGAAAGGATCAGGACGCTTGCGAAGGCTGCCGGGGAACAATTGGGCAGCTCGTCGGATGGGCTTGAAACTGTTCCCCTTCCGTGAACGTCACCTTGGCCAAAAGACCCCGTGGGGCCTTTCTCTACGGCAAGGTGCCATCACTGGATTCACGGTTACTCGGCTACACACTTTTGTCCGACAAAAGCCTGCACCCGTTCAGCGCACGGCCTCAGCTCGGCGCCCTTTCCTGGACCAGGATCCAGGGTGATACCACCACCGCCCACAACGTCGGATCGCGTTCCAGCAGATCGGACGCCCGCGTCGCAGACAGCTTTTCAACATTACCCTGGGCCAACCAGGCCGCCACTTTGTCCGCCTGGTTCTCGGCCACGGCCTGGGCCACTTCGATCAGATCCAGGTCGGCATCGACCCACAATAGGGCACCCTTGGCGAAGAACCGCTCCAGTTCCTTCCAGCTGATGGATGCGGTCTCACCAAGCAGCTTGGCATAGAGGGTGCTAGGTTCTTGAGTCATGGGACTGTCCAGAAAAGAAATCGGCGCAATCATAACGTCGGTGCCCTGGCAGAAAAACCCGATAGCAAAAGCGTCATCGATCGAGAAGCTCAGAAGCGCCAGGGATTGACGCCGAAACGTGCGAAATGCCACGCCGCAAATCTGTCTTTTTCTTTCAAACAAGCGACACTCCGCGTTTTTGCCCCCAGCAGCCAGCTTTTCAAGCGAACGACCGGCGCACTACACTGTACCGGTACAGTTGCCAGGGGCATTTCCGACGGATATTCGCGAAATATCTGGTTCGGTTCTGCGACTCAAGGCCGCCGGAACTATAAAAATTACAACAGTAAGAGTGGAGCACTATGAATAAGGCTACTAAGCAGATTTCCAAACTGTTTGCCGCTATGGTCCTGGCAGGTGTTGCCGGCCATTCGTTCGCAGCTGACACCATCAAGATCGGTATCGCCGGGCCCAAGACCGGCCCTGTAGCACAGTACGGAGACATGCAGTTCAGTGGCGCCAAGATGGCCATTGAACAGATCAACGCCAAGGGCGGCGTGAACGGCAAGAAACTCGAAGCCGTCGAATACGACGACGCCTGCGATCCCAAGCAGGCCGTGGCAGTCGCCAACAAAGTGGTCAACGATGGCGTCAAGTATGTCGTCGGCCACCTCTGTTCCAGCTCCACTCAACCCGCCTCCGACATCTATGAAGATGAAGGCGTGGTGATGATCACCCCCGCCGCCACCAGCCCCGATATCACCGCCCGTGGCTACAAGATGGTGTTCCGCACCATCGGCCTGGACAGCGCCCAGGGCCCGGCCGCCGGCAACTATATCGCCGACCACGTGAAACCCAAGATCGTCGCGGTGCTCCACGACAAGCAGCAATACGGTGAAGGCATCGCCACCGCCGTGAAGCAGACCCTGGAGAAGAAAGGCACCAAGGTCGCCGTGTTCGAAGGCATCAACGCCGGCGACAAGGACTTCTCTTCCCTGGTGGCCAAGCTCAAGCAAGCCAACGTCGATTTCGTCTACTACGGCGGCTACCACCCGGAACTGGGCCTGATCCTGCGCCAAGCCCAGGAAAAAGGCCTGAAGGCCAAGTTCATGGGTCCGGAAGGCGTCGGCAACGACTCCATCTCGCAGATCGCCAAGGACGCTTCCGAAGGCCTGCTGGTGACCCTGCCCAAGTCCTTCGACCAGGACCCGGCCAACGTCGCCCTGGCCGATGCGTTCAAGGCCAAGAAAGAAGACCCGAGCGGTCCTTTCGTATTCCCTTCCTACTCCGCGGTTGAAGTGATCGCCGGAGCCATTGCCAACGCCAAGAGCGAAGACGCGGCCAAAGTCGCCGAGGCCATCCACGCCGGCACCTTCAAGACCCCGACCGGCGACCTGAGCTTCGACGCCAAGGGCGACCTGAAGGACTTCAAGTTCGTGGTCTACGAGTGGCACTTCGGCAAGCCCAAGACCGAAGTCTCGCCTCAGTAAGGCTGGCCCTGGCTGACTGCCGATAAAGCCCACGGCTTTGCCGTGGGCTTTGTTTTCCGAATGTATGGGCTGCGTTCCCGTGATCCGGGAGCCTGCCCACCTGAAAATCTCAAAACCGTCATCAGCGGTTCGCTGGCAAAGTCCAGCCCGAAGTGGGTGCAAACCCATGGGGCCTGGGCGGGAAAATGACTCCACCAGTGAAATGCGTATCAGGTTTTTAGGAGCGTTGTAATGCCTGACATCTATCACTTCTTCCAACAGCTGGTTAACGGTCTCACCGTTGGCAGCACGTATGCCTTGATCGCCATCGGCTACACGATGGTCTACGGCATCATTGGAATGATCAACTTCGCCCATGGCGAGGTCTACATGATCGGTTCCTACGTGGCGTTCATCGCCATCGCCGGACTGGCCATGATGGGACTCGACAGCGTCCCACTCCTGATGACCGCGGCCTTCATCGCGAGCATCGTCGTCACCAGTGCCTACGGCTACAGCATCGAACGGATCGCCTACCGCCCCTTGCGTGGCAGTAACCGCCTGATCCCGCTGATCTCCGCCATCGGTATGTCGATCTTCCTGCAGAACACCGTTCTGCTGGCACAGGACTCCAAGGACAAGTCCATTCCCAACCTGATCCCGGGCAGCTTTTCCATCGGCCCGGGTGGCGCACAGGAAGTGCTGGTCTCCTACATGCAGATCGTGGTGTTCGTGGTGACCCTCATCGCCATGCTCGGCCTGACCCTGTTCATCTCCCGCTCTCGCCTGGGTCGCGCTTGCCGTGCCTGCGCCGAGGACATCCGGATGGCCAACCTGCTGGGTATCAACACCAACAACATCATCGCCCTGACCTTCGTGATCGGCGCCGCGCTGGCGGCCATCGCCGCCGTGCTGCTGAGCATGCAATACGGGGTGATCAACCCCAACGCCGGCTTCCTGGTGGGCCTGAAGGCCTTCACCGCGGCGGTCCTGGGCGGCATCGGCAGTATCCCGGGCGCGATGCTCGGCGGGCTGGTGCTGGGGGTGGCCGAAGCCTTTGGTGCCGACGTGTTCGGCGACCAGTACAAGGATGTCGTGGCGTTCGGCCTGTTGGTTCTGGTGCTGTTGTTCCGGCCGACCGGCATTCTGGGCCGTCCGGAGGTTGAGAAAGTATGACTAGGAATCTTAAATCGGCGCTGTTCAGCGCCCTGTTGGTCTGGGCAGTAGCGTATCCGGTACTGGGCCTGAAACTGAGCATCGTCGGCATCAACCTGGAAGTGCACAACACCAGCCCGACCATCCTCGCCACCATCGCGTTGTGCTCGGTGCTGATGTTCCTGCGGGTGCTGTTCCATACCCAGATCAGCGCCCTGTGGAAGTCCTCGCCGAAAGTGCCGCTGATCCCGGCCAAGGCCAGCAACTTCCTGACCCTGCCCAGCACCCAGCGCTGGCTGATCCTGGCCCTGATCGTCGGCGCCCTGGTCTGGCCGTTCTTCGGTTCCCGCGGAGCGGTGGACATCGCCACGCTGATCCTGATCTACGTGATGCTCGGCCTGGGCCTGAACATCGTCGTCGGTCTGGCCGGCCTGCTGGACCTGGGCTACGTGGGGTTCTACGCCGTCGGCGCCTACAGCTACGCGCTGCTATCGCACTACTTCGGCCTGAGCTTCTGGATCTGCCTGCCCATCGCCGGCCTGATGGCGGCCACCTTCGGCTTCCTGCTGGGCTTCCCGGTGCTGCGCCTGCGCGGTGACTACCTGGCGATCGTCACCCTGGGCTTCGGTGAGATCATCCGCTTGCTGCTGCGCAACATGACCGACCTGACCGGCGGCCCCAACGGCATCAGCAACATCGAGAAACCGACCTTCTTCGGCCTGACCTTCGAGCGCAAGGCAGCGGAAGGCATGCAGACCTTCCACGAGTTCTTCGGCCTGCAATACAACTCGATCAACAAGGTGATCTTCCTCTACCTGGTGGCGTTGCTGCTGGCCTTGTTCGCGCTGTTCGTGATCAACCGCCTGCTGCGCATGCCGATCGGTCGCGCCTGGGAAGCCCTGCGCGAAGATGAGATCGCCTGCCGCGCCCTGGGCCTGAACCCCACCGTGATCAAGCTCTCGGCCTTCACCCTGGGCGCCTGCTTCGCCGGTTTCGCCGGCAGCTTCTTCGCCGCCCGCCAAGGCCTGGTGACCCCGGAGTCCTTCACCTTCATCGAGTCGGCGATCATCCTCGCCATCGTGGTGCTCGGCGGCATGGGCTCGCAACTGGGGGTGATCCTCGCGGCGATCGTGATGATCCTGTTACCTGAAATGATGCGTGAATTCAGCGAATACCGGATGTTGATGTTCGGCGCCCTGATGGTGCTGATGATGATCTGGCGTCCCCAAGGTCTGCTGCCCATGCAACGTCCTCACATGGAGCTGCGCAAATGAGCCGCGAGATCCTGAAAGTTACCGGGCTGTCCATGCGCTTCGGCGGCCTGCTGGCGGTCAATGGCGTGGGCCTGACCGTCAAGGAAAAACAAGTGGTGGCGCTGATCGGCCCGAACGGCGCCGGCAAGACCACGGTGTTCAACTGCCTCACCGGCTTCTACCAGCCCAGCTCCGGCAGCATCCTGCTGGACGGCGAGCCGATCCAGGGCCTGACCGGCCACAAGATCGCCCGCAAGGGCGTGGTGCGGACCTTCCAGAACGTGCGGTTGTTCAAGGACATGACGGCGGTCGAGAACCTCTTGATCGCCCAGCATCGCCACTTGAACACCAACTTCCTGGCCGGCTTGTTCAAGACCCCGGCGTTCCGCAAGAGCGAGCGCGAGGCCATGGAGTACGCCGGCTACTGGCTGGACAAGGTCAACCTGCGCGAGTTCGCCAACCGCCCCGCCGGGACCCTGGCCTACGGCCAGCAACGACGCCTGGAAATCGCCCGCTGCATGATGACCCGACCACGGATCCTCATGCTCGACGAGCCCGCCGCCGGCCTCAACCCCAAGGAGACCGAGGATCTCAAGGCGCTGATCAGCGTGCTGCGTGAAGAGCACAACGTCACCGTGCTGCTGATCGAGCACGACATGAAGCTGGTCATGAGCATTTCCGACCATATCGTCGTGATCAACCAGGGCACGCCGCTGGCCGACGGTACGCCGGAACAGATCCGTGACAATCCCGAAGTGATCAAAGCCTACCTGGGGGAAGCGTAAATGCTGCAGTTCGAGAACGTTTCCACCTACTACGGCAAGATCCAGGCCCTGCACAGCGTCAACGTCGAGATCCGCCAAGGCGAAATCGTCACCCTGATCGGCGCCAACGGCGCCGGCAAGTCCACCCTGCTGATGACCCTCTGCGGTTCGCCCCAGGCCCACAGCGGCAGCATTCGCTACCTGGGCGAGGAGCTGGTAGGGCAAAGCTCGGCGCAGATCATGCGCAAGAGCATCGCCGTGGTGCCCGAAGGACGCCGGGTCTTCGCCCGCCTGACGGTGGAGGAGAACCTGGCCATGGGCGGTTTCTTCACCGACAAGGGTGACTACCAGGAACAGATGGACAAGGTCCTGCACCTGTTCCCACGGCTCAAGGAACGCTTCACCCAGCGTGGCGGCACCATGTCCGGCGGCGAGCAGCAAATGCTCGCCATCGGCCGGGCGCTGATGAGCAAGCCCAAGCTGTTGCTCCTGGACGAACCGTCCCTGGGCCTGGCGCCGATCATCATCCAGCAGATCTTCGACATCATCGAACAGCTGCGCCGCGACGGCGTGACGGTGTTCCTGGTGGAGCAGAACGCCAACCAGGCGTTGAAGATCGCCGACCGCGCCTATGTGCTGGAGAACGGCCGGGTGGTGATGCAAGGCACCGGCGAAGCGCTGCTGACCGATCCCAAGGTCCGTGACGCCTATCTCGGCGGCTAAGCGCCAGCGGAACCAGAAACGGCCCTTCGGGGCCGTTTTTTTTCGGGGCCAATAAAAAATCGCCAGGGGCTGTAACGAATCGCCAGGTGCCGTCTCTAGTAGGACAAGCGAGCACAAATGCTTCCTTGTCCAAACCCAACCCTGGAGAAACAACATGAGCCATCCTCGTACCCTGTCCGCCACCGCCCTGGTCCTGGCGCTGGGCTCTGCCCTGAGCATCGCCGCCCTGCCGGTCACGGCCCATGCCGAGGGCGACATGGAGAAGTGCTTCGGCGTCGCCATGAAGGGCAAGAACGATTGCGCGGCAGGTGCTGGAACCACCTGCGCGGGCACCTCGAAGACCGACCATCAGGCCAACGCCTGGAAACTGGTGCCCAAGGGCACCTGCGAGAAAACCGCCAGCAGCACCTCCCCCACCGGCTTCGGCCAACTCGCGGCCTTCAAGGCCAAGTCCTGATGCCGCGGCCTGAGTGTCGATCATGAACATGCCCCTAAACCCGCACCGCCACGACGACACTCGGGCCTTGGCGCCAAGCCTGCCGCCTCGCGCTGGCCTGGGGCTCAAGACCGAGCACTTCAAGCAAGTGCTCGACCAACGGCCCGACATCGGTTTCTTCGAGGTCCATGCCGAGAACTACATGGTGGACGGCGGCCCCTTCCATCACTACCTGGGCCTGATTCGCGAGCACTACCCGCTGTCGCTGCATGGTGTCGGCCTGTCCATCGGTGGCGAAGGCCCACTGGACAGCCAGCACCTGGCGCGCCTGGCGGCCTTGATCGAGCGCTACCAGCCCCAGTCCTTTTCGGAGCACCTGGCCTGGTCCAGCCATGGCCCGGTGTTTCTCAACGACTTGTTGCCCCTGGCCTATGACCAACCGACCCTGCAACGGGTCTGCGAACACGTCGACCAGGTACAGCAACGCCTGGGTCGCCAGCTGTTGCTGGAGAACCCGGCCACCTACCTACAGTTCCAGCGCTCGACCCTGGATGAGCCGGACTTCATCAGCGAGGTGATCCACCGCAGCGGTTGCGGCCTCTTGCTGGACATCAACAACCTGCATGTCTGCTGCGTCAATCACCAGCGCGATGCCCTGGCCTACCTGCAGGCGCTGCCATTGCATGCCGTAGGGGAAATCCACCTGGCGGGCTTTGCCGAGGACCGCGATGGGCTGGGAGATCGCCTGTTGATCGACGACCACGGCGCCCCGGTGGACGATGCCGTCTGGGCCCTGTACCAGCAAGTCCTGGAACGTATCGGCCCCATGGCCACGCTGATCGAAAGGGACAATCGCATTCCGCCCTTCGCCACCCTCCAGGCCGAAGCCGGCAAGGCCGAGGCGTTGCTGCGCCAGATCAAGGAGCGCACATGAGCAGCCACGCTGAGTTCACCAGGGCCCTGCTGGACACCGGGCGGGCCTGCCCGCCGGGCCTGTACAGCAGCAACGGCGCCGATCCGGCCAGCCGCTTCGCGGTCTATCGCAACAATGTGCAGGGCTCGCTGATCAACGCCCTGGCAGACAGCTACCCGGTGGTGGAGCAACTGGTGGGCCAAGCGTTTTTCAAGGCCATGGCCCGAACCTATATCGAGCGCCAGCCTCCCAGCACCCCACGGCTCAACGATTACGGCGAGGGGTTTGCCGAATTCATCGACGACTTCGCTCCGGCCGCCTCCTTGCCCTACCTGGGCGATATCGCCCGCCTGGAACGCTTGCGGGTCGAGAGTTATCACGCCGCCGATGCCCGGCCATTGGCAGCGGCACAACTGCAAGAAGCCATGAGCCGACCGGAGCAGCTTGGCCGGTTGCAGCTGCACCCGCATCCATCGCTGCGCAGCCTGCAATCGAGCTACGCCGTGGCCAGCCTGTGGGCCGCGCACCAGGATGGCCGGCAATGGCCATCGTTCTATCTGCATCGGGAACAACACATCCTGGTGCTACGCAACGCCCTGGAGGTCGAGGTACTGGTGGTGGATGCCGGCTGCCTGGCCTTCACCGACAGCTTGCGCGCCCGGCAACCGCTGGCGGTCGCCGCCGCCCAGGCCCTGGACGCCCAAGCCGACTTCGACCTGGGCCGCTGCCTGGGCCTGCTGCTTGGCCACGGCGCACTCATTGACTTGTAACCGCAGAAGAAGACCGATCATGAATACCCGGACCCACTCCCCTATCGCCAACCTGCTGATGCGGGCCTGCCAGAAACTGGAACTCATCCCCTACAGCCTGGTGGCCTTCATCGCGCGCTTCAGTATTGCCGCGGTGTTCTGGAAATCCGGGCAGACCAAGGTCGAAGGACTGGCCATCGACCTGGTTTCCGGAACCTTCGAGCTGGGCTGGCCACGCCTGGCGGATTCGACCATTCCCCTGTTCCAGAGCGAATACCGGCTGCCGCTGCTGACCCCGGAGCTGGCGGCGCACCTGGCGGCCTTCGCCGAGCATTTTTTCCCGCTGTTGATCCTGGTGGGCCTGGCCACGCGCTTCAGCGCCCTGGCGCTGCTGGGCATGACCCTGGTGATCCAGCTGTTCGTCTATCCGGACGCCTACCCGACCCACGGCACCTGGATCGCCATCTTCCTGCTGTTGCTGGCCCGTGGGCCGGGCACATTCTCCATCGACCACCTGCTTTGCCGCAGGCTGCGCACGGGCGCGTAGCGGCCACAGATCATCTGGAGAATCAGCCTGGTCGGTCGAGTACAGGAAGGTCCTGCGGACTTTTGCGCAGCCTCGCTACGCTAGACAGCGGCTACAGGCCGTACGCCCACGCGTTTCGTCTGGCCGTGGCCACCGTTACAAGCGGTCCAGGGCCTCGCCGCTGCGGCGGAACCAGTCCATCAGGTAATCGGCCAGGACCTGGGTGCGCCTGGGTAATCCGCCCTGGTAGGGATGCACCAGGTACATGGGCATGCTGCGGGTCTGGTAGTCCCGCAGCAGCCAGCGCAGGCGACCATCGGCCAGCTCGCCATGCAGCACGTAGGATGGCAGCCGGGCGATACCAGCCCCCACCAGGGCGGCCTTTTTCAGCAGGTTGTAGTGATTGCTGGCGAACGGCCCGTTGACCCGCACCCGCAGCAGCTCGTGACGCTGGTGGTAGAGCCATTCTTCACGCCCGCTGTAGTGGCTGTTGAGCAGGCAGCGGTGGTTGGCCAGTTCCATGGGCGTGCGGGGCTCGCCGTATTGCTCCAGGTATGCCGGGCTGGCGCAGGTCATTTCATGCCAGGCCAGCAATGGCCGGGCCACCAGGCGCTGGTCGTTGTCCACCGCGGAGCGCACCGCCAGGTCGAAGCTCTCACGGGCCAGGTCACGGTAGGCATTGCTCAGGTCCAGTTCGATCTGCACCTGGGGATGCTGCCGGGAGAACTCCAGCAGCAGGCCGTCGAAAAAGGTTTCCCCCAGGGACACCGGCACCGTCAGGCGCACCGGGCCGGCGACATCGTCCTTGAGTCGGGCCAGGGCCTGGTGGGCGCGATCCACCTGGGCCACCAGCGCCTGGGCCTGGGGCAGCAGCGCGGCACCGGCGGCGGTCAGGTCCAGGCGGCGGGTGGTGCGTTGCAGCAGCACTACTTCGAACCGCGCCTCCAGGGCGCTGATGCGCTTGGACAGCTGGCCCTTGCTGCACCCCAGGCGTTGGGCCGCCAGGGTGAAACTGCCGGCCTCCACCAATACGGCAAAAGCCGCGAGGTCATCCATCTCGCTCATGGATTGTTTCCTCCAGAAAACCAAAGGTTGCCTATTAGCGCGTTAATCCATGAAAAAACCACTCTAGACTGCAACCTCATCTCCCTTCTCACGAGGAACAGCCCATGAAGATTCTCCTGATCGGTGCCAGCGGCACTGTTGGCTCGGCGGTGGACCGGGAACTGGCGCAACGCCATGACATCGTCCGTATCGGCCGCAACAGCGGCGACTTCCAGGTGGATATCAGCGACAGCCAGTCGATCCGCGCCCTGTTCGAAAAGACCGGGCGCTTCGATGCCCTGGTCTGCGCCGCCGGCAACGTCACCTTCGCGCCCCTGGGGGAGATGACCGCCGAACACTTCCAGCTGGGCCTGCAAGACAAGCTGATGGGCCAGGTCAACCTGCTGCTGATCGGCCGTGAGTACGCCAACGACGGGGGCTCCTTCACCTTCACCAGCGGGATCCTGGGCCACGACCCGATTCGCAGCGGCGCCTCGGCGGCCTTGGTCAATGGCGCCGTGGACAGCTTCGTCCGGGCCGCGGCCATCGAGCTGCCCCGGGGCCTGCGAGTCAACTCGGTAAGCCCCAACGTGCTGGTGGAAGCCATGGGCAGCTACGCCCCGTACTTCCGCGGCTTCAAGCCGGTGCCAGCGGCGGACGTAGCGCTGGCCTACGCCAAGAGCGTGGAAGGCTTGCAGACCGGCCAGACCTACCACGTCGGCTGATGGAAAAATCCGGGGTTGTGATGAACGGTCGGGCTGCGTAACGTGTCGGCTTCCGCCTGGAGGCCCGATTGATGCGCACCGCCCGTTCCCTGCTCTGTTTCGCCCTGCTACCGCTGTTCGCCGGTTGCCAGATGCTGCCCTTGTTCGATGACCAGCCCCAGGCTCCGTCCATGGCCGGGTTGACCCGGGTCCAGGGCGAGCTGAGCGCGGCGGACGGCAAGCTGCTGTTCAAGCCGTGCAGCGAAGACCGGCGCTACGTGGTCAGCGATGGCGGCGGCACCAGCGTGCTGCAGGAAGCCGCCACCCTGGCGGAAAAACAGGGCACGTTGTTCGCCGACCTGCGGGGCAAACTCTCCGCCAGTGGCAGCGGCGATGGCCAGCTGGACCTGCGCCAGCTGTATCGGGTGGAGCGCTCCAACGCCTGTGGCGATCCCAACTTCCCGCGCCTGATCCTGCGTGCCAGCGGCAAGAACCCGAACTGGAAGGTCGACGTCAACGCCCGTGGCATGCGCATCGAACGTGACGGCCAGCCGCCCCTGGCCCTGCCCTACCTGGAGGAGCAACTGGGGGATGGCCGCTTCAACCTGACCAGCGAAGCCAACAACCAGCGCGTCGAACTCTGGGTCGCTCCGCAACGTTGCGTCGACAGCCAGACCGGCAGCGTCCAGCACCTGAGCGCCGAGCTGCGAGTGGACGGCCAGGTCCAGCGCGGCTGCGGTTATTTCGGCGGCTCGCGCAACGACTGATTCGACGAGCAACCGTTTTAACCTCACGGCCAGGGCGGATTGCGGCTTATAATCGCCGGTTTGTGCAAAGCAAGCCGGCGCACTGTCGCGCACCGCCTATCCGGACCCCGTCATGTTACGAATCACCGAACTCAAGTTGCCGCTCGACCATCCCGATGAAGACCTGCGCACCGCCATCGTGCAGCGCCTGGGGATCGCCAGCGACGACCTGCTCGACTTCACCCTGTTCAAGCGCAGCTACGACGCGCGCAAGAAGTCCTCGGAACTGTTGTTCATCTACACCATCGACCTCAACGTGCGCGACGAGGCGGCCCTGCTGCAAAAGTTCGCCGACGACCGCAACGTCAACCCGGCGCCGGACGTCAGCTACAAGTTCGTCGGCCAGGCCCCGGCCGGTCAGCAGGAACGACCGATCGTGGTGGGCTTCGGCCCGTGCGGCATCTTCGCCGGCCTGTTGCTGGCACAGATGGGCTTCAAACCGATCGTGCTCGAACGCGGCAAGGAAGTGCGCCAACGCACCAAGGACACCTGGGGCCTGTGGCGCAAGAGCGTGCTCAACCCCGAATCCAACGTGCAGTTCGGCGAAGGCGGCGCCGGGACCTTCTCCGACGGCAAGCTGTACAGCCAGATCAAGGACCCGCAGCACCATGGCCGCAAGGTCCTGGAAGAGTTCGTCAAGGCCGGTGCGCCGGAAGAAATCCTCTACATCAACAAGCCGCACATCGGCACCTTCCGCCTGACCAGCATGGTCGAGAAGATGCGCGAGCAGATCATCAACCTGGGCGGCGAGGTGCGCTTCGAGCAGAAGGTCACCGACCTGCTCACCGAGGGCGAGCAACTGACCGGCGTAGTCCTGGAAAGCGGCGAGCAACTGGAATCGCGCCATGTGGTCCTGGCCCTGGGCCACAGCGCCCGCGACACCTTCCGCATGCTCCACGCCAAGGGCGTGTTCATGGAGGCCAAGCCCTTCTCGGTGGGGTTCCGCATCGAACACCCGCAATCGCTGATCGACAAGGCACGCCTGGGCAAGTATGCCGGCCACCCGAAGCTCGGCGCCGCCGACTACAAGCTGGTGCACCACGCCAAGAACGGCCGCTCGGTATACAGCTTCTGCATGTGCCCGGGCGGCACCGTGGTAGCGGCCACCAGCGAGCCGAACCGTGTGGTCACCAATGGCATGAGCCAGTACTCGCGTAACGAGCGCAACGCCAACTCCGGCATCGTCGTGGGTATCACCCCGGAAGTGGATTACCCGGGAGGCCCGCTGGCGGGCATCGAGTTCCAGGAACGCCTGGAGTCCCACGCCTTCGTCCTCGGCGGCAGCAACTACCAGGCCCCGGCGCAACTGGTGGGCGACTTCATCGCCGGCAAGCCCAGCACCGCCATCGGCAGCGTCGAGCCATCCTATAAACCCGGGGTGAGCCTGGGCGACCTGGCGCTGGCCCTGCCGGACTTCGCCATCGAGGCCATTCGCGAGGCCCTGCCGGCCTTCGAGCGGCAGATCAAGGGTTATTCCCTGCATGACGCGGTGCTGACCGGGATCGAGACCCGCACCTCGTCGCCACTGCGCATCACCCGTGACGCCTCGATGCAGAGCCTGAACCTCAAGGGCCTGTTCCCGGCCGGCGAAGGCGCCGGTTATGCCGGGGGCATCCTGTCCGCCGGCGTCGACGGCATCCGCATCGCCGAAGCCGTGGCCCGCGACATCCTCGGCATCCAGGCCTGAAGCAAGGATGGGGGGAGCCGCCGCAACGGCTCCCTCTTGGCTTCAGATGCCGGCGCGCAACACGCTGGCAGGCAAGGCGGCTCCCTGCTCGACACTGGCCGCTACCGCTTCGATCAACTCGGCCAATGGGTAGCCCTGCTCCGCCAGCCAGCGCTCATCGTAGTAGGTGGTCGCATAACGCTCGCCGCCGTCACAGAGAATCGCCACGATCGACCCCGCCTCGCCAGCGGCGGCCATCTGCTGGGCGGCCATCAGCGCCCCCACCAGGTTGGTCCCGCTGGAGCCACCGACTCGCCGTCCCAGGCGCCGGGCCAGGTAGTGCATGGCCGCCAGGGACAGGGCGTCCGGGACCTTGACCATGGCGTCGATCACCTGGGGCAGGAACGAAGCCTCGACCCGTGGCCGGCCAATGCCCTCGATCCGCGAGCCGCAGTCCAGGCGCAAGCTGGCATCGCCGCTGTTGTAGTAGTCGAAGAACACCGAGCGCTCGGCATCGACGCACAGCACCCGGGTCTGGTGCTGGCGATAGCGCACGTAGCGCCCCAGGGTCGCGGTGGTACCGCCAGTGCCGGGACTGGAGATCAGCCAGGCCGGCTCCGGGTAACGCTCGAAGCGCAGTTGCTGGAAGATCGATTCGGCGATGTTGTTGTTGGCCCGCCAGTCGGTGGCGCGCTCGGCATAGGTGAACTGGTCCATGAAGTGCCCGCCGCTCTCGCGGGCCAGGCGCTCGGACTCGGCATAGATCTGCGTCGGGTCCTGCACCAGGTGGCTCTTGCCGCCATAGAAGGCGATCTGGGCGATCTTCTCCTGGGAGGTGGTGGCCGGCATCACCGCGATGAAGGGCAAGCCCAGCAACCGCGCGAAGTAGGCCTCGGAAATCGCCGTGGAACCGCTGGAAGCTTCGATCACCGGCGCCCCGGGCTTGAGCCAGCCATTGCACAAGGCATAGAGGAACAACGAGCGGGCCAGACGGTGCTTGAGGCTGCCGGTGGGATGGCTCGATTCGTCCTTGAAATACAGTTCGATGCCCGGATGACCGGCCAGGGGCAAGGGGATCAGGTGGGTGTCGGCACTGCGCTGGAAGTCGGCTTCGATGATGCGGATGGCCTCGCGGGCCCACTGGCGATTATCGCTCATGTTCTATTCTCGTCGGATCGAACGCCATACCGGCGCAAGAAGATGAAATGCACCCGGCGCAGGAGATCCAGGTCCGGGACCGCTGGCATTTTTCAATGAGTGGAAAAGCCCTGCGGCCCACTGCCGCCGGACATGTTAGGAAATAACTCGTCGCCCTGACAGGTACAGCTATGAAGCAATTGGAAACACAACTTCCACGTGCGTTTTCCAGCAGGCCGCTTGCCCTCTACATATAACAAAAAAGAATATAACTTTTGTTTTAACAACCAACTGTACGGGTTAGGGTGTGCCACCTTGTTTGCTTTTAGATGGAGAGCGCCCTTTGCCTCTGCGTAGTACTTTCACTCGTTTCTTTGCCATGGAGGCAGCCAGCGGCCTGTTGCTGATCGCTGCGGCCATCCTTGCGCTGATCATCAACAACTCGCCCCTGTCCTGGTTGTACAACGGCTTGCTGGAAACCCCGGTGGTGGCCCAGGTCGGCGCCTTGAAAATCGCCAAGCCGCTGCTGCTGTGGATCAACGACGGCCTGATGGCCCTGTTCTTCCTGCTGATCGGCCTGGAGGTCAAGCGTGAAGTCCTGGACGGCCAGCTGTCCAAGCCTTCGCAGGTGGTGCTGCCAGGGGCGGCGGCCATCGGCGGCATGCTGGTGCCGGCGCTGATCTACTGGTTCCTCAACCGCGACAACCCGCCGGCCCTCAACGGCTGGGCGATCCCTACCGCCACCGACATCGCCTTCGCCCTCGGGGTCCTGGCGCTGCTGGGCAAGCGGGTACCGACCTCGCTGAAGCTGTTCCTGATGACCCTGGCGATCATCGATGACCTGGGCGCCATCGTGATCATCGCGATCTTCTATTCCGGCGCCCTGTCGACTTTGTCGCTGATGCTGGCGGCGGCCTGCATCGCGGCGCTGGTGGCGATGAACCGCCTGGGCGTGGTCAAGCTCGGGCCCTACATGATCATCGGCCTGATCCTCTGGGTCTGCGTGCTCAAGAGCGGCGTCCATGCGACCCTGGCGGGCGTGACCCTGGCCTTCTGCATTCCCTTGCGCACCCGCAATGCCGAGCCTTCGCCGCTGCTGGCCCTGGAACATGCGCTGCATCCCTGGGTGTCGTTCGGCATCCTGCCGCTGTTCGCCTTCGCCAACGCCGGCTTGTCGTTGAGTGGCGTGACCGTCGAGAGCTTCACCCACTTCGTGCCGATGGGCATCGCCGTCGGCCTGCTGCTGGGCAAGACGATCGGGGTATTCGGCCTGACCTGGCTGGCGGTAAAGACCGGTCTGGCGGCCCTGCCGGCTGGGGCCAACTGGGGCCAGGTGTTCGGCGTGGCGATTCTCTGCGGGATCGGCTTCACCATGAGCCTGTTCGTCGGCTCCCTGGCGTTCGTCCCGGGCAGCAGCGAGTACGCCGGCATGGACCGCATGGGCATCCTCACCGGCTCGCTGTTCGCTGCCCTGATCGGCTATGCCGTCACTGCCGCCGCCAGCCGCAAGAGCACCTCCCTGGCGTCCTGATCGGCGAAGTTCTCCCCCGCCTGAAAACACAAAACCCCGGTCAGTTGCCTGGCCGGGGTTTTGTTTGGCTGTTGAGAAATCAGCGAGTTACACGGCTGGTACCGTTGACGCTCATGATGCGTACACGGTCGCCAACACGGAACACTTCGTTTTCCTGAACTTGCTGTACATAGGCACGCATGCTGCCGTCGTCTTCACGCACGGTGATCTCCACGCCCTGGGTACGGGTCAGCCCTTCCTCGGTGGCCGAGCCGAGCAGGCCACCCGCCACGGCACCGATGACCGCAGTGACGATGCTGCCGCGACCGCCGCCGATGGCGCTGCCACCGACACCGCCGATCACCGCGCCAGCGGCGCCGCCGATAGGGGTCTTGGTGCCTTCGATCTTCACCGGGCGCAGGGATTCGATGGTGCCCATACGTACGGTTTGCACACGACGCGCTTCATCACGAGAGTAGGAATCACCGGTCAGGTTGGAGGCGCAACCGCCGAGCAACATGGCCATCGTGGTGAAGGACGCAACCAGCAAAACAGACTTACGCATAGGATCAACTCCAAGGGAAAATAAATCATTAGACTCCGCAGCTTGACACCTGTCACGGTGCCGCCCGGATAAAATTGCTTTCATTCAGCCCAAGTACAGGCTGCATGAATTCCGGGCCCTCTCGCTACGGTAGCCCCAGCCTCCAGCATAACGCTATCGAACAAGGGATTTTCCATGGATTACTTCATCATCTTCGTGGTCACGGTCGCCGGCCTGTATTTCCACTGGTGGCTGTACGTACGCATCAAGCGCTGGACGGACCGGGACCTGGCGTTGTCGATGGCCGGGACCGATGAACAGAAGAAGCAATACATGTTGCAACAATTGGCCGAAGCCCAACGCCAGAAAGTAAAACGCCGGGACCTGCCGCAATGGCTGGAAGCCGCTGCGGCAGGTTATCCCGGCGAGTGATCCAAGAGTTTCAGGGAGCCAGGCGCTCACGCACCCAATGCAAGTCCTGCCGTCGATAGTTCAAGCGGTCATGCAGGCGGCTGGGGCGCCCTTGCCAGAACTCGATACGCTCCGGCAACAGCCGGTAACCACCCCAGTGTTCCGGGCAGTCGGGCTGGCTATCGCTGAAGCGCGCCTCGGTGGCCTTGAGCAGTTCCTGCAGTTCTCCACGATCGGCAATCACCCGGCTCTGCGGTGACGCCCAGGCACCCAGGCGGCTGCCCAAGGGACGTACCTGATAGTAGGCATCGGATTCCTCGGCAGAGACCTTGACCACTCGTCCTTCGATCCGCACCTGGCGCTCCAGGGTCGGCCAGAAGAACGTCATGGCTGCAAAAGGCCGCGCGGCCAACTGCTGGCCCTTGGCGCTTTCATAGTTGGTGAAGAAGGTGAACCCCTGCTCATCCAGGCCCTTGAGCAACAGGATGCGGCAGTGGGGACGACCGTCGGCATCAACAGTCGCCAGGGTCATGGCATTGGCCTCCACCGGCGGCTGTTCGGTCTGCACCGCTTCAGCGAACCACTGGTGGAACAGTGCGAAGGGTTCGGCCGGAGCCTGGGCCTCGGACAAGCCGTCGCGAGCGTAGTCGCGGCGCATATCAGCCAGAGACTGGGTCATGCCTGCTGTTCCTTATCCTGGTAGATCAGTTCTTGGCCTGGGCGGTAGCCGTCGGGTTCTTGGCCGCCGCCACGGTTTTCTTGGCTGGAGCCTTCTTCGCCGCCGGCTTGGCTGCGGGTTTCTTGGCCGCGGAGGATTTCTTCGCCGCGGTTGCCGCTTTCTTGCTGGCCGGGGCCGGAACCGGTGGCTTGGCGTCCTGGATAGCGACCATTTCGGTTTCGGACGGGGTCGGCTGGTTGTACTTGCTCAGCAGGCCCAACAGGGTGCTGCGCTGGGTCAACATGATTTCCACCCGGCGGTTCAACGAACGGCCTTGTGGGCTGTCGTTGGCGGCACGCGGCATCACCGCGCCCATGCCACGCAGCATCAGGCGGTCCTGCTTCAGGCCGCTGAGGCTGAAGATCGCGGCCACGGACTGGGCACGATCACGGCTCAGCTTCTGGTTGGCCAGGGTCGGGCCAGTCGCATCGGCATGGCCGAGAATCAGCACGGCGGTCTTCGGATCGCCTTCCACGGCCTTGGCCACGCGGGTGAACGGGCCCAGGGTCACCGGCAGCAGCATCGCCGGGCGATCCGGGTTGAAGGAAGCGTCCACCAGTGCGGTGACTACCAGCACGTTCTCACGACGCTCCACCTGCAGCTTGCTGTCCTTGACGGCTTCACGCAGGCGCGGCTCGTAGTCGTCGAGCCAGGCCTGGGTGATTTTCGGGTCAGGCATCGGGATATCCGCCACGTTGACCTTGCTCAGGGGCTTGGGCTGGCTCTTGCCGAAAGGCCACCACCATGGGTTCTCGGCATCCGCGGCCTTGGCCACGGCAGGGGCTGGAGCCGGTTCGGCCTTCTTGGCCTCGGCTACCGGCTTGTCGGCATCCTTGGAAGAGGAGAAAGGCCACCACCAGTTGCCACCTTCAGCCTTGGCCGAAGCGTTCTCAGCCTCTGGGGCCGGAGCCGGGGCTGTCGCTACCGGTGCCGGAGCCGGCTCGGCGGCAGGAGCTGCCGGCTTGCCTGCAGGAGTCTTGGCTGGCACGGCTGCCTTGGCCGCTGGCGCTGCCTGCTTCGCGGAAGCCGTGGTCTTGCCAGCAGGAGCCGGAGCCCCCTTGGCCGCGACAGCCGGCTTGCCCGCAGGAGCCGCCGGGGCGGCTTCGGCCGTGGCTGGTTGTTCCGGGGCAGGAGCAGGAGCGGCTTCCTTGCTGGCGGCCTTATCGCCTCCGAACGACCACCAATGGCCGCCGTCCGCTTCATTTTGTGGGGTTTGTGCGCAACCGGTTACGGTCAGGCAGATGGCCAAGGCTAGAGACTTGTTCGACGACATGGGATATCCACAAAATGAGATAAAAAGTTCGGTCTAAATAACCGCTACAAACAGACGCTTGGAAATTATAAAAGCCACAGGGTTCCGTCCTGCAGCTTTTCAAGCATGTTTAAGCAAAAAAGTTCTTAACAGCAACCTTTTTACAGACAATCCGACAAAACTCGCACCAACCTCTGTGCCCGTGGGTCCATCAACACATAGGGGCCCAGGGTATTGGTGACGAAACCGAAGGCCACGTCGTGCTCCGGATCGGCGAAACCGATGGAGCCCCCCGCCCCGGGATGCCCGAATGCCCGTGCCCCCAGGCCAAAGGTCGCGTTAGCCACCTGGGGCTGGTCGAGCATGCAGCCCAGGCCGAAACGGGTCTGGGTCAACAGGGTCTTGTCCATGCCCAGGCTGTGCTCCCGGGTCAGCTCCTCGAGCATTTCGGCCTCCAGCAAGCGGCCATCGAGCAGGCCGCTGTAGAAACCGGCGAGGCTGCGGGCGTTGCCATGGCCGTTGGCCGCTGGCTGCTGCATGCGCCGCCACTCGGGTTTATTGGTGCTGGTCATGATAGACGGTGGATTGGTAAATGCCCGGGTGCTCATCGCTTCGGGCTCGCGCATGGTCACCTGTAAAAGGCGCTGGGCCGCGGCATCGCCGACATTGCCCTTGCCCCGCGCGATATGCGCCACCCGGTGGAATTCCTCGTCGGCCAGGCCGATATGGAAGTCCAGCCCCAGGGGCTTGGCCACCCGGGCCACGATCGATTCGCCAGGGCCACGGCCGTCGGCCCGGCGAATCAACTCGCCCACCAGCCAGCCATAGGTGATGGCGGCATAACCGTGCCCTTCGCCCGGTGTCCACCAGGGCTGCTCGGCCGCCAGGGCGTCGACCATGGTCTGCCATTCGTACAGGGCATGGGGCGGCATCAGCTCACGCAGGGCCGGCAACCCGGCCTGGTGGCACAGCAACTGGCGCAAGGTGATGGCCGCCTTGCCCGACGCGGCGAATTCCGGCCAGTGGTCGGCCACCGGCGCGTCCAGCTTGAGCTTGCCCTCGGCCACCAATTGCAACGCGGTCACGGCGGTAAAGGTCTTGGTGCAGGAAAACAGGTTGGCGATGGTATCGCTGTGCCAGGCCTCGGCGCCGTCCTTGTCGGCCGTGCCGGCCCAGAGGTCGACCACGGTTTCCCCGCCGACCTGGATGCACAGCGCGGCGCCACGCTCCTGGGGATCGTCGAACAGCGCCGCGAAAGCCTCGCGTACCGCCTCGAACTTGAGTTCGTAATGACCTTGAATCTGCACCCTGAATCCCCCTGCGACAATGCTCGGCAACGTGGCGCGCATTGTTTCAGCCCCAAGGGAATTTGGGAACAACCGGACCCCACCCGAGCAGGGCCCGAAAGTCTTCAGTGGCCGTTGCCGGAATGCCCACCGGCATGCGCTTCACCCGTGGCGCTCGGTGCGTCCCGGCTTTCCGTCGTAGACCCGCTGGCGGCTACCTGCTCGGCCTGGGCCCGAGCGAACTGCGTGGCCTTGCCCAGTTGTTCCAACGCCAGCAGGTTGCTCTTGCGCACGGTCTCGACGAAATCCTGGAACGGCACATCGGTAATGCCCACCAGGCCAAAATGGCCGTTCTCACCGTCCAGCAGGCGTCCGGTCACCGGCTGGTCCAGGTACTGGAACCAATGCACCCCGACGATGGACGGCTCGCTCAGCGCCTGCTTGAGGAAGTTGGCATAGGCCGGTCCCCGCTCCTCCTCCCGGGCCAGTTCGGTAACTGCGCCCCAGAACGGGCCACGATCCCGGGAGCCAAAGTTGAACTCGGTGACCAACAGCGGCTTGTCGAGACTGCGCAGGTAGGCGAAGTCCTGCCCGTCCTGGGGCTTGAGGGTGTACATGTTGAAGCTCAGCACGTCGCAATACTGGGCACAGGACGCCACCGCCTCAGGTGTGCTGACGGCAAACCGCCCTCCCAGCAGCAGGTGATTGGGGGCGTGCCATTTCAACGAATCGGCGATGGTCTTGAAGTAGGTATCGGCGAAGACTCGCTGGAAATGCCGGTAGTCGGCCTCGATCTCGGGATGCTCGGGGCTTGGCAGCGGCGCCTCGAAGCCCGGGTCTTCCAGCAACTCCCAGGCCGGCAGATCGATCCCCCAGGCCTTGGACAGCCCCTGCTGGTTGCGATACTTGTCGCGCAGTTGCTTGAGGAAGGCGCGCTTGGCCGGGACATCGGTGGTCAGGCGCAAAGTGCCGTAGGCCAGGGCGAAGCGAGATTTCGCGTCACTTCCCGGACCTGCCCAGGCCAGCTCGTTGTCGGCGAAGTAACCGATCAACCACGGATCGTCACGATGATCCCGGGCAGCGATGGCCACGGCGCGCTCGGTGGCCATGGCAAAGCGCGGATCGAAGGGATCGGGCATGCCGCCCCACCAATCGCTGCCGGTGCTGATGCTGGCGTAGTCGCCGACGATCGACAGCGGCAGGGTGTAGGGCATTCGGGCGGCCAGGCCCAGGGCCGGCGCGCTCCAGTTGCCGATGGTGTTGAAGCCCCAGGCTTGCAGGCGGTCCAGGGTGTGGCCGAGCCAGCGCTTCTGGTCGAACCCCGGTGCCGCGCAGGGAGCCGCCTGGTCGGGCGCTGCCACGGCCGCGCCAGCAGCGGCGCAAGGTGCGCCATAAGTACGCTGCAGGTTGGCCCGGTAGAAGTCGTACCAGCGCCCGCTGTTGTAGCCCCGCCCGCGGTCGGCGCCGTTACCGCCACGGTTGTCGCCGTCACCGTAGTAGACCGCCAGTGGCTCGCCGTCCTTGGGCAGGTCGCTGAACATCCATTCGCGCCCGGCGACATAGGTGCGGTTGTTGTCCGCCGCCAGGGTGTTGACCCCCAGGGAATAGAACGGATGCCCATCGGGAGTCACCAGGAACCAGCGGCCATCACGCTTCTGGGTGCGAAAGAAGCCGCTGGCCTTGAAGGCCGGCCCCTGGCTCAGGCCGCCGAAGCGATCCAGGGGGGCCTTTTCACGCTCGGCGAGCCAGCCCTTGAGCTGTTGCTGCTCCTTGCTCGCGGCGGATTTGAGCTGCTCGTCGCTGGCGACCTTCTCCGGCCAGCGGTCCCGGGTCGACTGGCCATAGCCATCCACCAGGGAGCCATACACGGCGCGAACCACGCCCTCGCCATCCTGCACGCCGAAACGCTCAAGAAGGATGCTTTGCGAAGCCTTGGGGTTGTCCAGGGACAGGGTCACCGATACCACCTGGCTGCGGTCCAGTTGCCCTTCGCTGCTGGCCAGCAGGATGCGCTGGCCGTCCACGGTCATGGGCATCGGCGGCGCGGCCTTCATGCCCTGCTCCAGGGCACTGCTGGCCACCAAGGGCACCAGCAGCGTCTGCGCCGGGCCGGCGGGCAAGTCGACCCGGCTGGCCAGGGTCTGGCCATCGTGGCTCTGGATGGTCACGTAGAGGGTCAGGGCCCAGTCCATCGCACTCTGGATACGCAGGCTCATCAGACCCGACTGCGACCAGTCCCAGGCACCCGCCTGGGGGCTCAGGCGCAGGCTGGGACGCAGCGTCGGGTTGAACGTCACCCGCCGCAGCACTTCACCCTCGGCCGTCTGTTCGGCGTTGTACTGCGGCAGGTTGGCATCCTGGGTCGCCACCTGCACCACGGCGGCCGGGCGGACAAAGTTGAACAACGTTCGTTGTCCGGCAGGGGCCGCCAGCACAGGCGCGGCAAACGACAGGGCAAGTACGACGGGCAACGAGCGGCGAATCATGTGGGCCGGTTTCTCCTTGTAGGGCCGCTGGGCGGCCGATGCTCAAGCATTGACGTGAAATAGACAGCGGGGCGCGCAAAGGTGCGGCCCTGCCCGGTAAGCCAGTGAAAAGACCTTGGGCGACGTGGCTACCCAGGCCGTCGCCGGGCGGCGTGCTCGCCTGCCCGGCGCAATGCGGTCTGGGCCAGCCTAGGATATTTCTCGGCGAAAAGGCGGCAGGGCATTGAGGATCGCCTTGCCATAGCGCTGGGTGACCAGGCGCCGATCCAGCAGGGTGATGGTGCCGCGGTCCTGCTCGGTACGCAGCAGCCGGCCACAGGCCTGGACCAACTTGAGGGAGGCATCCGGCACCGAGATTTCCATGAACGGGTTGCCGCCCCGGGCCTCGATCCACTCCGCCAGCGCCGCCTCCACCGGATCGTCCGGTACCGAGAACGGGATCTTGGCGATCACCACGTGCTCGCAATAGGCCCCCGGCAAGTCCACCCCTTCGGCGAAGCTGGCCAGGCCGAACAGCACGCTGGAATCGCCGCCATCGACCCGGGCCTTGTGTTTGTTGAGGGTCTCCTGCTTGGACAGGTTGCCCTGGATGAACACCTGCTTGCGCCAGTCGCGATCCAGGCCGTCGAATACGTCCTGCATCTGCTTGCGCGAGGAGAACAGCACCAGGCTGCCCCGGGAGCCTTCCACCAGTTCCGGCAGGTCGCGGATGATCGCTGCGGTATGGGCTGCGGCATCCCGTGGGTCGGCCCGCAGGTCGGGAACCCGCAGCACGCCGGCGTCGGCATGGTGGAATGGGCTGGGGACCACGGCGGTAACGGCCTTCTTCGGCAAGCCGGCACGCATGCGGAAACGGTCGAAGGTGCCCAGGGCGGTCAGGGTCGCCGAGGTTACCAGGGCACCGTAGGCTACGTTCCACAAATTGCGGCGCAGCATTTCCGCGGCCAGGATCGGGCTGGCGTTGACCTCGATATCGAACAACGAGCCACTCTCGGCCAGGGTCAGCCAGCGGGCCATGGGCGGGTTGTCCTCCGGGTCCTCGACGGTGAAGGCCGTCCACAGTTCCCAGTTGCCCGAGGCCCGGGCCAGCAGGCTGCCGAACAGCGGATACCACTCCTCGGCCTGGTTGCTGGCGATGCCGATGTTGACCTCGCCGTCCATGCCTTCCTTGAGCAGGTCGGTCAGGCGAGTGAACAGGTCGGTCAGGCGCGAGAAGCCTTTCTTCAGCTCGATGCCCATCTCGCGCATGTGGTCGGGAATCAAGCCGCCGACAAAACGATGGCGCGGCCGCTCGCGGCCTTCCATGTCTTCACCGGTCTTGAAGTCGGCGATCTGCTCGCAGGCGGTGAACATGAACTGTTGCTGGGTCTTGATCTCCCGCGCCAGCTCCGGCACCTGCTCGATCAGCCGTCCCAGATCCCCCGGCAGCGGGTGCTGGGCCAGGAGCTTGGTGAGGTTCTTGGCGGTCTGCTCCAGCCAGTCGGCGGTGGAGCGCAACCGGGTGTAGTGGGCGAAGTGGCCGATGGCCTTGTCCGGCAGGTGATGGCCTTCGTCGAACACATAGAGGGTGTCGCGCGGGTCGGGCAGCACCGCGCCGCCGCCCAGGGCCAGGTCGGCCAGGACCATGTCGTGGTTGGTGACGATCACGTCGACCTTGCCCATGCCTTCCCGGGCTTTGTAGAAGGCGCACTGGCCGAAGTTGGGGCAATGGCGATTGGTGCACTGGCTGTGGTCGGTGGTCAGGCGCGCCCAGTCGGCGTCTTCCAGGGTCGTGGGCCAGCTGTCGCGGTCGCCGTCCCATTTATTGCCGGCCAGTTTCTCGATCATGCTGGTGAACAGCTTCTGGCTGGCCTCGTCCACCTCGATCTTGAAGCCTTCTTCTTCGAACAGCTGGGCGGTGGCGGTCTGCGCGTGGCCTTCCTGCAGCAGCATGTCGAGCTTGGACAGGCACATGTAGCGCCCGCGTCCCTTGGCCAGGGCGAAGCTGAAGTTCAAGCCGCTGTTGCGCATCAGGTCGGGCAGGTCCTTGTAGACGATCTGCTCCTGCAGGGCGACGGTGGCGGTGGCGATCACCAGGCGCTTGCCGGCGGCCTTGGCCGTGGGGATCGCCGCCAGGCTGTAGGCCACGGTCTTGCCGGTACCGGTGCCGGCCTCTACCGCGACCACCGCCGGATCGCCGCTGCGCCGGCCCTCGTCGTCGGTATCGACGTCACCCAGGACCTTGGCCACCTCGGCGATCATCAGGCGCTGGCCATAACGCGGCTTGAGGCTCTTGGCTTCGAGAAAACGCGAGTAGGCGCCCTGGATCGTGGTTTTGAGTTCGTTGCTGATCATGGTTCTTCAGGCGCAGAAAACGCTGGATAAATTTTCAGTGGTTCGAATCGGCCGCTATCATACCCCGCTAATTCATCCTGCGCAGAACGGAGTACCCGAATGACCGCTTTCGCCCTCGCCTACAGCTTGCATGTCCTGGCCGCCCTGGTCTGGGTCGGCGGCATGTTCTTCGCCTGGATGGTCCTGCGGCCCGCCGCCGTGGCGGCCCTGGAAGGTCCACAGCGGCTTCAATTGTGGGCCCAGGTATTCCCGCGTTTTTTCGCCTGGGTCTGGGCGGCCGTGGTGATCTTGCCGATCAGCGGCATCGGCCTGCTGCACCTGCGGTTCAACGGTTTTGAAACCGCGCCGCGCTATGTGCAGATCATGATGGGCGTGTACCTGGCGATGACCGCGCTGTTCATCCGTATCCAGGCGCTGCAGCTGCCGGAGTTGCGCCAGGCAGTGGCGGCCCAGGACTGGCCGGCCGGTGCCGCCGTGCTCGGGCGGATCCGCCGCCTGGTGGGTATCAACCTGATCATCGGCCTGCTGCTGGTGGCCCTGGCGGCTGCCCGGCCGAGCTTCTGAAATACGATCGCCCGCAAAAGCGGGCGATCGGCATGACAACTGACAAAGCGGGTTAAAGGCGCTGCACGGTCAGCGAGCCCGCCACGCCCTCCGGCCCTGGTTGGCCCTGGGCACCGGGACGTCCGCCCTTGCCACCGTCGGCCCGGTAGACCAGGCAGCCCTTGGATTTGCCGCCCGCGCCCGGCTTGCCACCGGCCCCGGCCAAACCGCCGGCACCGCCATCGACCCAGACCTTGATCTGCTCGTCGGGGAAATCCCGCGGCAACTCCAGGCGTACCTGGCCACCCGCCGCACCCGGATGGCCATTACCGCCATTGTCCCCATCGGCACCACGTCCGGCCTGGCCCCAGGTACAGCCGGGCTCATCGCCATTGGCCCCATCCAGGCCGACATAACCTGGCGCACCGGCACCGCCCCGTGCATCCACCGACAGCTCCTGGGCCTGCAGCGACTCGATCCGCAGGTTCAGGTTGCGACCAGGCTTGGCGGCCTTCTCATAGGTCCCCGGCGCCCCCCGGGAGGTGAACTGGCTACCCGCGTCCAGCTGTGCCCGCTGGACCACCAGATGCAGGCTCTGCTCGGTGGGCACGATGGCGATCCGCGCCTCGCGCCCCAGGTGCAGGTCCTGGACCTGGAGTTCAGTGACATTGGCCGGTACCAGCAAGGTGGCGAAGTCGGCCACGTCCAAGCGTTCCAGGACCAGGTTGCTGGCGGTATTGGGCAGGCGCATGAAGGAATTGGTTTCGACCCTGACCTCCTGGGCCAGGACCAGGGGGGTAAAGAACAGGAGCAGCGGGCAGAGCCTACGCATGATCGGCCTCGACGGTAACGGGGGCTGGAAGGGCCTGCAGATGGAAAATACCTACCAGCAGGATTTGCAGGCGATCACGCCAAGGATGGGCACGGCCCTTGAGGCTGCCATTGAACAGCACCAGTTCCAGCAGATGGGTCAACAGCAACAGGCTGCCCGCCAGGTTGACCAGCAAGTGCAATGGATTGATCAACGGCCTGGCCAGGTTGATCAATATCACCAGCCAAAATAGCAGGGTCAGAAACTTCCCCAGCCCCCATAAGACCTTCATATGCCCCCCTTGTAAGTTCTTCTTTGCGCGCACAGTAACGACTTATTACCGGGATACGCCAGAGGGCCATGCAAATTCTCCCCAGCGGCAGTTTAGCTCCCGGATCGACGAGGATCGCCGCAGCCACTTCCCCATACCGCACGTGGATGCGCCGGCGCGGCACCTCGGGCCGCGCCGGACGCGCCTGCTCAACGGTTGATCTGGATTTCCGTGCGGCGGTTCATGGCCCGTCCTTCCGCGGTCTTGTTGTCCGCCACGGGTTTGCTGGCTCCGGCGCCGGTCACCGAGATGAAACTGGCACGGGGAATACCGCCCTGGATCAAGTATTCCACCACCGAATGGGCGCGTTTTTCCGAGAGTTTCTGGTTGTAGGCCGCCTTGCCGACGCTGTCGGTATGGCCCGTCACCCGCAGTTGTGCCGAGGCAGACTCCTGCTTCAGGCGAGTCACTATGGTGTTGAGCTTGGTCTTGTCGGCCTCGGTCAGCTTGGCCGAGTCGAAATGGAAGTGCACATCGCGCACGACGATGGTTTCTTCCTTGACCACCACGACCTCTTCCACCACGGGTGGAGGCAATGGGCAGCCGTTGGCATCGACCTGCACGCCCTTGGGCGTATGCGGGCACTTGTCACGGCTGTCCGGCACGCCATCGCCGTCCTCGTCGCCATCGCCATGCACCCAGCAGTAGGCGCCTGCCAGGCCGCCGACAAACAGTGCGCCACCGCCCGCCCACGCCGAGCTTTCGGTGGCGCCCAGCGCCGCGCCGGTGACGCCGCCTACCGCGGCGCAGATCGGCCAGTCGGTTTTTTGCAAACCTGCACAACCAGTCAACACACCGGTCAACAGAACCAGGGGTACTGCCGTACGAATGATGCTCATCTGATTTCTCCTGAGGGATCGGCTCGGGGCCGATTCACGGAGTAAAGACCCGGCCGAAGGTCCGCGCCAGCAAACCGCCAGCCCCTGTTTCGCCCCGTAAACACAGGGGGTTCACGAATAAATGAAGAACCGCTCTAGGCCCGCGGATGCCGGCAAGCTAGTCTTGGACGCTCTGATCGAGGAGCGATGATGAGCGTCGGTATTTCTGCCCGTACCCCGCAGCAGGCACTGGCTGCCCTGCTGGACCGTTATGCACCGCAAAGGCTGCTGCTGATCGGCGCCAGCGACTTTCCCGCCCTGGCCGCATTCAAGGCCGCCCATCCGGCCACCGAAGTGGCCCAGGCCGCAGGGCCTTTGCCGGCCGACCTGGCCGCGCAGCGTTTCGACCTGGCCCTGGCGGTGGATTGCCTGGAGCACCTGCCCAAGCGCGAGGGCCAGAACCTGCTTGGAGGCATCCGCAACCTCAACGCCAGCCGCATCGCCGTGCTGGCCGACCTGGCCGCTTGCGGCTGGCAGGAAACCGACTTCTTCTCCCTGGCCCTGCAGGCCAGCGAGCGCTTCCAGCGGGAGCAACAGGTGCTGACCCTGTTTACCTACGATCTGCTTGAATACAAGCAAGTGCCCGATTGGCTCAATTCACGCTTCTGGGCGAACCCGGAAAATTTTGGAAAGTACTGGTGGTAACACGATGAGCGCTTCGATTTGTCCCTGCGGCAGCGGCAACCTGCTGGAGGCCTGCTGCGGCCATTACCATGCCGGCCATCCCGCGCCCTGTGCCGAGGCCCTGATGCGCTCGCGCTACAGCGCCTATGTGCTGGGGCAGGTGGACTATCTGGTAGCCACCACCCTGCCGGCCCAACAGGCAGGACTGGACCGCCAATCCATCAGCGACTGGAGCGCCCAGAGCACCTGGCTGGGCTTGCAAGTGGAAAGCTCGGAGGTATTCGGCGGCCAGCCCGAACATGCCTTCGTCACCTTCACCGCCCGCTGGCACGACAGCCAGGGCGAGCACAGCCATCGCGAACGCTCGTCGTTCGTGCAGAACCAGGGGCGCTGGTACTTCATCGACCCCACGGTGCAGCTCAAGGCATCGCGCAACGATGCCTGCCCCTGCGGCAGCGGGCAGAAATACAAGAAGTGCTGCGCGAGCTACTTCAGCCGCTGAGCCCTCGTCCGCCACGATCAGCCCCGGCCCAGGATGGGTACAGGGGAGACCACAGGGAGCCTTGCAATGATCGGTGAACTGCGCCTGCTACCCATTCTCTGCCTGCTCGGGATGCTGGGCCTGTCCGGTTGCGTGTCGTGGTTCGCCGACGAAGACATCGATCCCGAGGTGCACCTGGTCAAGGTCGAAGTGGTCAAGGCCAACTTGCTGGAGCAGCGCTTCACCCTGCACCTGAGGGTGGACAACCCCAACGACGAAGACCTGACCGTACGCCGCCTGACCTACCGGATCTACCTGGAGCGCTTTTTGCTCGGCGATGGCGAGCATGAGCACTGGTTCACCGTTACGCCCCATAGCAGTCGCTATTTCAAGGTACCGGTGCGCACCAACCTGTGGCCGCAGATCCGTGACCTGGTGAAACTCCTGCACAAGCCCGACCGGCCGATTCCCTATCGCCTGGAGGGCGAGCTGGAGGTGGGATTATTCATCGGCAAAGACGTGCACCTGAGGCGCAATGGCGTGATAATTCCCGGCGATTTCATCCCGGAGTGACCTTCAATGACCCAGCAACCCCATGTCCATGGCCCTGACTGCAACCACGATCACGACCATCACGACCATGGCCATGTCCACGGCCCGCATTGCAACCACGGCCACCAGGAGCCGGTACGCAACGCGTTGAAAGACGTCGGCCGCAACGATCCCTGCCCCTGTGGCAGCAACAAGAAGTTCAAGAAGTGCCACGGCGCCTGATCCAGCCGTGAAAACAACGCCTGCCGGCAGCCTTGCCGGCAAGTGCTGCCTCGATCCCTGGCAGGTGATGGAACACCGGTGGAACGATCCAATGCCGCAGTTCGTCCCTATACAAGGCACATTCACCCGGAGCGCTGCATGATCGACCTGTACTACTGGACCACCCCCAACGGCCACAAGATCTCGCTATTCCTCGAAGAAGCCGGGCTGCCCTACAACCTGTACCCGGTCAACATCGGCCTGGGCGAGCAATTCAAGGCCGAGTTCCTCAAGATCGCGCCCAACAACCGCATCCCGGCCATCGTCGACCACCAGCCGGCCGACGGCGGCGCGCCACTGTCGCTGTTCGAGTCCGGGGCGATCCTGTTGTACCTGGCGGAGAAGACCGGCCGCTTCCTGCCCCAGGACCTGCGCGGGCGCCAGGAAACCCTGCAATGGCTGTTCTGGCAGATGGGCGGCCTGGGACCGATGGCCGGGCAGAACCATCATTTCGCCCACGCCGCCCCGGAACGGATCCCCTACGCCGTCAAGCGCTACGTAGACGAAACCGCGCGCCTCTACGGTGTGCTGGATCGACGCCTGGCGGACCGGCCCTTCGTCGCCGGCCACGACTACAGCATCGCCGACATGGCGATCTACCCCTGGGTCGCTTCCTACAAGAAGCAGAGCCAGAGGCTCGAGGACTTCCCGCACCTGCATGGCTGGTTCAACGGCATCCAGGCACGACCGGCCACCGCGCGTGCCTACGCCCTGGTGGAAAGGGTCAACCCGGCCTGAACCGGTCCCTGCAAGCGCTCCTCCAACCCTGCGGCGCAGGCCTTCGTCCGGGCCTGCGATAAATACCTGTCGCCCCGCTTGCGCGGCACACGCCTGCTCACTAACGTAGCGCCTTTATCGACGCTACCCCCCGCAGGAGCTTTGCCATGGCCTCGCCAGCCTTCTCACATGTTCTTCCCCGATTCGGCGTTGCCGCGGCGGTAGCCGGCGTCCTGAGCCTGGCCGGTTGCCAGTCCTGGAACGCCCAGAACAGCCTGCCACCCACCTCCGGTGTGCAACCGCTCAAGGGCCTGGCCCAGAACGTGTCGGTACGCCGCAACGCCGTGGGCGTGCCCTTGATCGAAAGCAACAGCTTCCACGATGCCTTGTTCAGCCTGGGCTACGTCCATGCCAGCGATCGCATCGGCCAGATGGTGACCTTGCGCCTGCTGGCCCAGGGCCGCCTGGCGGAAATGTCCGGCGCCGAGGCCCTGGACGTCGACCGCCTGATGCGCGCGGTGAACCTGAAGAAAAGCGCCGACGAGCTGTATAAGGCCTCTTCGCCGCGGATCAAGCGCTTCTTCGAGGTCTATGCACGGGGCGTCAACGCCTACCTGTTCCGCTATCGCGACAAGCTGCCGCCGGAGCTGGCGAGCCGCGGCTATACCCCCGAGTACTGGAAGCCCGAAGACTCGGCGCTGATCTTCTGCCTGCTGAACTTCGGCCAATCCGCCAACCTGTTCGAAGAGCTCAACGCCCTGGTGCTGGCACGCAAAGTCGGCAGCGACAAGCTGCCCTGGCTGACCCCCGGCTACCCCGACGAACCCTTGCCCCTGGCCGAGGCCGAGAAGCTCAAGGGCCTGAACCTCGATATCCCCGGCCTGGACGAACTCAGCCGCACCGCCAGCCAGCTGGCCCGGCTCAACACCCTGGGCCTGAGCGGCGGCAGCGACCTGGCCATCGCCCCCCAGCGCAGCCGCAGTGGCCGGAGCCTGCTGGCCAGCGACAGCCAGGCCACGGCCTGGCACTACGTCCAGTTGCGCGCGCCCAAGTACCAGGCCGCCGGTGCTGCGATCCCCGGCTTGCCGGCGATCCTCCAGGGCTTCAACGGCAAGGTGGCCTGGAGCCTGAGCTCGGTGCAAGGCGACAACCAGGATCTGTTCCTGGAAAAGCTCAAGCGCCAGGGCAATGGCCTGTACTACTTGAACAACGGCAAATGGCAGCCGGTGGTCGTGCGCAACGAGACCTACTTCGTCAAGGGCCAGCGCCCGCTTCGCGAAGCGGTGTACGAAACCCGCCACGGCCCCTTGCTCAACAGCGCCCTGGGTGCCAGCCAGGCCAACGGCCTGGGCTTGGCCCTGCAGACGCCAGAGCTCAAGGACGACCGGAGCCTGGATGCGTTCTTCGACCTGTCGCGGGCGCAGAGCGCCGAGAAGGCCTCGGACGCCAGCCGGGACATCCGCGCCATTGTCCTGAACCTGCTGTTCGCCGATGCCAGCCACATCGGCTGGCAGGTCACCGGGCGCTTCCCCAACCGTCGCGAAGGCGAAGGCCTGCTGCCCTCCCCTGGCTGGGAGGGGCGGTATGACTGGGACGGCTATGCCGATCCGATGCTCCACCCCTACGACCAGGATCCGCCCCAGGGCTGGCTTGCCATCGCCAACCAGCGGGTGATTTCCCGTGGCTACGGCATGCAGCTGTCCAACTCGTGGGACGCCCCGGAACGCGCCGAGCGCCTGGCCCAGCTCGCCTCCAGTGGCAAGCAGGACAACCGCAGCCTGATCGCCCTGCAATACGACCAGACCACCTTGTTCGCCGCCAAGCTGAAGAAGATGTTCGAGGCCCCCGGCATGGCCCAACCGCTGAAGCAGGCCATCGATACCCTGCCCGATGCCGACCGGGCCAGGGCCCGCGAGGCCTACAGCCGCCTGATGGCGTTCGATGGCAAGCTCGGCGCCGGCTCGGCGGATGCGGCCCTGTATGAACTGTTCCTGCAGGAGAGCGCCCGGCAGGTCTTCCTCGACAAGCTGGGCCCGGAATCCGCAGCGCCCTGGCAGGCCTTCGTCGCCAACGGCAGCCTGTCCTACTCGGCCCAGGCCGATCACCTGCTGGGCCAGGAAGACAGCCCGTTCTGGGACGACCCGCGCACGCCACAGAAGGAAGACAAGCCGGCGATCCTGGCCCGCAGCCTGGCCGCCGCGGTCAAGTCCGGCGAGCAACTGCTGGGCAACGATCGCAAGGCCTGGCAATGGGGCAAGCTGCACAGCTACAGCTGGATCGGCAGCGACGGCAAGGCCATCCGCGGGCCATCGCAGGCCGGCGGCGACCACAACACCATCAACGCCGCGCCGTACCACTGGGGCCAGGATTTTGCCGTCAGCGCCGCCCCGGCCTTGCGCATGATCGTCGACTTCGGCCTCAGCGAGCCCTTGATGGGGCTCAACAGCAGCGGCCAGTCCGGCAACCCGGCCAGCCCCCACTACGCCAATGGCATCGAGGGCTGGTCCAAGGCCCAGTACCTGAGCTTCCCGATGCAGCCGCAGAACTTCGAGCGCAGCTACGGCAAGACCCGCCTGACCCTGGTCCCGGGCAAGTAACTCTCCCGCCCTTGCGCCCCGCTCGTGCACCAGTACGAACGGGGCCTGCCCCCATAACGTGCATCCTGTGGCGGCCATCTCCCGGCTGGCTCCGCGGCTGCCTCCCCCCCGCCCCCTTTCAGCGCGAGCGCTGCCTCACGAAGGCTCCCCAGGCTTTTAAAACAGCTGTTCGGGACTCTGGTTCGGAAATTGCTACTTTCATTAAGTCTCATGCGTTGCAGTAACAGCACCCATGCGCCACAAGCGCTCATATCGGCTCTTAGGGATTGAATAATGAAAAAAGCATTGCTGACCCTTTCTGCACTGGCTCTGTGCCTGGCCGCCGGCTCGACACTGGCCAAGGAATACAAGGAGCTGCGCTTCGGCGTCGATCCTTCGTACGCGCCTTTCGAATCCAAGGCCGCCGATGGCAGCCTGGTGGGCTTCGACATCGACCTGGGCAACGCCATCTGTGCCGAGCTGAAGGTCAAGTGCAAATGGGTCGAAAGCGATTTCGACGGCATGATCCCGGGCCTCAAGGCCAACAAGTTCGATGGCGTGATCTCCTCCATGACCGTGACCCCGGCCCGGGAAAAGGTGATCGACTTCTCCAACGAGCTGTTCTCCGGCCCCACCGCCTTCGTATTCAAGAAAGGCTCGGGGCTGAGCGAAGACACCGCCTCGCTCAAGGGCAAGACCATCGGTTACGAGCAGGGCACCATCCAGGAAGCCTACGCCAAGGCCGTGCTAGACAAGGCCGGGATCAAGACCCAGGCCTACCAGAACCAGGACCAGGTCTATGCCGACCTGACTTCCGGGCGCCTGGACGCATCGATCCAGGACATGCTGCAAGCCGAGCTGGGCTTCCTCAAGTCGCCACAGGGCGCCGACTATGAGATCAGCAAACCGGTGGACGACCCCCTGCTGCCGGCCAAGACCGCAGTGGGTATCTCGAAAGGTAACAAAGAGCTGAAAGCGCTCCTGGATAAAGGTATCAAAGCGTTACACGATGATGGCACCTACGCCACCATCCAGAAAAAACACTTCGGTGACCTGAACCTCTACAGCGGTAAATAACCTGCCGGCGCCCATCCTCGATGGGCGCCTTTTTTATCGTCACGGGTCACTGATCGATGTTCGAACAACTCCTAACGAACCTGGGGCTTTGCGCGTTCAGCTTGAAGGGTTTCGGCCCCTTGCTGCTGGAAGGTACCTGGATGACCGTCAAATTGTCGGTGCTATCGCTGCTGGTCAGCGTGCTGCTGGGCCTGATCGGCGCCAGCGCCAAACTCTCCAGCCTTGCCTTGCTACGCCTACCTGCCCAGCTCTACACCACCTTGATTCGCGGCGTGCCGGACCTGGTGCTGATGCTGCTGATCTTCTACAGCCTGCAGACCTGGCTGACGTCCTTCACCGATTTCATGGAGTGGGAATACATCGAGATCAATCCCTTCAGCGCTGGGGTGATCACCCTGGGCTTCATCTACGGCGCCTATTTCACCGAGACCTTCCGTGGCGCGATCCTCGCCGTGCCCCGGGGCCAGGTGGAAGCGGCTACCGCCTATGGCCTCAAGCGCGGCCAGCGCTTTCGCTTCGTGGTCTTCCCGCAGATGATGCGCTTCGCCCTGCCGGGCATCGGCAACAACTGGATGGTGATGCTCAAGGCCACGGCCCTGGTGTCGATCATCGGCCTGGCCGATCTGGTCAAGGCCGCCCAGGATGCCGGCAAGAGCACCTACCAGCTGTTCTATTTCCTGGTTCTGGCGGCGCTGATCTACCTGCTGATCACCAGCGCTTCCAATTTTGTCCTGCGTCGGCTTGAACGGCGCTATGCCGCGGGTGCCCGGGAGGCCGTGCGATGATCGAACTCCTGCAGGAATACTGGCGCCCGTTCCTCTACAGCGACGGCTACCACATCACCGGCCTGGCCATGACCCTGTGGCTGCTCAGCGCGTCGATCGCCATCGGTTTTCTGGTGTCGATCCCATTGTCCATCGCCCGGGTCTCACCCCGGCGCCTGGTGCGCTGGCCGGTGCAGTTCTACACCTACCTGTTCCGCGGCACGCCGCTCTATATCCAGTTGCTGATCTGCTACACCGGGATCTACAGCATCGCCGCCGTCCGTGCCCAGCCGGTGCTGGATGCGTTCTTTCGCGATGCGATGAACTGCACCATCCTGGCCTTCGCCCTGAACACCTGCGCCTACACCACGGAGATCTTCGCCGGGGCGATCCGCAGCATGGCCCATGGCGAGGTGGAAGCGGCCAAGGCCTACGGCCTGGGCGGCTGGAAGCTCTATGCCTACGTGATCATGCCCTCGGCCCTGCGCCGTTCGCTGCCCTACTACAGCAATGAAGTGATCCTGATGCTGCACTCGACCACCGTGGCCTTCACCGCGACCGTTCCCGACATCCTGAAAATCGCCCGTGATGCCAACTCGGCGACCTTCCTGACGTTCCAGTCGTTCGGCATCGCCGCCCTCATCTATTTGTGCGTGACGTTCACCCTGGTAGGCCTGTTCCGCCTGGCCGAACGCCGCTGGCTGGCCTTCCTTGGCCCGGCTCATTAGGACTTGCAGCAGGAAAAACACCCAATGCGCCATGAGATCCACGACCTGCTCGCACCGTTGCCGGGCACCGCGCGGCAGGTCCACAGCTTTCACTTCGGCCCCGCCCAGGCCGCTCGCAAGATCTACATCCAGGCTTCGCTGCACGCCGATGAAATGCCCGGCATGCTGGTGGCCTGGCACCTCAAGCAACGCCTGGGGCAACTGGAGGCCGCCGGCCGCCTGCGCCACGAAATCGTCCTGGTACCGGTGGCCAACCCCATCGGCCTGGAACAAGTGCTGATGGACGTCCCCCTGGGCCGCTATGAACTGGAGAGCGGGCAGAACTTCAATCGCGGCTTCGCCGACCTCGGCCTGCAGGTGGGCGACGCCATCCAGGACCTGCTCGATGAGGATCCCCAGCACAACCTCGACTTGGTCCGCCGACACCTGGCCGATGCCCTGGCGCGCCAGCGGCCCGAGACCCAGTTGCAGTCCCTGCGCCTGACCTTGCAACGGCTGGCCTGCGATGCCGAGTTGGTGCTGGACTTGCACTGCGATTTCGAAGCGGTGACGCATTTGTACACCACCCCCGAGGCCTGGCCGCGAATCGAACCGCTCGCCCGCTACATCGGCTCCCAGGCGAGCCTGCTGGCCACCGACTCCGGCGGCCAGTCGTTCGATGAGTGCTTCACCCTGCCCTGGTGGCAGCTGCAACAACGTTTTGGCGAGCGCTTCACGATCCCCACCGGCACCTTGGCAGTCACCGTCGAACTGCGCGGCCAGGGCGACGTCAATCACCCGCTGGCCAGCCGCGATTGCCAGGCCCTGCTGGACTACCTGACCCACTATGGCGCCATCGCTGGCGAGGCACCGCAGTTGCCGGAACTGGCGTTTCCAGCCACGCCACTGGCCGGGGTGGAGCCGCTGGCGACGCCGCTGGGCGGGCTGCTGGTGTTCAGCGCCCTGCCGGGACAGTACCTGGAGGCCGGGCAGCAAGTGGCCGAGATCATCGACCCGATCACCGACCGGGTCATCCCCATCCATTGCCATAATGCCGGGCTGATGTATGCCCGCTCGCTGCGCCGCATGGCCACCGCCGGCATGGTGATCGCCCATGTCGCCGGTCGCGAAGCCTATCGCAGCGGCTATCTACTTTCGCCTTGAGGATGCATGCCCCATGTACAAATTGACTGTTGAAGGCCTGCATAAATGCTATGGCGACAATGAAGTGCTCAAGGGAGTTTCCCTCAAGGCCAGAACGGGCGATGTGATCAGCCTGATCGGCGCCAGCGGCTCGGGCAAGAGCACCTTCCTGCGTTGCATCAACTTCCTCGAGACCCCGGACGACGGGGCCATGAGCCTGGATGGCCAGCCGATCCGCATGGTCAAGGACCGCCATGGCATGCATGTGGCCGATCCGGCGGAGCTGCAGCGCATTCGCACCCGACTGGCCATGGTGTTCCAGCATTTCAACCTGTGGAGCCATATGAGCGTGCTGGAGAACATCACCATGGCTCCGCGCCGGGTACTCGGGGTCGGCACCCGGGACGCCGAGGAGCGGGCCCGGCGCTACCTGGACCAGGTCGGCCTGCCGGCCCGGGTCGCCAGCCAGTACCCGGCCTTCCTCTCCGGCGGCCAGCAGCAGCGGGTGGCCATCGCCCGGGCACTGGCCATGGAACCGGAGGTGATGCTGTTCGACGAGCCCACCTCGGCCCTGGACCCGGAACTGGTGGGCGAGGTGCTCAAGGTGATCCAGGGGCTGGCGGAGGAAGGCCGGACCATGATCATGGTGACCCACGAGATGAGCTTTGCACGCAAGGTCTCAAGCCAGGTGCTATTCCTGCACAAGGGCCTGGTGGAAGAAGAAGGTGCGCCCGAAGAGGTCCTGGGCAACCCCAGGAGCGAGCGCCTGAAGCAGTTCCTCAGCGGCAACCTGAAGTAGCCCGCCACCCGCGCCATTTCCGTCGGTCGCGGGTGCCAGGCACCGCGCGGTTCAGGCCACAGGCGCGGGTGGCGGCTCGTCCGGCAGGGTCGGCTCGCCGGGCTCGCTGGGCTCGGCAGGCAGTGGGGTATCGGGATCTGGCTGGCCGGGGATGCCCCCCGCCATGTCGACAGGAGGATGCGCCAGCAGGCTCCAGGCCAGTACCCCAACCTGATTGGGTTCGAGCCTTGCCAAGGTGGCGCTGATTCGGGGATCGATCTTCATGAGGGTACTCCTGGGCTGTACCCGGCACGCCTTGCGCGTGCCGGCGGACACTGCAATAGAGTGTCCGCCCTCCCAGGAATTCCCGCTGTTCGTCAGACGAACGGGATCAGGTACGCGGCAGGGTGACGCCACGTTGGCCTTGGTATTTACCACCACGGTCCTTGTAGGACACCTCGCATTCTTCGTCGGATTGCAGGAAGAGCATCTGCGCCACGCCTTCGTTGGCGTAGATCTTCGCCGGCAAGGTGGTGGTGTTGGAGAACTCCAGGGTCACGTGGCCCTCCCACTCGGGTTCCAGCGGGGTGACGTTGACGATGATGCCGCAACGGGCGTAGGTGCTCTTGCCCAGGCAAATGGTCAGCACGTCACGCGGAATGCGGAAGTATTCGACGGTACGGGCCAGGGCGAACGAGTTGGGCGGGATGATGCACACGTCGCTCTTGATGTCGACGAAGCTGCCGGCATCGAAGTCCTTCGGGTCGACAGTGGCCGAATTGATGTTGGTGAACACCTTGAATTCGTCGGCGCAGCGGACGTCGTAGCCGTAGCTGGAGACGCCGAAGGAAATCACCCGGCTGTCCTGCTCGCCGCGCACCTGGCGCTCGACGAACGGTTCGATCATGCCGTGCTCTTGCGCCATGCGGCGAATCCACTTGTCCGATTTGATGCTCATGGCGGAAGTCCTGAAATAACGAGGTGAAAAATTCTGTGCGGCATCTTACCGGGGCGCGGGGCCGGGTTCAAAGTCCAGGCGGTTTTTCTCGCCCCATCCCACGTTTTTCAAGGGCTACAAGACAGATGGCCGGTTACCGATCACGAAAACCGAGAAACCTTCGCAATGGCCATTGGCACGTTCGGGAAAAAGGTTTAAGGTGGCGCCACTGTGCTGCTTGTGTCACTGAGAATCTCTACACGATGTTGAATTTCGATCCAACCATCTTCAAGAATTTTTCCTGCTCTTTGCACTCAGTCTCGGCCCGGGCTTTTCCCGAGTCGCAGTTAACTTTGTCCAAGGAGATACACCATGTCTAATCGCCAAACCGGTACCGTTAAGTGGTTCAACGATGAGAAAGGCTTCGGCTTCATCACCCCACAATCCGGTGACGACCTGTTCGTACACTTCAAAGCCATCCAGGCTGACGGCTTCAAAACCCTGAAAGAAGGCCAGCAGGTTTCTTTCGTCGCTACTCGCGGCCAGAAAGGCATGCAAGCTGAAGAAGTACAAGTTATCTAACTTGCACTGATCCAGTAAAAAGCCCCGCCCTCAACAGCGGGGCTTTTTTGTGCCCGAAGGTTTTTCCTGCAACTGCCGCTGGAGCGCGCCCGGGGTTACCAGGTCACGCCGAAACCCACGGTATAGCGAGTCTTGTCCAGGTCGCTGTTTTCAGTACCTCGGATCATGTCCTTCTCCGCCTTGAGGTTCAGCGACGCCCAGTCGGTGACCTTGTAGCGCAAGCCCACCTCGGCATCCAGGGCGTAATCGGCCACCCCGGACAGAGGCCTGCTCACTTCGCCAGCGGTGAAGAACTCGATCCGCTTGCCGACCAGGTAACGGTTGTAGTCCCACTTCATGGCCAGGGAATAGAAGTTGTCCTTGCCGCCATCGGCATACCGATAGTCCGTGCGGTTGAGCAGCGAGCCCAGCGAGAAGGCTCCCAGTTCGTCGTCCCAGAACTGATAACCCGGACCTGTACCCATTACCCGTTGCTGCTCGAGGTCCTCGACCTTGTCGCGCTTGTAGGTCAAGCGCCCCTGCCAGAACCACTGCTGGGTAAGGAAGCGGTCCAGGGCGTATTCGGCCTGCCAGTTATCGGTGGTCACCGCCTTGTTCTGGAACTCTCGGTTGTATTCGGCCTCGGCATTGTGTCGCCAGGCACCATGGCGCGCGGAGGTCTTGAGGTCGATGTCATAGCGATCGGTATCCTTCTCGGCCCGCTTATAGTCCATGGCCACATCGACATTGCCTTTCCATACGATGTCTTCCACCAGCGGCTTGGGCTTCATGATCTGCTGGATGCTGGCCAGCTCCACTGTCCTGGGTGCCTCGCCATTGGCCAGGGTGACCTTGCCCTCCGCGGCCGGTCGCAGCGACTTGGCCCTTTCTCCCGAATAGGCATCCTCCTTGACCAGCAGCTCCTGGTCGCTCTCCAGGGTCTTGACCTGCTTCCAGTCGATGGAAATAGCCCCGCCATAATCGGTCTGGATCAGCAGCTTGCCACCGTCGAACACCTTGATCTTGCCGCTGACACGGTCACCATTCTTCAGCCACACGACATCGGCCAGCACGGGCAAGGAAGCGCCAAGCAAGGCGAAACAAACGAAAATTCTAGGCAACATAGCTCAATACAAAACTCGGACTTGCGAAAAAAACGGCATTATTCCAGTTGAAATAGGCCCTGATCACGAATGACCCAGCTATTAAGAATGAGTTCAATCCTCATCTGCCTTTAATCACCACGAACCGCCCCCCCTCTATCTGGAACCGCGAATGTGACCGAACTCAGCCAAGACTCACAGACGCCCGCGCAAATCCGACGCACGGCGCTATACCTGACCCTGGCCCAGGTTCCCGAAGGCAAGGTGGTCAGCTACGGCCAGTTGGCGGAAATGGCCGGCCTGGGACGGGCGGCGCGCTGGGTCGGACGCACCCTCAGCCAGCTACCTGCCGGCACCAGCCTGCCCTGGCACCGGGTCTTGGGGGCCGGCGGTCGCATCAGCCTGCCTGCAGGCAGCCCATCAGGGGACGAACAACGCGCGAGGCTGCGCGCGGAAGGCATCAGCGTACTGAACAACAGGGTGGATATTCGGCGCCATGGCTGGCGTCCGGTAGAGCACAGCGGTTAGAGTGCGCGCTTTGTTTCCGTAATCCTTGAGGCAGACTCCAGCCCATGCCCCGTAAAACCTGGCGCGCCGCACTTGCCGCCTATGCCAGCCCCTCGACGCTCGTGCTGTTGCTGCTTGGTTTCGCTGCCGGCATGCCTTACATGCTGGTGTTCTCGACGCTTTCGGTATGGTTGCGCGAGGCCGGAGTGGCCCGCGAAACCATCGGTTATGCCAGCCTGATCGGCCTGGCCTATGCCTTCAAGTGGGTGTGGTCGCCGCTGCTCGACCAATGGCGCCTGCCGCTGCTGGGCAAGCTGGGTCGACGACGATCCTGGCTGGTCCTGGCCCAGGCGTTGGTGATCCTGGGCCTGATCGGCATGGGCTTTTGTGACCCACAGAAACACCTGTCCTGGCTGATCGCCATTGCGGTGATCGTGGCCTTTGCCTCGGCCACCCAGGACATCGCCATCGACGCCTACCGCCTGGAAATCGCCGACGACAGCCGCCAGGCCGCCCTGGCTGCCAGCTATATGTCCGGCTACCGGGTGGCGGTCCTGCTGGCCACCGCCGGCGCGCTGTTCTTCGCCGAAGGTTTCGGCTCCACTGGCTTCAGCTACAAGCATTCGGCCTGGACCGGCACCTACGTGCTGTTCGGGGTCCTGATGATCCCGGCCCTGATCACCACCTTGTTCATGCGCGAACCCGCAGTGCCCCTGCGCACCCAGCTGTCGGCGGGACGCTACAGCTTCGCCCACCAGCTGATCTCGGTATTCGTGCTGATCGTGTTGCTGGTCTCGGTGCCCGCCACCTTCACCCAGCTCTACAACACCGACTTCGCCAGCGTGATCTTCGAGGGCGTCAGCCTGCTGGACCTGTTGCTGGAGGACCGGGCCTTCCTGCGCGCCATCCTCTATATCACCCTCACCGCCCTGTGCCTGTCCGCCATGGGCCGCCGCGGCCTGGCGCCGGTACTGACGCCGGTCAACGACTTCATCCTGCGCTATCGCTGGCAGGCCTTTCTGCTGCTGGGGCTGATCGCTACCTACCGCATGTCGGACACGGTCATGGGGGTCATGGCCAACGTGTTCTACATCGACCAGGGCTTCACCAAGGACCAGATCGCCGGGGTCAGCAAGATTTTCGGCCTGATCATGACGCTGATCGGCGCCGGCATGGGCGGCCTGCTGATCGTGCGCTTCGGCATCCTGCCGATCCTGTTCATCGGTGGCGCCGCATCCGCCGGCACCAACCTGTTGTTCCTCATGCTGTCCGACATGGGGCCGAACCTGAAGATGCTGATCGTCACCATTTCCCTGGACAACTTCAGCTCGGGGATGGCCACCTCGGCGTTCGTCGCCTACCTGTCGAGCCTGACCAACCTGAAGTTCTCGGCCACCCAGTACGCGCTGCTCAGCTCCATCATGCTGTTGCTGCCGCGCCTGATCGGCGGCTATTCAGGGGTCATGGTGGAA
Source organism: Pseudomonas sp. MSSRFD41 (assembly GCF_014230245.1). Lineage (NCBI taxonomy): Bacteria > Pseudomonadati > Pseudomonadota > Gammaproteobacteria > Pseudomonadales > Pseudomonadaceae > Pseudomonas > Pseudomonas sp. MSSRFD41. The sequence goes on along the minus strand of NZ_JACKZK010000003.1, from coordinate 63,606 downwards.
AAATTCGGTTATCACGACTTCTTCCTCATCACTGCGATCCTCGGTGTCCCGACCCTGATCCTGATCGCCCTGCACTGGTTCCAGGAAAGCCATCGCGCCGGCCCGAACGCCGATGAACAAACCTCGGCCAGCAACACCGCCGTCGGCGAAGAATCCTAGCGTTTCCCAGGGGTTGCGGGCTTTTCCAGACCGCTCCAACCCCTGCCGAGCGCAATCCTGTACGCCAGCGGCATGCGCCCGTACAATGCTCCGTCACTTCCAGTCTTAAGCAACCGACAACGGCCTACCATGCGTACCAGTCAATATCTGCTCGCCACACAAAAAGAAACGCCTTCCGACGCGGTCGTGATCAGCCACCAGCTGATGCTGCGCGCCGGCATGATCCGCAAACTGGCTTCCGGCCTGTACACCTGGCTGCCGATGGGCCTGCGGGTGATGCGCAAGGTCGAGGCCATCGTTCGCGAAGAAATGAACGCCGCTGGCGCGCTTGAAGTGTTGATGCCGGGCATCCAGCCGGCCGAGCTGTGGCAGGAGTCCGGACGCTGGGAGCAATACGGCCCCGAACTGCTGCGCCTGAAGGACCGCCACAATCGCGACTTCTGCGCAGGCCCGACCCACGAAGAAGTGATCACCGACCTGGTCCGCAACGAGCTGAGCAGCTACAAGCAGTTGCCGCTGAACCTGTACCAGATCCAGACCAAATTCCGCGATGAGATCCGTCCACGCTTCGGCCTGATGCGCGGTCGCGAGTTCATCATGAAGGACGCCTATTCCTTCCACGCCGACCAGGCGTCGTTGCAGGTCACCTATGACCGCATGCACCAGGCCTACTGCAACATCTTCACCCGCCTGGGCCTGAAGTTCCGCCCGGTGGAAGCGGACAACGGCTCCATCGGCGGCGCCGGCTCCCATGAGTTCCACGTCCTGGCCGAGTCCGGCGAAGACGACATCATCTTCAGCAACGGTTCCGACTACGCGGCGAACATCGAGAAAGCCGAGGCCGTGCCTCGCGAAACCTCGCGCCCGGCGCCGACCGAAACCATGCGCCTGGTGGACACTCCTGACGCCAAGACCATCGCCCAGCTGGTGGAACGCTACAACCTGCCGATCGAAAAGACCGTCAAGACCCTGGTGGTGCACGCCGAAGAGCCGGGCAAGCTGATCGCCCTGATCATCCGTGGCGACCACGAGCTCAACGAAATCAAGGCGGCCAAGCAGCCAGGCGTCGCCGACCCGCTGGTCATGGCTTCCGAGGCCGAACTGCGCGCCGCCATCGGCGCTGGCGCCGGCTCCCTGGGCCCGGTGAACCTGCCGCTGCCGATCATCATCGACCGCTCCGTAGCCCTGATGAGCGACTTCGGCGTCGGTGCCAACATCGACGACAAGCATTACTTCGGCGTGAACTGGGAGCGCGACCTGCCGGTTCCAGCCGTGGCCGACCTGCGCAACGTGGTCGCTGGCGACCCAAGCCCGGACGGCAAGGGCGTGCTGGAGATCAAGCGCGGCATCGAAGTCGGGCACATCTTCCAGCTGGGCAGCAAGTACAGCCAGGCGATGAAGTGCGAAGTACTGGGCGAGAACGGCAAGCCGGTCACCTTGGAGATGGGCTGCTACGGTATCGGCGTATCCCGCGTGGTGGCTGCCGCCATCGAACAGAACAACGACGATAAAGGCATCATCTGGAGCGACACGCTGGCTCCCTTCCAGATCGCCCTGGTACCGCTGCGCTATGAAACCGAACAGGTTCGCGAAGCCACCGACGCGCTCTACGAGCAACTCACCGCTGCCGGTTTCGAGGTCCTGCTGGACGATCGCGACAAGAAGACCAGCCCGGGTATCAAGTTCGCCGACATGGAGCTGATCGGCATTCCGCACCGGATCGTCGTCAGTGACCGCGGCCTGGCCGATGGCAACCTGGAATACAAGAGCCGTACCGAAGCCGAGGCGCAAGCGCTGCCGGTGGCCGACGTCCTGTCCTTCCTCCAAGCCCGTATCCGTCGCTGAAACCAGATAGAGAAGTCATGTTCAAGCGAAACACCCTAAGCCTCGGTGGCGCCGCCCTGTGCGGTGCCCTGCTGGTCAGCGGCTGCGCCAACCAGATGTCGCAACGCAGCGAACACGAGGAGCGGGTCGAGCGCAAGCTGCTCGACCATAGCCTGCAGATCGATGTCGGCGAGCCCAAGGTGCTTGAGCTGCCGCAACGACGGGTACGCATCCACGAGCAGAAGACCTTCGAAGTCACCGAGTTCGAGGTTACACGCCACTACGACCGCTATACCCCCTACCAAGCCTGGCGGGAAATCTACGAGATCCCGCTGGGCGCGGTGGCCCTGGTGGCCGGTGTCGGCGCCAATGTGGTCAATGTGTTCGCCCTGGGCAACCTGCCGGACAGCGTCACCAAGGATTGGCTCAGCTACGGTGTCTCGGGGGTCAACCCGTTCATGAACATGCCATCCCATGGCCGTGCCCAGCAGAACCTGGCAGCGATCGACGAGGTCCAGCGCGACAAGCGCGTGGAATATTCGAGCCTGCCCTGGAGCGAACGCCCGGTGCAGGTCAAGGCTGGCAAGCAGACCTACGAGCTGAGCACCGATCGCAACGGCGTGGTGCGCTTGAACCTCCTGGACGACCCGTTCTCCGGGCAGGATCTCAAGCACATCGGCAAGCTGCAGATCAGTGTCGAGGATGCCCAGGACGAGGTGCATTCCGATTCATCCCTGAGCATCAGCCCCGGCCTGCGCAGCAAGCTGGTGGAGGCCCATGCGCTGATCTACGACGACCTCGAGGACGACGAAGTCAGTGAGTGGGTGCACCGGGTCAAGCGCCTGTCGCAACTGGGCCTGGAAGAAGAAGCCAGTGAGCTGGAGCAGAGCCTGATCGAGCTGACACGCAACGATCCGGAACTGCAGAAAGAGTTTCTCAAGGCCCTGACCAAGGACGCCGGACGCCTGGTGGCGGATCCTGGCAGTAACTGATTTGTCCCGACCGGCACCATGGGCTCACGCTCCTGGTGCCCGGCTCGCCCCCTCCTCCTACGACTCCCTGAACAACTCCAACTGCTCGTGACCGCCGCGCAGGTCGTGCAGGCGTACGCCTATGCCCAGCAGTCGCACCGGCTTGCCACCACGCTTGAAGGCCTGGCTCAGCAACTGCCGATAACTCTCAAGGTCGCGCCCGGCCCCTGCCTGTTCCAGGGTGGTCTGGGTGAAGTCATGGAATTTCACCTTGACGAACGGCTTGCCCGGTCGGTAGCTGCTGTCGATGCGCGCCATGCGTCCGGCCAGGGCTTCCATCAGCTCCGGCAACTTCTGCAGGCAGCTATCCAGGTCCGGCAGATCGGCATCGTAGGTGTTCTCCACGCTGATGGATTGACGTCGGCTGTCATTCTGCACCGGCCGCTCATCGACTCCCCGCGCCAGGCTCCAGAGGCGCTCGCCGAAACTGCCGAACTCACGTACCAGCGCCAACTTGCTCCAGTCGCGCAATTGCAGGCAGCTGGTTATGCCCAGCCGGCCGAGCTTGTCCGCGGTAACCTTGCCCACTCCATGCAACTTGCTCACCGGCAACTCGGAAACGAAATCCTCGACCTGGCCCGGCGTGATCACGAACAGCCCGTTGGGCTTCTTCCAATCACTGGCGATCTTGGCCAGGAACTTGTTCGGCGCGGCACCGGCCGACACCGTGATGTGCAACTGGTTGGAAACGCGCCGGCGGATGTCCTGGGCGATACGCGTGGCACTGCCGGAGAAGTTCGGGCTGTCGGAGACATCCAGGTAGGCCTCGTCCAGCGACAGCGGCTCGATCAGGTCGGTGTAGTCGCGAAAGATCGTGTGGATCTCCCTGGATGCTTCGCGATAGGCATCCATGCGCGGCTTGACGATGACCAGGTCCGGGCACAACGCCAGCGCATGCCGGGACGACATGGCAGAACGCACCCCGTAGGCACGGGCCTCGTAGTTGCAAGTAGCGATCACCCCTCGCCGCTCGGCGGAGCCACCAACGGCCAGGGGCTTGCGGGCCAATTGCGGATCGTCGCGCATTTCGATGGCAGCGTAGAAACAGTCGCAATCGATATGGATGATTTTGCGCTGCATCATGGGAAGGCAGGGATCATGGAAGACCGCCGGAATGGACAGGCGCCCAGTATCTAACGACACCTGTATATAGCACCAGTACCTTGCATCATCCTGCTGGTTCACGAGAGCCACCCAAGGATTTATCCGCTCAATGGATGGTCCACCCGCAATAGAGCTGAAAGCCCCGTGCCATCTACCTCCAGGCGGTTTTCAAAGCCCGTCGCAAGCGGCTAACCGGTTGAACCGGAAGCAATTTTTTTAAATTAATGATTGACAGTCTCTCAACTCCCTGTAGAATCCCGCCACATCAGACGCGGGATGGAGCAGCCTGGTAGCTCGTCGGGCTCATAACCCGAAGGTCGTCGGTTCAAATCCGGCTCCCGCAACCAGATATAGAAAAAGGCCACTTCCTTGAAGTGGCCTTTTTTGTGCACGTCGCTTATGCCCTCCCCCGGGCATTTCGGGAAAACTCCTTGCGTGGCCATGGGTTAAGCATCGAAGTAGAAAAATCGACGCTTATTTGACCCTGATGGTCATTAACGGTTGACACTCGGTCGTTCACCTGTAGAATGCCGCCCCACAGACGCGGGATGGAGCAGTCTGGTAGCTCGTCGGGCTCATAACCCGAAGGTCGTCGGTTCAAATCCGGCTCCCGCAACCAAATATCAAAAAAGGCTGCTCGAAAGAGTGGCCTTTTTTGTACCTGTAGAAAAAATCCTTTCGCAACAAAGACCTGGCAAAGTATTGCGAACCTTTGGCGATGCTTCGATTCTTCAAGATGCAAGCTATGCTCTGTCTCAAGCCTGTCCTTGTGCCACCCACCCCGGGTCGTCGGGCCACGCCGAGACGCGTTAATATTTGAAATTATTTTTCCACAGGGATTGGTAACTTGGCCGGATACCCCCATCCTGTCGCGCACAATCCAAGAGGTGATTGATGCGCGCCAACACGTCTGATTCACAAGACACCGATACCGCTACACAACCCATCACAGTCACTCGTTTGCGCTGGCTGGAACTGCTGAGCAAATACCGCCAGCCGCTCGGCCTGGTGGTGACCTTGCTGCTGTTCGCCATTGCCCTGGTCGCCTGCCGCCACCTGCTTAGCGAGCTGGATTTCTACGCCCTGCACGACTCGATCCTGGAAGTACCCAAGCCGGCGCTGCTCGGCGCACTGGGCGCGACCATCGTCGGCTTCATCATCCTGCTCGGCTATGAGTGGTCCGCCAGTCGTTATGCCGGGGTCGATCTTTCCGGGCGCACCCTGGCCCTGGGCGGATTCACCGCTTTCGCCATCGGCAACGCCATCGGCCTGTCGCTGCTCTCCGGGGGCTCGGTGCGCTACCGGCTTTATGCTCGGCATGGCTTGGGGGCCGCCGACGTCGCCCACATGACCCTGTTCGCCAGCCTGTCCCTGGGCTGTGCCCTGCCGCCCCTGGCCGCCCTGGCGACCTTGAGCAACCTGCCCGCCGCCTCGACGGCACTGCGCCTGCCCGAGGGCCTGCTGGCCGCCATCGCCATTGCCGTACTGCTGCTCGGCGCGGTGCTGGCCATGGGGCTTTATCGCCGCCGCCTGCCGGAACAGCCCCTGCGCGATAACCTGCTGGTGCGGATCGGCCGTCGCACCCTGCGCCTGCCCGGCCCCCGCCTGACCTTGCTGCAACTGGTCATCACCGCCCTGGACGTGGCTGCGGCCGCCACCGTGCTGTACCTGCTACTGCCCGAGGCCCCGCCCTTCGGCGCATTCCTGCTGGTCTACCTGCTGGCCCTGGCCGCCGGGGTGCTCAGCCATGTACCGGGTGGCGTCGGGGTGTTCGAGGCGATCCTGCTGGCGGCCTTCGCCGACAAGCTGGGAGCTGCGCCACTGGCGGCGGCCCTGTTGCTGTATCGACTGATCTACGTCGTGCTGCCGATGCTGGTGGCCTGCGTGCTGCTGCTGATCAACGAAGCCCAGCGCCTGTTCCAGACTCGCCAAACGCTGCGCGCGGCATCGGGCCTGGCGGCTCCGGTCCTCGCGGTGCTGGTGTTCCTCTCCGGCGTGGTGCTGCTGTTCTCCGGCGCCACCCCGGAAATCGATACCCGCCTGCAACACATCGGCTTCCTGATTCCCCATCGCCTGGTGGACGCTTCGCACTTCGGCGCCAGCCTGATCGGAGTGCTCTGCCTGCTGCTGGCCCAGGGCCTGCGTCGGCGCCTGTCGGCCGCCTGGATGCTCACCACCATCCTGCTGCTGGTGGGCGCCGTGCTGTCCCTGCTCAAGGGTTTCGACTGGGAAGAAGCCTGCCTGATGACCCTGACCGCCAGCCTGCTGGCCGTCTTCCGTCGCTCGTTCTATCGCCCTAGCCGCCTCACCGAGCTGCCGTTCTCGCCGCTGTACCTGGTGGCCAGCGTCTGTGTGCTCGGAGCGTCGATCTGGCTGTTGCTGTTCGCCTACCAGGACGTGCCCTACAGTCACCAACTGTGGTGGCAGTTCACCCTCGACGCCGATGCTCCACGGGGCCTGCGCTCGCTGCTGGGCGCCGCGGTCCTGCTGCTGGTGGTATCCCTGACCTGGCTGCTGCGCACCGCGCGCCCGGTGATCCACCTGCCCACCGGCGACGAACTGGACAAGGCAGCGAAGATCCTCATGGCCTCCTCCCAGCCCGACGGTGGCCTGGCGCTGACCGGTGACAAGGCTTTGCTGTTCCACCCCAACGACGATGCATTCCTGATGTATGCCCGCCGCGGTCGCAGCCTGGTGGCGCTGTATGACCCCATCGGCCCGACCCAGCAACGCGCCGAGATGATCTGGCAGTTCCGCGACCTGTGCGATGTGCACCATGCGCGCCCGGTGTTCTACCAGGTACGGGCGGAGAACCTGCCCTACTACATGGACATCGGCCTGACCGCGATCAAGCTCGGCGAAGAGGCCCGGGTCGATCTCAAGCGCTTCGACCTGGAAGCCAAGGGCAAGGAAATGAAGGACCTGCGCTATACCTGGAACCGAGGTACCCGCGACGGCCTGTCGCTGGAGATCCACGAGCCCGGGCAAGCGCCGATGGACGAACTGAAGGTGATCTCCGATGCCTGGCTGACCGGCAAGAACGTCCGGGAGAAGGGTTTTTCCCTGGGCCGTTTCAGCGACGACTACCTCAAGTACTTCCGTATCGCGATCATTCGTTTTGAAGGACGCCCGGTGGCCTTCGCCAACCTGCTCGAGACCTATAGCCACGACCTGGCCAGCCTCGACCTGATGCGCGCGCATCCGGATGCTCCGAAGCTGACCATGGAGTTCATGATGGTCGGCCTGATCCAGCATTATAAAAATCATGGATATGCCCGCTTCAGCCTGGGGATGGTGCCCCTTTCCGGCCTGCAACCGCGCCGTGGAGCACCGCTGACCCAACGCCTGGGCTCGATGGTGTTCCGTCGCGGCGAGCAGCTCTACAACTTCCAGGGCCTGCGCCGCTTCAAAGACAAGTTCCAGCCCGACTGGGAACCCCGTTACATGGCCGTGCCGGCCGGGCTGGACCCGCTGGTCGCACTGGCCGACACCGCCGCCCTGATCGCGGGCGGCCTGACTGGATTGGTGAAACGCTGATGATTCGACGTACTTGGCGGTACCTGCTGGCCACCCTGGTGGTGCTGGCACTGATCGCAGGTGGTGGCTATTGGTGGTGGAATCGCCCCGCGCCCGAGCCGACCCTGGAGCAATTGCCCCAGGCCGATGGCTCGACCCTGACCCGTGTAACCCCCGGCACCAAGGCCAAGGCCCGCGTGGTGGTCGCCGTACTGCCGGATTCGACCCTGAGCGACAAGCAACTGCTGGCCCTGAGCCGCGGCGGCGCAGCGCAGATTGTCCAGGTGATCCTGCCCAAGGACGACTGCAAGCTGCAGGAACAGGCCCTGCAGAACGCCCTGCCACAGTTGGCCGGGCCCGCGACCCTGGTCAGCGGCATCGGCCCGGGTGCCGCCCTGGCCTGGCGCTGGATCGCCGCGCAAAACGACGACAAGGCCCAGGCGGTATCGGTGGGCTTCACCATCGACCCGGCGCCCGGCTGCACCGACCCGCTGCCCAAGACCATGAGCCATGGCCATTGGCTGGTGGCCTGGAACGACAACCCGGATGACGAAAGCGCCGGCTTCGTACGCGACACCCCCAATGCCACCACCAGCATCAGCGACTACGACGTCCACCTGCCCCAGGTGCTGAACAACGAACTGCGCAAGCTGCTGGTGGGCTCGGACAACGGCGGCCTGAACATTCCCGTGGTGGAAGTCCCGGCCGGCCAGGCCAAGGACACCGTGACCCTGTTCCTCTCGGGCGATGGCGGCTGGCGCGACCTGGACCGCGACGTGGCCGGGGAAATGGCCAAGCTCGGTTATCCGGTGGTGGGTATCGACACCCTGCGCTACTACTGGCAGCACAAGACCCCGGAGCAAAGCGCCACCGACCTCACCGAACTGATGCAGCACTACCGGCAGAAGTGGGGCACCAAGCGTTTCGTCCTGACCGGCTACTCCTTCGGCGCCGACGTTCTGCCGGCCATCTACAACCGCCTGCCGGAAGCCGAGCAGCAGCGGGTCGACGCCATTATCCTGCTGGCCTTCGCCCGCACCGGCAGCTTCGAGATCGAAGTCGAGGGCTGGCTGGGCAACGCTGGCAAGGAAGCCGCCACCGGGCCGGAAATGGCCAAGCTGCCAGCAGCCAAGGTGGTGTGCATCTACGGCGTTGAAGAGGTCAACGAGAGTGGCTGCACCGACAAGACCGCCGTTGGCGAAGCGATGAAACTGCCAGGCGGCCATCACTTCGACGAGAACTACCCGGCCCTGGCCAAGCGCCTGGTGGAGATCATCGAGAAGCGCCAGGCCAAGGATCAGGCAAGCGCTCAGGAATGAGCTGACACTGGCCACAAAAAAGCCCCCGTTGCCTCAGGCAGCGGGGGCTTTTTGTTTGGGCGGCCTCAGATCTCGACCTGGGTGCCCAGCTCGATCACCCGGTTCACCGGCAGCTTGAAAAAGCGTAGGTTGCCGTTGGCGTTCTTCAACATGAAGGCGAACAGCACTTCGCGCCAGCGGGCCATGCCCACCAGCTTGGAGGCGATCACCGTCTCGCGGCTGAGGAAGTAGGTGGTGCGCATCGGACTGAAGTCCAGCTCGTCCAGGTGACACAGCTTCAGGGCCTCGGGCACGTCCGGCTCGTCGGTGAAACCAAAGTGCAGGATCACCCGGAAGAAGCCTTCGCCATAGGAATCCACCTCGAACCGGCGCTGGGCCGGCACCCGTGGAATGTCCTCGTAAACCACCGTCAACAACACCACTTGCTCATGCAGCACCTGGTTGTGCAGCAGGTTATGCAACAAGGCATGGGGCACGGCGTCCGGGCGGGCGGTAAGGAACACCGCGGTACCCTGGACCCGGTGCGGTGGCTGCACGCGGATGCTGCCGATGAAGATCGGCAATGGCAGGCCGCCTTCGTCCAGGCGGTCCACCAGCAGCTCCTTGCCGCGCTTCCAGGTGGTCATCAGGACGAACAGCACGATCCCCGCCAGTACCGGGAAGGCACCGCCCTGGACGATCTTCGGCACGTTGGCGGCGAAGAACAGCCCATCCACCAAGAGGAAACCCAACAGCACTGGCAAGGCTAGCACCGGCGACCATTTCCACAGCAGCAGCATTACCGCCGACACCAGGATGCTGGTGATCAGCATGGTGCCGGTCACCGCCACGCCATAGGCCGACGCCAGGGCACCGGAGGATTCGAAGCCCAGCACCAGCAGGATCACCCCCACCATCAGCGACCAGTTCACCGCACCGATGTAGATCTGCCCTTGCTCGGCGCTGGAAGTGTGCTGGATGTACATCCGCGGGATGTACCCCAGCTGGATGGCCTGGCGGGTCAGGGAGAAGGCGCCGGATATCACCGCCTGGGAAGCGATCACCGTGGCCAGGGTCGCCAGCCCCACCAGTGGGATCAGCGCCCAGCCCGGTGCCAGCAGGTAGAACGGGTTGCGCGCAGCCTCGGGGTTTTCCAGCAGCAATGCGCCCTGGCCGAAGTAGTTCAGCACCAGCGCCGGCAACACCAGGGCGAACCAGGCCCGGGCGATGGGCTTGCGCCCGAAGTGACCCATGTCGGCATACAGCGCCTCGGCACCGGTCAGGGCCAGTACCACGGCCCCCAGGATCGCCACGCCCATGCCCGGATGGGAGATGAAGAAGCGCACGGCCCATACCGGGTTCAACGCCTGCAACACTTCCGGATGCTGGGCGATGCCATGGATACCCAAGCCCCCAAGGACCAGGAACCAGGCCACCATCACCGGACCGAACAGCTTGCCGATGCGATCGGTGCCGTGCTTCTGGATCAGGAACAGGGCTACCAAGACCACCAGGGCCAATGGCACGACCCAATGCTCCAGGCCACTGAACGCCAGCTCCAGCCCCTCGACCGCCGAGAGCACCGAAATCGCCGGGGTAATCATGCTGTCGCCATAGAACAACGAGGCGCCGATCAGGCCAAGGATCACCAGCACCGAGCGCAAGCGCGGATAGGGCGCCGATGCCCGACGGGCCAGCGCCGTCAGGGCCATGATCCCGCCCTCGCCCTGGTTGTCGGCACGCAGGATGAACAACACGTACTTGATCGAGACGACCCAGACCAGCGACCAGAAGATCAGCGCCAGGATGCCGAACACACCATCGTGGTTGACCTGGACGCCATAACTGCCGGAAAAGACTTCTTTGAGGGTATAGAGCGGGCTGGTACCGATGTCGCCATAAACCACCCCTACCGCGGCGACCAGCATGCTCAACGGCCGCGCGGCCGAATGCTCGGCGTCCGCCGCCTGACTACTTGCCTGACCCATCCAATACTCCTGATTCCAGACCCGGCTTCTTAGAATGAAACGCTATGCTTTGGTATTGCAGCATGTGCGGCTTTACTTGTTGTTACAGACGTTTGATTGACTGAAAGAATTCGCCTATGTGCAACGGCGCGAAGCATAGCGCAGCACTCGTCGTATTTCCCTGCATAAAGCTGGTCAAGTGCGCTGCTCATCGCTAGAATTGCGCACTTTTTGATCAGAGGCGCCCCAAACGCCCGTTCACCGCCAGCGCATCCATGCAGATCGCCGAGCGGCCAGACACCTATACCGAGGTTAGACATGTCCACCCCTACCGCGCCAGCCAACCCCAAGGTCGGCTTCGTTTCCCTGGGTTGCCCCAAGGCTCTGGTCGATTCCGAGCGCATCCTCACTCAACTGCGCATGGAAGGCTATGACGTGGTATCCACCTACCAGGATGCCGATGTCGTGGTGGTCAATACTTGCGGCTTCATCGACTCGGCCAAGGCCGAATCCCTGGAAGTGATCGGCGAAGCCATCAAGGAGAACGGCAAGGTCATCGTGACCGGCTGCATGGGCGTGGAAGAAGGCAACATCCGCGAGGTGCACCCCAGCGTGCTGGCCGTAACCGGACCGCAGCAGTACGAGCAAGTGGTCAGCGCCGTGCATGAAGTAGTACCGCCCAAGCAGGACCACAACCCGCTGATCGACCTGGTGCCGCCGCAAGGCATCAAGCTGACCCCACGGCACTACGCCTACCTGAAGATTTCCGAAGGCTGCAACCACAGCTGCAGCTTCTGCATCATCCCGTCGATGCGCGGCAAGCTGGTCAGCCGCCCGGTGGGCGACGTGCTCGACGAAGCCCAGCGCCTGGTCAAGTCCGGGGTCAAGGAGTTGCTGGTGATCTCCCAGGACACCAGCGCCTACGGCGTCGACGTCAAGTACCGCACCGGCTTCTGGAACGGCGCGCCGGTCAAGACGCGCATGACCGAGCTTTGCGAAGCCCTGAGCACCCTGGGCGTCTGGGTCCGGCTGCACTATGTCTATCCATACCCGCACGTCGACGAGCTGATCCCGCTGATGGCCGCCGGCAAGATCCTGCCGTACCTGGACATCCCGTTCCAGCACGCCAGCCCGAAAGTGCTCAAGGCCATGAAGCGCCCGGCCTTCGAGGACAAGACCCTGGCCCGGATCAAGGCCTGGCGCCAGGTCTGCCCCGAGCTGATCATCCGCTCCACCTTCATCGTCGGTTTCCCCGGCGAAACCGAGGAAGACTTCCAGTACCTGCTGGACTGGCTGACCGAAGCCCAGCTGGACCGCGTCGGCTGCTTCCAGTACTCGCCGGTGGAAGGCGCCCCGGCCAACGACCTGGACCTGGAAGTGGTGCCCGATGACGTCAAGCAGGATCGCTGGGAGCGCTTCATGGCGCACCAGCAGGAAATCAGCTCGGCACGCCTGCAACAGCGCGTCGGCAAGGAAATCGAAGTACTGATCGACGAAGTCGACGAGCAAGGCGCCGTGGGCCGCTGCTTCTTCGATGCTCCGGAAATCGACGGCAACGTCTTCATCGACAATGCCAGCCACCTGAAGCCGGGCGACAAGGTCCGCTGCCGGGTGACCGACGCCGACGAGTACGATCTCTGGGCCGAGATCCTATAAGGCATAAAAAACCGCCAAGCCCCGCTCTCGCGACGAGATGCGGGGCTTTTTTAGGTCTATCGTTTGCTCTGGAATGCGCTTCAACCTCGGCCCAAGGAGCAGGCGGCATGCGCCAACATCCAGTCATCCATACCCCGAAATTCAGCGACTACCCGGAACTGACCCAGGTCTGGGAAGCCTCGGTGCGCGCCACCCACGACTTTCTCCCGGATAGCTATATCGAGCTGTTGAGGAACCTGGTGCTGACCCGCTACCTGGATGCGGTGATGCTGATCTGTACCCGCGACCAGCGCCAGCGCATCAGTGGTTTCGCCGGGGTCGCGGCGGGCAAGGTGGAAATGCTGTTCATTCATCCGGACCACCGCGGCCAGGGGCTGGGCCGGCAGTTGCTGCACTACGCCGTGGAACACCTGAACGCCATCCAGCTGGACGTCAACGAACAGAACCCCCAGGCCCTGGGGTTCTACTTCAAACAGGGTTTCGAGATCGTCGGTCGCTCGGAACAGGATGGCATGGGCCAGCCCTACCCTTTGCTGCACATGCGCCTGAAACAGCCGCAGGCGCAGGCGCGAAGCGGCTAATGGCCACAGCCGGTGAATGGACCCGCATCAACCGGCGCTGGGCAGGTACAATAGCTGCCCTCTTTTGCAACGGCCCCTGTCATGACCGACCCGATTCGTCTTTCCAAACGCCTCATCGAGCTGGTTGGCTGCTCCCGCCGGGAGGCCGAGCTGTTCATCGAAGGCGGCTGGGTCACCGTGGATGGCGAAGTCATCGACGAGCCACAGTTCAAGGTCGGCGCCCAGAAGGTGGTCCTCGACCCCGAGGCCAAGGCCACCGCTCCGGAGCCTGTGACCATCCTGCTCAATGTGCCCGCCGGCCAGGACCTGGAAAGCGCCCGGCTGTCGATCAGCGCCGCCAGCCTGTCGGATGAGCATCGCTTCGGCAAACGCCCCCTGCGCGGGCATTTTGCCCGCCTCAATGCCTGCGACGACCTGCAACCCGGCGCCAGCGGCCTGTTGGTGTTCACCCAGGACTGGCGGGTTCAGCGCAAGCTCAGTGCCGATGCCTCCAGGATCGAACAGGAATACCTGGTCGAGGTTTCCGGGCAGATGATCGAGCACGGCTTCAATCGCCTGAACCACGGCGTGACCTACAAGGGCCGCGAGCTGCCGCCGGTGAAGGCCAGCTGGCAGAGCGAGAACCGCCTGCGCTTCGCCCTGAAGAATCCGCAACCCGGGGTGATCGCGCTGTTCTGCCAGGCCGTAGGCCTGCAGGTCATCGCCATCCGCCGGATCCGCATCGGCGGCGTATCGATCGGCAAGGTGCCGCTGGGCCAGTGGCGCTACCTGTCGGCCAAAGAGAAATTCTGAATTCCCCAGCCCCTGCCCTCGTTCGGTACAGGTGCACAGACCAGGACCTCAACATGATCCACAACGACGTACTGCGCAGCGTGCGCTACATGCTCGACATCAGCGACCAGAAGATGGTCGATATCATCAAGCTCACCGGTTTCAGCGTCAGCCTGGAAGAAGTCGTCAGCTACCTGAAGAAGGACGAGGAAGAGGGCTTCATGCGCTGCCCGGACCAGACCATGGCGTACTTCCTCGATGGCCTGGTGATCTTCAAGCGCGGCAAGGATGACAGCCGCCCGCCGCTGCCGATCGAACTGCCGGTGACCAACAACATCATCCTGAAGAAATTGCGCGTGGCCTTCGAGCTCAAGGAGGACGACATGCATGCCGTGCTCAAGGCGGCCAACTTCCCGGTGTCCAAGCCGGAGTTGAGCGCCCTGTTCCGCAAGTTCGGACACAACAACTACCGGCCTTGCGGTGACCAGTTGCTGCGCAACTTCCTCAAGGGCCTGACCCTGCGCGTGCGCGGCTAAGTCAGGCGACCATGACCTACAGCGTCTCCCCCATCGGCTTCGTGCGTTCCTGTTTCAAGGAGAAGTTCGCCATCCCGCGCCAGCCGCAACTGGCACCCGCCGCCCGCGGTGTGCTGGAGCTGGTGCCACCTTTCGACCAGGGCGACGCAATCCAGGGGCTGGAGCAGGTCAGCCATGTCTGGCTGCTGTTCCTCTTCCACCAGGCCCTGGAGGACAAGCCACGACTCAAGGTGCGTCCGCCACGCCTGGGAGGCAACAAGTCCATGGGCGTCTTCGCCACCCGGGCCACCCACAGGCCCAACGGCATCGGCCAGTCGGTGGTCAAGCTGGACCGGGTCGAGGCGGATCGCCTGTGGATTTCCGGCATCGACCTGCTCGATGGCACGCCCATCCTCGACATCAAGCCCTACGTGCCTTATGCCGACATCGTCACCGGGGCCAGCAATCAAATCGCCAGCACCGCGCCGCTGCTCATTCCGGTGCAATGGCAACCCCAGGCCCTGGAACAAGCACGGCTGCACGCCTTGCGCCTGCAGGAGCCATTGCTGGAACTGATCGAGCAGTGCCTGGCCCAGAACCCTCGTCCGGCCTATCAGGTGCCCAGCCCGGAACGCGAGTACGGTGCCCAGTTCTGGGACCTGGACGTGCGCTGGCATTACCCCGAGCCCGGACTGATCCGGGTATTGGCAGTGGTGCCGGCCAACTGATCCTGCGCAAACAAAAAAGCCCGCGCTGCCTTCACAGGCAACGCGGGCTTTTTGCAGGATGCGAGACGCTTATTTCTCGACGAAGGCGCGCTCGATCAGGTAGTCACCCGGCTCGCGCATGCGCGGCGACACGGTCAGGCCGAAGCTGTTGAGCACTTCACTGGTTTCTTCCAGCATGCTCGGGCTACCGCACAGCATGGCGCGGTCGTCCTGAGGGTTGATCGGCGGCAGGCCGATGTCGCGGAACAGCTTGCCGCTGCGCATCAGGTCGGTCAGGCGGCCTTCGTTCTCGAACGGTTCGCGAGTCACGGTGGGGTAGTAGATCAGCTTCTCGCGCAGGGCCTCGCCGAAGAACTCGTTCTGCGGCAGGTGCTCGGTGATGAACTCGCGGTAAGCGACTTCATTGACGTAGCGTACGCCGTGGCACAGGATCACTTTTTCGAAACGCTCGTAGGTTTCCGGATCCTGGATCACGCTCATGAACGGTGCCAGGCCGGTACCGGTGCTGAGCAGATAGAGGTGCTTGCCAGGCTTCAGGTCGTCCAGTACCAGGGTTCCGGTTGGTTTCTTGCTGATGATGATCTCGTCGCCTTCCTTCAGGTGCTGCAGCTGGGAGGTCAGCGGACCGTCGGGAACCTTGATGCTGAAGAATTCGAGATGCTCTTCCCAGTTCGGGCTGGCAATGGAGTAAGCACGCATAAGCGGACGGCCGTTGGGCTGTTGCAGGCCGATCATCACGAACTGACCGTTCTCGAAGCGCAGGCCCGGATCGCGGGTGCACTTGAAGCTGAACAGAGTGTCGTTCCAGTGATGAACACTGAGGACACGCTCGTGGTTCATGTTGCTCATGTACAGGGACTCCTAGAAATTGCCTGCGCCGACCATGAGCGCAATTGCACAGCATTCTAATGGCAGCGACAATATCTGTTAACTGGATTATTAAGATAAGGGTTATCGGTTATATAGATATGCGATTCACTCTCCGTCAACTCCAGGTTTTCGTCGCCGTCGCCCAGCAAGAGAGCGTCTCCCGGGCCGCCGGACTCCTTGCCCTGTCGCAATCGGCAGCGAGTACCTCGATCACCGAACTCGAGCGCCAGTCCAGCTGCCAGTTGTTCGATCGGGCCGGCAAACGCCTGAGTCTCAACGCCCTGGGCAAGCAATTGCTGCCTCAAGCCGTGGCACTGCTGGACCAGGCCAAGGAAATCGAAGACCTGCTCAATGGCAAGTCAGGTTTCGGCTCGCTGTCGGTGGGCGCGACCCTGACCATCGGCAATTACCTGGCGACCTTGCTGATCGGCAGCTTCATGCAGGTGCACCCCGAAAGCCAGGTCAAGCTCCATGTGCAAAACACTGCGCACATCGTGCAACAGGTCGCCCACTACGAAATTGATCTGGGTCTAATCGAGGGCGACTGCAATCACCCGGACATCGAAGTGCAAAGCTGGGTCGAGGACGAGCTGGTGGTGTTCTGCGCACCGCAACATCCGCTGGCCAAACGTGGCCACGCCACCATGGAGGAACTGACTCGCGAAGCCTGGATCCTTCGCGAACAGGGTTCGGGAACACGGTTGACCTTCGACCAGGCCATGCGTCACCACCGTAGTGCGTTGAACATTCGCCTGGAGCTCGAACACACCGAGGCCATCAAGCGCGCCGTGGAGTCGGGATTGGGGATTGGCTGCATCTCAAGGCTGGCGCTGCGCGATGCGTTTCGTCGCGGCAGCCTGGTACCGGTGGAGACACCGGGCCTGGACCTGGCCAGGCAGTTCTATTTCATCTGGCACAAGCAGAAATACCAGACTTCGGCCATGCGTGAGTTCCTGGAACTGTGCCGTTCGTTCACGGCAGGCGTGCGACGCAGCGACGAGATAGTGCTGCCAAGCATTCCCTAGATCAGGATCACCGCCCAGACGATGGTGATCATGCTCAGGGCGACGAACTGCGCGGCGCTGCCCATATCCTTGGCGTTCTTCGACAACGGATGGCGATCCAGGGAAATCCGGTCGATGGCCGCCTCCACCGCCGAGTTGAGCAGCTCGACGATCAGCGCCAGCAGGCACACGGCGATCAACAACGCCCGCTCGACCCGACTGACGTTGAGCAAGAAGCTCAGGGGGACGAGGATCACATTGAGCAGTACCAGCTGCCGAAAGGCCGCCTCGCCTGTGAAAGCCGCGCGCAAGCCGTCGAAGGAATAGCCTGCGGCATTGAGGATACGTTTAAGACCGGTTTGACCTTTGAAAGGCGACATAAGCAGAGCAACTGAAAAGAAGGAGTGAGGAAACTAGTTCAACAAAAGTCAAAAAAGCGTGAACGAACCGCCGATCAATGACCGGAAATTGACTCAAGTTGTTGCAAGAGCAGCGCCGCCTGAGTCCGGGTACGAACGCCCAGTTTGCGGAAGATCGCGGTCACATGGGCCTTGATCGTCGCCTCCGACACATTCAGCTCATAAGCGATCTGCTTGTTCAGCAAGCCTTCGCACACCATGGTCAGAACCCGGAACTGCTGGGGTGTCAGGCTCGCCAGGCCTTCGCTGGCTGCCTTGGCCTCTTCCGAGACGCTGACTTCTTCGAAGGCTTGCGGCGGCCACCAGACATCACCATCCAGCACGCTGCGCACGGCTTGCTGGATAACCTCCAGGGAGCTGGACTTGGGAATGAAGCCACTGGCACCGAACTCGCGGGAGCGGACCATGACGGATGCTTCTTCCTGGGCCGAGACCATCACAACCGGAATCTGCGGGTACTGGCCTCGCAGTAGCACCAGTCCGGAAAAGCCATAGGCGCCGGGCATGTTCAGGTCCAGGAGGACCAGGTCCCAATCGGCTTTTTCGGTAAGGCGGGTTTCCAGTTCGGCGATGCTCGCCACTTCAACCAGGCGCACGTCGGAACCCAGGCCCAAGGTAACGGCCTGGTGCAGCGCACTGCGAAAAAGCGGGTGGTCATCGGCAATCAGGATGTCGTATGTGGCCATTTTTCAGATGATCCTGTTTTCATGGCAGGACTGATGCATTCAATCCTCACCAAAGCACGGGGCTCGCCAGAATGCGGCACCCAAAGAGCACGAACGCCGCGAAAAGCCTGAGTAAAACGGCGGTTCAAACAGCGCTGGCGCCCTAACCGGCGCCAAGCATGCCCAGCGAAGCCGGGGTGGTCAAGTTCGAAGCTTTGCGGCATCTTGGCCAGCTAACTAATAAGAGAGCCATCATGCGCAGCCAAGCCTTGCGTGCCGACGCCCTGATGCTGGTCACCGCAGTGATCTGGGGCTCGGCCTTTGTCGCACAAACCTCCGGCATGAATCACATCGGCCCCTTCCTTTATTCCGGCCTGCGTTTTGCCCTTGGATCGCTATGCCTGCTACCCCTGGTGCTGCGCCGCCCGCCCCACGACCGACCACCCGAACCCATGCTCACCCGAGGCCTGCTGCTGGGGGGCGTGCTCATGGGCCTGGCGCTCGCCCTGGGGATCAACCTGCAACAAGTCGGGCTGATGTTCACCAGCGTCACCAATGCCGGATTCATCACTGGACTGTATGTCATTGTAGTGCCACTGCTGGGCTTGCTGATCGGCCAGCGGACCGGGCTGGGTACCTGGCTTGGCGCGGTACTGGCCGTGCTGGGCATGTTCCTGTTGAGTGTCGGCGACAATTTCCATGTCGCGCCGGGCGACTGGCTGCAACTGATCGGCGCTTTCGTCTGGGGCGGACATGTGATCCTGGTGGGTCTCTTTGCCAGTCGTCACGATCCGATTCGCCTGGCCTTCCTGCAGTTCGCCACCTGCTCGGTGGCGAGCCTGGTCCTTGCGTTGTGCCTGGAGCCAATCCATTGGCCTGCCATAATCAGCGCCGGGCCAGCCATTCTTTATGGTGGAGTGGTTGCCGTCAGCATCGGCTATACCTTGCAGGTGATCGCACAGAAAGACGCCATTGCCTCCCATGCAGCCATCATCTTGTCCCTGGAAGCGGTATTCGCAGCCATTGCCGGAGCCTGGCTGCTGGATGAATCACTGCAAATGCGCGGCTACATCGGCTGCGCCCTGATGCTCATGGGAATGCTGGTGGCGCAACTCTGGCCCCTGGTCCCAAAAATAAACGCCGGGACTACACAAAAGGCTTGAGCCGGGCATGGACCTCGTCGTCCGGATCGATCGCCTTCTGGAATTTCGCCGACAGGTAGTGGGTGCTGAACACATCGAGATAGGCATCCAGTACCTGGCTGACCTGCTCGTCGCCGGCCAGCTCCAGGCATAACGCCGCCACCTCCGCCGTACAAAAGTGATCGTCGCGCTTGGAGCGGCGCAGCTTGTAACGTGAAAGCCGCTCGGACGAAAGGCTCAGCACCGGCAGATGTTCCAGGTACGGGCTCTTGCGGAACATCTTGCGAGCTTCGCTCCAGGTGGCGTCCAGCAGGATGAACAGGGGACGCTTGCCCTCCTGGCGCCGGACCTCGGTAACCACCCGCTGCGGCGCCACGAACTCCCCCGGAAACACGATATACGGCTGCCATTGCGGATCGGCCAGAAGCGCCAGCAACTGTGGATCCACCTCGGTGCGCGACCAGTGAAACGCCGAAGTGTCGGCAACCACGTCGGCGATCAGCCAGCCGGTATTGCTCGGTTTGAGCGGTTCGACATCGTGCATCACCAGGCACATGGCCGAGTCGGCCGTGACCTTGGGTCGCCAGGCACACAGGCAATGGCTGGGGATCACCCGGCAACGCGGGCAGCGTTCAGCCCGGGAACCACGGGCGACAAAAGGCTTGAGCACGCGAGCCATACGCTGGTCGCGTAGACGGGAAACCGCATGGCTCATCGCTGGCCACACCGGCAAGAGGGGGGAATCGACACAAAAATGACTCGAAGAGGAAAAGTCGCGCAAGTTTATCAGAGCTATCTATGCAAACCTGTACCGCCTTCCTGACTCTGCACCTATAATCCGACGCCACTGAACGCACAGTCGAGTGACGGGTCGAAACATCAGTCACTGCACCAGGAGAGTTTCATGTTGCGCTTTACCATTCCTACCGTCGCCCTTCTGCTGGCCCTGCCCCTGGGTGCCCAGGCGGCGTCGCTGCAAGAATTCGAACTGAGCAAGATGCTGGAGAAGGTCGCAGCGGAAAGCAACATCGGCACTCCCCGGGAAATCAACGAAAACATCCTTGACCAAGGGTACACCGTCGACGGCAAGGAGTTGATCAACCACTTGAGCGTCCAGGCTGCCCACGCCGCGCAAATGCGCGCCAACCCCAAGGCCGTCTACCTGCAACTGGGAGCCAGCGTCTGCCGCAACCCTAATTATCGCAAACTGATGGCCAAGGGCGCGGTCATGCGTTACGAGTTCACCGAGAACCGGACCAATCGCCCGGTGGCCTCCGCGCGCTTCCAGGAATCGGACTGCCCATCACAAGGCGCCCCAAAGAAGAAATGATCAATCGTGGGCTGCGCGCCGCTGCTGATCGTCGGCGCGCAACTCCGCCACCAGAGCCTGCAAATAAGGCGAAGGCCGTTCCTCTCCCGCCAAACGACGGCGACACTCCTCCTCCAGGCTCAATCGATGGGCTGCCGCGGCTTCCTGTAATACTTGGTAGAGCTGCGGATCGATATCCAGCGTGACCGTGGTCATCCATTGCCTCCATGCGCCTGGCCGATGCCGACAAAAACCATGCAAACCTCGCCCCGGACTCGCTTCCAGATCATGCGCTACCACTTAGTAAATCAGAGCCTGCAAGCGCTGCCGCTTCTTCTGATAAGCGGCGCGCACAGCTGAAAAATCAGCAAGAAGCAGTTGCCAGCCAAGACTTCATGGGCACATGATCGAGCCATGTTAAGAGATTCCCGATGATTGCCCACGGCGGTTCAGGAGGCCGTCAACCGCGTCTTGCAGTGCACGTTTTTCTCAAATAAAGGAAAGCAGGACCTCTGAGGGCGAGCCGGCCACGCCCCACAATCGCCAGTCGTGACCGGCTCGAAGAACTGCCCAGGCCGCCAGCCTGGCAGACGGCGACACAGGCAGTGTCGTGGCGCGCTGGTACATGCCGGGCGTGCATCAGGTTCTGTGCAGAAGGAGAAGCTGAATGCCCTACCAAACGAATGAGCTGCTGGCCCGCCACTTTCAAAGCAATGGCATCGACTTCACGAGCCAGGTCGAAAAGCAACTTACCCTGATTGCCCCCAACAGCCCGAACATCCCTCTTTATCGCGATATGGTCCTTACCGTGCTGCGCATGGCCGAAGAGGACCTCAACCGCTGGAACGCCAAGATCACCTTGCAGGCCCTACGGGAACTGGAGCACGCCTTCAGGGTGCTCGAGCAATTCAAGGGCCGGCGCAAGGTAACGGTGTTCGGCTCGGCCCGTACGCCCAGCGAACATCCGCTGTATGCCATGGCCAGGGAACTGGGGGCGGCCCTGGCTCGCTCTGACCTGATGGTCATCACCGGAGCCGGCGGCGGCATCATGGCCGCGGCCCACGATGGTGCCGGATTGGAACACAGCCTGGGCTTCAACATCACCCTACCCTTCGAACAGCACGCCAACCCAACCGTTGGCGGTACCGAAAACCTGCTGTCATTCCACTTCTTCTTCACCCGCAAGCTGTTCTTCGTCAAGGAAGCCGACGCCCTGGTGCTGTGCCCCGGCGGCTTCGGCACTCTCGATGAAGCCCTCGAAGTGTTGACCCTGATCCAGACCGGCAAGAGCCCGCTGGTACCCGTGGTGTTGCTGGACACTCCCGGAGGGCAGTTCTGGCAAGGCGCCCTGGATTTCATCCAGAACCAACTGGAAGCCAATCGCTACATCCTGCCCAGTGACATGAAGCTGATGCGCCTGGTGCACAGCACCGAAGAAGCGGTACAGGAAATCCAGCAGTTCTATGCCAACTTCCACTCCAGTCGCTGGCTCAAGCAGCAGTTCGTCATCCGCATGAACCACAACCTCAATGAGCAGGCACTGCAGAGGATGCACAAGGAGTTCGCCGACCTGTGCCTGAGCGGCCAGTTCCACCAGCATGCCTACAGCGCCGAAGAGCAGGACGACGTGCAATTCAGCCATCTGGCGCGGCTGTCGTTCGCTTTCAATGCCCGTGACAATGGCCGCCTGCGCGAGCTTATCGACTTCATCAACCGGCCGGAAAACTGGTCCAGGCAACAAGCCAAGGCCGCACCACGAGAAAGGGAAACCAGCAAGGCCAACTGATCGACACCCTCGCCCGCTGCTTCATGCGGCGGGCAAGCTCTCAATCATCCAGGCCGCGACGGCTCAACACGCGATTGATCATTTCCACGGGGTATCCACGGTATGCCAGGAAACGTCCTTGGCGGGCACGCTCCCGGGCATCGGCTGGTAGCTGCCCGGCGAACTTGCGCTGCCAGACATCCCGTAGTTGCTCCTGCCAGTCGATTCCGCACTCACGCAAGGCAAGTTCGATATCACTGCGTTGCAAACCACGCTGGCCAAGCTCTTCACGGATGCGCATAGGCCCGTAGCCCGAGCGGGCACGGTAGGAAATGAAGCTTTCGAGATAGCGGGATTCGGACAACAAACCCTCTTCCGTCAAGCGGTCGAGAGCAGTGTCGATCATTTCAGGAGAGGCGCCGCGCTGACGCAACTTGCGCGTCAGCTCGACTCGACCATGCTCGCGTCGCGCGAGCAGGTCCATTGCAGCTCGCCGCACCGCGACGAGGGTATCGAGTACGGCGATCATGGGGCCAATCAGAAGTCAGCGTCGGCCATGTCGTCTTCGGTCTCTTTGACCGGGTTGGACTTGAGGTCCGGCGAACCGCTCAACAGCTTGTCGCGGATCTGCTTCTCCAACGCGTTGCCGATTTCCGGGTTGTCCTGCAGGAACTTGGCCGAGTTGGCCTTGCCCTGGCCGATCTTGTTGCCCTGGTAGCTGTACCAGGCACCGGATTTCTCCAGGAAGCCATGCAGCACGCCCAGGTCGATGATCTCGCCGTTGAGGTAGATGCCCTTGCCGTAGAGGATCTGGAACTCGGCCTGGCGGAAAGGTGGAGCCACCTTGTTCTTGACGATCTTGACCCGAGTTTCGCTGCCCACCACCTCGTCGCCTTCCTTCACCGCGCCGGTACGGCGGATGTCGAGACGAACGGAAGCGTAGAACTTCAGGGCGTTACCACCGGTGGTGGTTTCCGGGCTACCGAACATCACGCCGATCTTCATACGGATCTGGTTGATGAAGATAACCAGGCAGTTGGCGTTCTTGATGTTACCGGTGATCTTGCGCAGCGCCTGGGACATCAGGCGGGCTTGCAAGCCCACGTGCATGTCGCCCATCTCGCCTTCGATCTCGGCCTTGGGTACCAGGGCCGCCACGGAGTCGACGATGATCACGTCAACCGCATTGGAACGCACCAGCATGTCGGTGATTTCCAGGGCCTGCTCGCCGGTATCCGGCTGGGAAACCAGCAGGTCGTCGACATTGACGCCCAGCTTGCCAGCGTATTCCGGGTCCAGGGCATGCTCGGCGTCGACGAACGCGCAGGTAGCGCCGGCTTTCTGTGCCTGGGCGATGACCGACAGGGTCAGGGTAGTTTTACCGGACGACTCAGGACCGTAGATTTCAACGATACGGCCTTTCGGCAGGCCGCCAATGCCCAGAGCGATGTCCAGACCCAGAGAGCCAGTGGAAATGGCCGGGATCGCCTGGCGGTCATGATCGCCCATACGCATTACGGCACCCTTGCCGAATTGACGTTCGATCTGACCCAGGGCCGCAGCCAAGGCTTTCTTCTTGTTGTCGTCCATTAAAGTCCTCACGTAATCAATAAGGCCTGACGGCCAACACCTGTATAAGTAGCCAGTATTATTCCACAGCGTTCGCAGATCGCCTACCCCTGATTTGCGATTTCTGCCGCCGCATGTTGCAGCAGCCCCTCTAGGGCGGCCTTCACCGTTTGTCGGCGGACTTCATCGCGGTTGCCGGGGAAGTGCCGGCACTCGCTCACCTGTCGCTCGCCCACGCCCCAGGCCAGCCATACGGTGCCCACCGGCTTTTGCGGCGAGCCGCCATCCGGTCCGGCGATGCCACTGACCGCCACGGCGAAACGCGCATGGCTGCGAGCCTGGGCGCCACGGACCATGGCCTCCACCACTTCGCGGCTGACGGCTCCCACCGACTCGAAAAGCCCCGTGGGCACTCCCAATTGCTCGGTCTTCTGGCGATTGGAATAGGTCACGTAGCCGGCCTCGAACCAGGCCGAGCTGCCCGGCACCCGGGTGATGGCCTCGGCGATCCCGCCGCCCGTACAAGACTCCGCCGTACTGACGTGGGCATTGAGAACCTGCAGGCGACGGCCAAGTTCCGCGGCAAGCTGGGTGATTTCTTTCACATTGATCTCCTGATGAGGCGGGCATGTGCCTAACCTACACCAGGCCCCATGGCTTGCAAGTGACACGCCGTCCCAGGGCCCTCAACCCTCGTGAGGCCAGGGCCCTGGGGCAGATCAACCCAGGAAATCCCAGGTTAGGGCAATGCCAGCGGGTCGTGGGGTGCTGGCAGGCACCGAAGTACCCAGCCACAGCCCTTTACCCGCAGGAATGAACAGTGGATAGGGCAACACGACTTCCGAATGCGACCCGGCGGCGCTGTTGCCATTGCCCGAGAAAATGATGGGCACGGTCCTGTCGCCGGGCATTGTCGGCGCCACCTGGCCACAGTAGAGGTCGACAGCGCCGTTGGATGGCGCGATGTACCCCGTGCGAAGGGTGACGCCATGGGTATTCTTGGCCGGATCCACGATGGTGGTGATGCCGGCCGGAATCGGATAGATCGATACGAAGTGGTTACCCACTGGAACTGCTTCCATTTTTTCACCTTGAAGTCGATTGTCCTGCGCAGGATTGCGCAAGAAGCGTCGCTCGAGGGCGATGAGGGGAGCTCCAGGCTCTCTGGCTCGTGCGCGATGCAGGGCATTGCGTGTCCCATGAAGACTCCGTATCCATGCCGCTCGAAGGCAATCGCACGAAGTTCCCAAGCTTCACGCAATGCTGCCTGCCACAGCACCTACACCGCGTTCAGCGCCACTTTCAACGACGCCAGGGTATTGGTGACCTGGTAGTTGTTGGTGTCCGAGCCCTGGTAGATCACCCGGTAGTTGCCCTGGTCGATCACCTTGGAAACGCTGCCTACGGAAACCAGCGCCGCCTGACCGTTCACCGCGGTCACCGAAATGTATTTCTCAGCCATTTTTGTTTCTCCTTACTATTTGAATGTCTCCCCGGACACCCTTGTCCGGGAAGTTTTTTGCACCCGGCCAACCACCCGGCAGATCTCTGCCCTGCCGACCGTTTACGGTGCAAAAGAGCTAGCTACTCCCCTGCCGACGGGCCTTGGGAAACAGCATTCGTCACCACCCTGGCGCGGCCGCACCAAGGCGCATGATGATGAGAGAAGGCTCAACCGGGCTCGAACGCCCCCTGTTCCGTGGTGGCCGCCGTCCCCATGCCAGGCGCTCGCCCGAGGTTCAAGCCCTTCACATGATTCAAGGTGCCGCAACGCGAGCACTTGATCTGGAGCTCCGTGAACTCGCCCACCCGGGCGAGCAGTCGTTTACAACTACCGCACCTGCATTCTTTGAGCATCTTGCAATTCCTTCGATTTCAACCGCCCAGCCCACAAGAGCCGGGCTGCGAGCCACCCCGCCACCTAGGCGCCCAGGCAACTGGCGCTGACCAGGCAGCGATAGCTCTGTTCACGGCTGCCGCTGGCCGTCACCTTGTCGATCGACCAGCGCCCCTGCATGAACCCCGGCCAGCTTGAATCCAGCAACAGCAAGCCTTCGGCCGCCAGGGCGGGATTGCCCGGGCAATCGATGTTGACCTTGCGCGCCGCCCGCTCCAGCTTGCGTATCTCGCCTTCCGCCGCTGCCCGTGCCTCGACCTCGCTCTGATACCGCTGGCGCAAGGTCTTGAACGGCTTGAGTCCCAGGCTCACCCGCCGCTCCTGGCCCGCCGCACCATCCCACCAGGCGGTGATGCAACCGCCGTACTTCATCCGTGCCGTCTCGTCGAGCGAGGCAGTGATGAAGGCCCGGTCCCCCGGGCGATTGTCACGGGTCACGCTCAGCGTCACATCTTCCAGCGGCTTGCCCGAGAGGGACTTGACCTGGCCGCTGCGGGCCAGCACATAAAGGCCGTTGATCGGCTTGGTGACCGCGTCGTAGCGCCGGGCCAGGCGCGTCAGGAAGCCCATGTCGGTTTCGTTGGACTGGTCGATGTGCTCGATGACCTTGCCTTCGAGCTCCGCAGCCACCCTGGGTGAAAAACCATGGCGGCTGACCAGTTGGCGAAACAGCGCGCCGAGGGTCGTGGGTCCATGGCTGGCACTGCGACGCTGGCGGAAACCACTCTCATCGGCCGCGCCGAAGGGCGCGGCGGTGGCCACCAGCTTCAAGCGCATGGGAAACAGCAACGGGGTGCGCTGGTTCACCACGAACAAGCCCTTGTCCACCAACCCGGTTTCCCGATAGCCGACCCGCAAGCCGATCTTCCCGCCCAGGCTCGGCAGGCCCTCCAGGCCCTCGATGTCCAGGGTCAGTTGGAGCTGGTCGGACTCGATGCCCGCGGCATCCACATGCTGCCAATCCAGCAAGCGCTGCATGATCAGCTCCGAGTTGGCGCCGTAGATCTCCACCACCGGTGTAAATCCAAGTGTCATGTGGCCTCCTCAATCCCAGGCCGAAACCGGCGCCAGCGCCCGCGGCCGCGCTGCCACTTCCGGCAGCAGTACCCAGACTCCGGCCGGCAACACAGGCCCCAACTCCGCGAGCCCGGGATTGAGACGCCAGAACGCCTCCTCGACCTCGTCGTCGCTGCGGGCCAATTCGCGGTACAGCAACAGGTTCGCCGAATCGCCGGCGATGCTTCGAGCCCTACGCATTGGCGAACTCCTCCAGATCCACCACCCAATCGATCAGCATCGCCGTACCGTCGTCGATGACCGAACTCTGGGTTTCGGTGACGCTCTTGATCACCCAGCGCCCCCAGTTGCGCCCCACGCCGTCGATCAACGGCAGTGGCACACGGCGGGCCTGCAAGGCGCGCAACTCGTCGAGGCGCGCCATGGCCACGCCGTACATGGCCTTGCCGGTGATCTTCAAGGTTTCCAGGCCCTGCCCGCCCTGGTTGGTGCGCGGTTTGCTCACCAGGATGTTCAAGGGCTTCCAGCCCCCATCGGTGGTACGCACCAGGGCGTCATAGGCAAAGCTGCGGGACAGGCCGAAGATGAATTCTCCCAATGCCATCTGCTGTTTCATCACGCCACTCCATCGGTCAACGCCGCGCCACGCCGCACGGCCAGTGAATCGCCCATCAGCGGCAGCCACTGCGCTTGCAGTTGCTGCACCACCCGGTCGGCCAGTTGCTGGGCGCTGGCCTGGTCCTGGCCGTGGATATGCACCACCGGGGCAAAGTTGATCTGTCGGTTGTCGGCCTGGGCTGCCGCCAGGTTCTGGCTGACCGCTGCCGGCGCGGCCAGGCGGTCCGCCTGGCGGCCAAGCTTGTCACCGAGCCAGGCACCGGCCTCGCCGCCGGCCAGGCCGCCCAGGGCGCCACCCAGCAGGCCACCGATGGCAGTACCGACACCGGGGAAGATCAGCGTGCCGATCGCCGCTCCGGCGCTGGCCCCGGCATATGTGCCCGCCAGGCCACCGCCGAGCGAACCCACGGCGGCCCCGACCTTGCCGGAGTCACCCGCGCGCCAGCCCTGGACCAGGTCGACTCCAGCCTCGATCAGGCTCAAGGGACGGAACAGCTTGCCCATCAGCTTGCCTCCGGCCCCTGCGGAAAGTCGCGGGGCCTTGCCGGAAAAACGCCGGCCCACCGTGGAACCCACCCGCTCAGCGGCCAGGCGGCCCATGGCCGCCGCTCGGGTGGCCAACCCGGACATCGCTGTTCCCAACCGCGATGACAGCTGCCCGGCGCTGGCAGCCACCCGGGCAGAAGCCTGCCGGGTCACCGTGGCCAACCGGGTCCCGAGGCCAGACACCGCCGCGCCCAGTCCCCTGCCCGCCGCTTGCACGGCTACCGCGCTCCTGCCAGCCAGGTTCGACAGCGTGCTGGTCAAGCGCGAGAACACCGGCCCCAGCCGTGAGCGAATAGCACCGCCACCCGCCCCTCCCGCCGGAGGTTGGGGCCCGCGAGGCTTCTTGCCCAACGAGAACAGGTCACTGACATCGGTGTAGAGGCCCTTGAGCTTCACCAGCGCCGAAACCGCAGCCACCGAGATCGCCAGGGCAGCGGCCACATGAGGGAACATCTGCGCCAGTTCGCCGAACTTCTGCAGCACCGCACCAGCGCCGGTCAACGAACTGCCGTAGTCGGCCAGCACCGCCGAACCCACGGAGCTCTTGAAGCCATCGACCTGGGCATCGAGGCGGTTCCACTGGGCCTGGGGCGTTTGCGCAGCCTCCTGGGCAGCCTTGGCCACCGCCCCCTGGCCATCGCGCAGCGAGCTGGCGTACTGCGGCTTGTCCGCCACCAGGGCAAAGGCCTGGGCCAGCCCGTCCAGGCGTGGCAACAGCGCCTGCAAAGCCCCATTGTCGGCGAACAGCTGCGCGGCGATGGCGCCCTGGCGTTCGGCCGGTCGTGCCTGCAACGCCGCGAGCACCGCCTGGATCGTCTGCGGCGCCTGGGTTTGCATATCGCGAGCCACGGCTCGTGGATCGAGCTTGAGCTCACGCCAGGCCGCAAGCTGCTCCGGCGAGGCCTTGTCACCCTGGACCAGGGCCTGGCTGAACTGGGCCAATGCCACTCCGGCACTGGCCTGGTCGACCCCCGAATTGAGCAAGGCGGCCAGCAGCGCGGCCGCTTGTTCCGGGGTCATGCCCGCGGCCACCGCGTTACCGCCATAACGGCCGAGGATCGAACCGATGTCCGCCGCCGAGACCTTGAGCCCGCTGCCCAAGTGCTGGGTGGCATCGGCCAGGTCCAGGCGTTGGCCGCGGTCGAGCTGCATCGCACTGCGCCAGCCCAACAGCAAGTCCCCCGCCTGCTTGACCTTCAACTCCAGGCCGGAGCCGACCAGCGCCGCATCCCGGGCAAAGTCCAGCACCTGCTGCGGCTGGTACTGGGCCGAAGCGCCCGAACCCTCGACGCCGACCCCGGCCCTGGCCGCCGCCAGCCCGACCCGCACCAGGTCGGTGGCCGTGGCACCGGAGGGCGCCACCAGGGGTTCGTTGGCCAGCTTGATGTGCTGCTCCACCATCTGCCGCTGCTGCTCGGCGGTCAGCGGCAGCACCCGCTTGAGCTCCACCATCGCGGTATCCAGGCCGATGGCCGGCTTGAGATGGCTCAGGGGCGTGTTGTCCAGCACCGAGGCCTTGGCTGGCTGCGTCGCAGCAGGTGCGGCCAGGACCTGGCGGTCATTGAGGGTCATCAGCAACGAACGCTGGGAGACCAGCACGCCCCTGAGGGATTCGATCACCGCCAGCAGTCGTTCCTGCCCGCGAACCAGCTGCCTGAGCCCGCCGCCAAGGGCGCCATCGCGCTCCGGCAGCGGGGCCGACCACTGCAACGTCGCAGTGACATCGGCGGACAATCCGCCAGCCTGCTGCACCGTGGCGAACCTCAGGGAAAAATTACCTTGTGCCATCGCACGCTACTCCTTGTTCAGGCCCAGGCGGGTCATCGCTATGTCGTAGCGACGCATGGCCTTGCCGGCGTCCCACTCCAGGATCTCGGCCTCGGTCACCGAGTAGATCAGCGGCACCACATCGAGGATCACTTCGATGTCGCGCTGCGAAAGAAGTCCGCCGGTTGGTTTAAAAAATCGTCGATGCGCACCTGCAACTGGGTCCAGTCCGGCACGGTCAGCATGGCCAGGTCCGGGATCATCAGACCGGTGCAATGGGCGGTGATGAACTCGGCCCGTTCCTTGGGCGTCGCGAGTTTCTTCATCACCTTGGTCGCGCGCAGCGCTGGCATCTCCAGGGTCAGCGACGTCCGGCCCTGGCCGGCCAGGTCCAGCGGCAACAGCAGCGGTACCTGGTCCGGGTCGGCCTGCTCGTCCTGCTCCAGGAAGTAGGAAGTTGGACGGGTCGACATATCGTGTACGTACTGGGCAATGCTCACGTAGTCCGGACGCTTGAGCTGGTCCAGCTCCTTGTCGGACAGCCCCGTGGCGAGCTTGGCCAGGGCGAAGAACTGATCGTCTTCATCATCCCCGGCACGGGCCAGGGCTTCTTTTTGCGCAGCGTAGAACAAAGGCTTGAGCGTGATCCGCTCAAGGGTACTGCCATCGTCGCCGGTAATCGGCGCCAGCAGCACATGGACCGGAGGTGTCCAGGACATGAGATCAATTCCTTGGAAAAACAAAAACGCCGTCGGCGGCAGAACAGCTCAGGCACCGGAGGCATGAAAGGGCAATGCCGATCAGTTGGGGAACTTGTAGGAGCGAGGCTTGCCCGCGATGGACTTCAGGGTGCTGGGTTCATCCACTGGCTTAACGCCCCTCGCGAGCAATCGAGCGTCGACTGGCTGCTCCTGCAGGGGATCACCGCGCTTGACTGACCGGCATTGGCAAGGAAGGGTCGCGCCGTTTAGGGCAGCAACACCGCACGCCGCGCCGCGCCGAGGATGTCGACCCCGTTGAGCATGAACTTCTGGGTGCGCACATCGACGTCGATCACCGGCACGCCGTTTTCCAGGCGGTTGTAGGTGCGGCAGCTCAATTCCAGGGTGGTCTTGGGCTGCTCGCCCATCTTCAGCGGGGCCTCTTCCAGCGACTTCAGCTTGCCGCCCACGGTGTGGTAGATGAAGTAGGTGTTGCCGTCCTGGTCCTGCCCGGCTTCCCGGACGTTGAGCAGAATGTCGTCACCCACGCTGACGCCCAGGGCCAGCATGATTTCCGGACCTGCGCCTTGCAGCACCAGCTTGGCCCCCAGGACCTTGCCGCCCTTGGCCATTTCCTCGCCGATGAAACGCCCGCCACGCATTTCCTGCATCTCGAACTCGATCTTCGGTGGCGTGAACTCCTCCACCGTCGCCGACAGCGGCAGGCCTTGCAGGGTGGCCGCGATGGCCTGTCTGACTCGGTTGGTAAACATTAGAGAACGTCCTCCAGGAACTGCTCGATGATTTCATCGCGGGCATTGAGTTGATAAATCATGTGCTCGTTCGGCGCGTAGCGGCCGTAGTCGATGACCACGTACCAGGTACCGTTCTTGTACTTCTCGACGCTGTTGAGCTCGGGGTGCAGGTAGACCTTGCCGCCCGGGATGGTCTCGTCGGCCACCAGGGTCTGCAGCCAGTCGTTGATGCGCTTGACCTCCTGGTCCATGAACGACTTGGTCAGGTTCTTGGCCATGGCCTTCTGCCCGGCCTTGACCAGCTTGCGGCTGATGGCGTCCTCCAGGCCGACGTAGCTGATGAACTTGCCGGTGATGGAGCGGTTGCCCAGCAGCGAGAAGCCGCCCAGCACGGTGCGTGCGTAGTAGCTGATGCCATGGCGGTTGAGCAGGTCGCCCTCAGTGGAGGTGTCGAGGATGTTGTATTCCACGCTGCGCGAAACATCTTCGGCGAAGGTCACCTGGTTGCCCGGACTCTCCCACTGCTTGACCTTGGCCAGGGCCGCGATGGCCAGGCTCGATGGGGCCAGGAACACATTGGCCTTGGCCGCCTTGGAGTACACCGCCGGCAGGTTGTGCACCACCAGGCAGCGGTCGAAGCCCAGGTCGGCGCCGCCCAGTTCCTTGCTGTACGCCACCTGGTCGGCCACCGAGGCATCCTTGCCATCGAGCACCACCCGCGCCTTGATGCGCTTGCCGAACGCGGCGAACTCACCGGCCACCGCCTTGCTGCCGGTGAAGCCCGGGGCGCCGATGATGGTCAGGTCCTCGGGCACGCTGCTCAGGGCCGCCAGGCCCAGCTTGCGCCCGGTCACCGCCTCGTCGCCGCCGATCACGTTGTTCAAGGTGTCGGCCGGGGTCGCGCCCTCGTCGACGATCACCACGTAGACCGGCACCTTGACCACCTTGAGGATCTGCAGCACCGCCTGGAACAGCGTGCCGGCCTCGGCGCCGGTAGGGTCCAGCAACGCCTGGGTGCTGAAGTTGCTGATGCGGATCGGCGTGTTCTTGGCCAGCGAGGCATGGGCGTTGGGCGCGGTGCCCACCAGGCCGATGACGTTGTCGCCCAGGCCACCCATGGCCTCGGGGGATTCGCTGGCATTGACGGTGATGCCGTTGTGCTCGAAGTTCAAAACCTCAGCCATGGTCAGTCAGCCTTCTTGGTCGCGGCCTTGGCGGCCTTGGTGGATGGGGTCTGCGCCGCAAGGACGCTGGTCAGCTCCAGGCGCCCGGCACTGTGCAGCGCGCTGGCCTGGACATCGAGCAGGTCGAGTTCTTCGCCGACGCTCGACCAGTGCCCACCACCGGTGGGAAATGGCACGAGCACGGTGTATTTCTGGCGGATAGCCATGTGAATGTCTCCATACATGAAAAAGCCCCGGGATAAGCGGGGCAGTGAGTGGGTGCAGCAAAGAGGAAAAGAAAACGCCCCGGGGCAAGCGGGGCGTT
Organism: Pseudomonas sp. MSSRFD41; assembly: GCF_014230245.1. Lineage (NCBI taxonomy): Bacteria > Pseudomonadati > Pseudomonadota > Gammaproteobacteria > Pseudomonadales > Pseudomonadaceae > Pseudomonas > Pseudomonas sp. MSSRFD41. Next base: position 30,924 of record NZ_JACKZK010000003.1, on the reverse strand, counting down.
CATTGAATGGCGTCAGCCAACCAGGACGGAGCGGAGGGACGATGCTCGCTCAACGGAAACCTTCCCGACTGGGGCCATTGGCGAAGGGCTTGCCGATAGCTCTGCAATGCTGAATAGCGCTCGGCGGACAGCGTGGTCTTATCCGCTCTCTCAAGCTCGTCACGATGACGAGCAACCAGGTTGTCGGTGCGCATAAGCTGCTGCGACCGCCAGAAACGCTCCAGCGCGGCGGAGTGTTCGGCCGGTTCTTCAGTGGAAGCTGGCAGTATCACCACCCGACCATGCTCCAGCGCCAGCGTGGCTCCCGGCGCTCGCTGCATGGCAGCGATGAAATCCTCTTCAGGAACCTCGACTGCATCATCGGGAATAGCGTGATCCTGATAGCCGAAGTCCTCGGGGAAAAACTGATTGTTACTGGGACTGAATTTCATCAGGTCTCCTCAACGGCCAATGGCCTGCCAGTGAATTGCAATGTCATTTGCCCAAGATGCCGCAGATTTGAACCCATTGACCGTTTCACCCGTTGTCACCACCGGAATCGCCACTCCGCCTGCGGAACGATGTGTGACGAGCACTCCGAACAATTCGTTCGGAAAGGCCATCGGGAAAGGGTTGTAAGCCGTCTTCGCAATCGAACTACCGAAGGACAAGTGGCTGGGATCGCCCCCAGCCACACCATCGCCCCACATGCGGATAAGCCCGTTTGGCATGCGTTCGAAACCGTTGCGGGCGAGCAGCGCTTTACCGACCCCACCCACCACTCGATAGGACAAACCAGGCTCGCCGACCGAAGCGCTCGACATGACGATGAACTCGCAGGCCGTGCCATTCCTCAACACATAGGTAGGCGAAACAACCTGGGCGGCGGGGCCGGCGAATCTTGAATTGGCTGCCGTCAGGGAAACATCGCCCCCGACCGCTTCAAGATAAAAGCTGGTTCCCAGCGGCAGCGTATTGGCATCAGGCAGTGCATAGGCTTGGGCACTCCCCCGATTGAAGCCAATGTACTTACCGGCATCCGTGACAGGAATGACGCCACTTGCCGCCTGGTAGTCCGTATATCCACTGCGACTGCCCAAGGCTCGCTGCACGAACTCAGTCGTAGCCAATGCCTTGCCGTTATTGAATTGCACAGGGGTATTGGCTGTTGGGTTAAGCAGCGCCGGAGCATTTAAGGGCGCGAATCCCTGACTGATGTTCTGGAATGTCAGGGCTGTAGTCCCCAGTACGATCACACCGTCCGTGACCAACTGCCAGATGGTGTCGGCAAGCGTCGCACCCTCCTCTACCGACACACTCAAGGCGGGCGTGACCTTGGCATTGGAGTTCGCATCCGTGGCCCGTAGCCAAGGGCCGTTGGCCACGACATAGATCCCGTTGTCTTTGGCCGCCACCTGGGACTTGACCAAAACCCGATCTCCCTCGACGACAGCGACACCATCGATCTTTTGCGCACCGGAGAGTGTGATGTTGGCAGTGCTGGCTGCGCGCACGGACTGTTTCTGGTCGAGCTTGGCCAGTTCGTCGGCAACGTACCCGGCTACCCAGGAACGAGTAGCCTTGACGAGGGTGTCGTCCACCAGCAACGTGACCTGGGCCGCGTTGCTGCTCTGGAAGATCGCCCGTAGGTAGAACTCCTTGCCTTGCCCGGATGTAGCCAGGACCGGCTTGTAGGACTCCGCATACTTGATAACCGCATACAAAATACCCGTGTCGGTCCAGATTCCCGCTTCTCGGACATACCACCCGCCAACATCATCGGGAATGGTGGCCTCGGCCATCAGCCAACTGGGGTTCTTCGGATCCTGGTACAGCGCGTTCAAGTCGCCCCGCCAGACCTCCCGACGCAGCGCCGTAGCAGAGGCGTCGGGGTTGTAGACGGCGCCATTGCCATCCCCCACGGAAAACTTGGACAAGCGAATCGGCGTACCCGCTGCCTTGCAGGCGGTTTCATAGGCAATCCCTGCCTGCGTCAGCAGGGTGTAATAGTCGGACATTCATGCCCCCTGAGGATAAATGGTAGAGCTCTCGACGATGTAGGCCCCGGCTGCCATGAAGGCCATCCCGGAGCTTTGCAGGCCATCGAGGGCCAGTGGATAGATGGTCGACATCTCGCCGCATATCGTGGTTGCGGCAACGTAGTGCTGGCCGCTGGTACCCAGGCCTACCGAGACAGAGAGGATGTCCCTCTCACTCTTGGCCTCGGCCAGGCGCCGATCCAGGCGGTCATTGATTGCTTCGCTGTAGGGCCGCTGGGAATAGGCCCGTACAGAAAAGCTGTAGGGCGCACCAGCCGGTTCTCGCTCATGCCAGGCAACCACCTCAGGCATCAGCTCCAGGCCACGTACGGCGTTTTCCAAGGCGCGTCGGGTACCCGCCTGGCGCTTCGTGGGCCAGGCCAATTCGACAGTCAGGCGTTTTTCGGATTCCCGGGCCTCGGAGCTCCACTCCCCGACGCCACGATCCGCCGCCAGGTACGGCAAGAACTCGACAGGCGTGGCCTTGGGGGTCATCAGTTCGGGAAACGGTGGTGCCACTCGCTCCAGCAGACTGCCGAAGCCAAGGTCCAAGGCCTTTTCCAGGGATGAGCTGTTGGCAGGAAGCAGCCCGGGCAAGATCGACGAGCCAGTCATAACGTACGGACCTCCACCTGCACCTCTGTGCAATAAGGCGCCTGAAACGCCGTGGTGACCACCGGCTGCTGCGGCTCGAGAATTTCCAATTGCACCGCGCCCGCGGCATGCAGGGTGTAATCGATCCAACTGGGATCGACCCGTCCCTCAAGCCGGTGGCACGACTCGGCATATCGACGTAGCTGCTGCTCAACGGCCACCTTGGTCAATCCGGAATCAGGGCCTGCATGTATCTTGGCTATCACACGGATCTTGTAGTCTTTGACCTGGGCGCCCTGCACCCTGACCTTGTCGGTTTCCGGGCGCACGTCATCACGAGCAAAATGCTTGCGAACAGCCTCCAGAAGCTCAGCAGACGGCACGCCATCCCCGGAGCGTGACAGCACCGTCACCATCACCTCCCCCGGTGCCGTGCGGCGGGCATTGCCATCCTTGACCTGGACGGCGAAGCCATCCGGGTCGAAGGTGTAGGTGACCGTCACCACCCCGGCGTCGCCGGAGTCGACCTTGACCACCGGCCGCTCCCCCAGGGTGAAGATCTCCCGTCGATACTGCATGCGCGAACCGGCCGCTGGCGCATGGGGCGCCAGGTAATAGCGCAGCCGCGCATCGTCGTCGCTTTCGTACACCGGCGGCACCGGCGGAAAGGCCTGGTCGTCGCCCGGCACCAGCAACTGGCGCTCCAGGCCCATGTCGGCCAGGCGCGCGTCCAGGTTGCTGCCAGTGGCCCACCACGCCAGCATCTGCCGAATCCGTGCGTTGTACTTGCGCTCGTGGGTCTGCAAGCGCACGCAGAAGGCCTCCAGGGCCATGGTCAGCAGTTCGCTTTCGTTATCCAGGCTGGTGCGCAACTTGGCCGCCTGCTCCGGGGAACGGGCAGCCACATAGTCAAGGACGAAGGCCTTGAACTCGGCCAGCAACGGCTCGAACTCATCGACCTTGACGATCTCCGGTTCTTCGAGCTGGTTCTGCCCGGGAATCAGCATGCTCATGTCACCACCTCGAAGGATTGCCGGCGGTTGTTCCAGGTCCCGGCGAAGCGCAGCAGCACGCCCGCGCCCTGGCGACTGGCGACGATGACCTCGGGCTCGAAGTCGGCGATGCCGTTGGCCTTGTTGTAGAACGCCTCGGCGGCGTGGCTCTGGGCCAGGACCAGCAGGTCGTCGCCAAGATTGCGCCCCAGCAACTGGGGAATCAGCGAACCGTACAGCGGTCGCTTCTGCCGGGTGCCCAAAGGGGTGGTCAGCGCTCGGGTGGCACGCTGGACGAATTGCAGCCAGTCATCGACCGCTGCCCCGGTGTGTCTATCAACGCCGATCATGGCGAACTCCTTATGCGGTACTGATGACTCGGCCCTGGTGCTCCACCAGCGGGCCGCGCAAGTGCACGCCCCCGGCGTCCAGCCGCAGGCCGCTGGCGCCCAGGCTCAGGTCCACGGCATCGGCGGTCATCACCAGGCGGGCATTGCCCAGGCTCAACTCCAGCGCTTCACGGCTGCCGCTGAACGCCGCCGGGCCGTTGCTCCAGTTCAGGGTATGGCTGGTGTCGTCGTAGCTGCTCTGGCTGCCATCGCGGTATTGCCGCCGGGTCAGGCCGGCGACCGTGGAGGCCGGGGGGAAGCGCTGGCTGTTGAGCCCGAACAAAGCCACCGACTGGCCCCCGCCCTCCCCCGCGCCGTGGTTGAGCAACAGGCATTGCTCGCCCACCGAAGGAATGCGCGACTCGCTCTGCTCCCCAGCGCTGGGGTTGAAGAAACGGATGGCCGGGGTCAGCAGGTCGCCATGGCTGACCCGGCAGGTATTGCTGGCGGCGTCCACCGAATGGCAAACGCCGATCCGGCAGAAACTCTCGGCACGCCGATGCAGGTCGTCCAGCTCGGTTTCCATCTCGGCCAGGCGCTCGATGATCGGGGCCAGTTGCACCCTAAGGAAGGCATCGAACATGGTTCAGTCCTCCAGGGCTCGGTATTGGCTCGGATCGTCGATGCTGGAGACTTCCCAGGTGCGGGCGAACAGCGGTTTGCCCACAGGGTCGTCCAGCAGCGCCGGGCCCAGGTAGATGGCCTGCTCGAAACTCAGGCTCCAGGCGTCATGGGTCGGCTGCGGATCGGCCGCCGGCAAAGGCTGCGCGACGATGTTGCCCGCCGCGCCACACTGCTCGGCCGACCAGCCCCAGCGGTTATCCGCCAGCACCGTCAGCAGCCGGCTGGCCAGGTCCCAGGCGGCCTGGGTCGAACCCGCCTGGCGCGGCACATACAGCTGCAGGACGATGCGCAGCAACTGCGCCTGGCGCCCCTGGGAGGAACGCGGGGCCTGCTGGTTACGCTCGATATCCAGCAAAAGCCAGGGCTGCCCGGAGGTGTTGTCGAAGTCCTGGCGCGTGCCCACCTGCAAGCCCGGCTCGGCCTGGCGCAAGCCACGCTCGATGGCCTGCAGCAGTTCGGAAGGTTTACGAATATCCGGTACGGACATGAAAGTCTCCTGTTCCCCTCAGGGATGCCGGGCCACCGCCGGGGCGCCCTGCAGCAGGGCCTGGGACTCGCGCACCCACTGCTGCAACGCCTTCAGTTGCTCGGCGTTGGCGTGGCACTGGTTGTAGTTGTCGACGACGCTGGCGGCGACGGTAGAGAGTGCAAGGCCCGAGGCGGCGCCATCAGTGCCGCGGGGGCCTCCGGCCACGGGCAGGTTGCGGGCGCCGGCGTCGTGCACCCGGACAAAACCGGCAGGCACCACGCAAGCACTATCAGCGGCTTGGGAAACATAGATAGGAACCTCCTTGGTAATCGTGGCGCCCGCCTGGTAGACCTTGACGATGCGGTCGACGTACTCGACCACCACCTTCTCCTTGACCGTACCCAGGGCCTGGCCCTGTTCGAAGGACTGGCGCAGGCGCGCCTCGTCCAGGACGTGGTTGCGGCTACGCTCGCTGCCGACCCCGGTGATGTAGCCCAGGGCATAGAGCAGCCCGGCCATGACCGCCACGGCCAGCCAACTGCGAATGTTCATGCTGATTCTCCTTGGCGCAGGCCGGCGGCCTCAGGCGGCCGGCAGGCCCAGTACCGAGCGCGCCCGGCCCCAGAGCTGGCGGCGATCTTCCAAGCCGTTCAGGCCGCCATTGATACGGCGGGTGATGGCGTTGAACTCATCACGATCGGCCAAGGCATTGAGCCCCGCCCGTTCCCAGAACCAGGCTGCCGATTCGGCGGCCCATTGCGCCTGCTCCAGCAGCTCGGGCAACTCCAGCAGGCGCTCGTCGCCGAACAGGCCGAGGCTGCACTGGCGATAGTTGCTGCGCCCGGTGACCTGGATCAGCCCACGCCCGCGATAGCGCTGGCCGTCGCCATCGGCCTCGGGGGTATTGCCCAGCCGCGCGGCCAGGGTGCCGGTGTCGTACTTGCTCAGGTACTGGTCGTTGCCCAGCTCGCGCACGTACTGCAACTGCCCCGATTCATGGCCGATCTGCGCCAGGAACGCCGCCTGGCGCTTGGGCGTATCGATCTGCCGGCGAGCCATGGCAGCGTTGAGCGGGGATACGAAAACGCCCGCTTGGCGGCGGGCGTTCGGCATGATCTTGAGCAACTGCTCTTCAGTGATCGACATAGAGGATTCCTTTCATTTGTTCTTCCCACGAAACAGCGCGAACAGTGGGTTGGATGGAGCCTTCAATACGGAAGGCGCCAGTACCGGCCACTCGATCTCGGACGGATATCCGGGCTGCTGTTCGATACGATTCAAGGCGATGCAATAGCGCTTCCAATCGAGCAAGGCGTTTTTCTCCTCGGTAGAGGCCTCTCCAAGGTCGACGGCGTACTGCAGGGGGGCCAGGCGGATAGCCGCCTCACGCAAACGGTTGTCTCGCTCCAACAGCAGCTGTTCCAGAGTCGCGGACTCCCGGGCCTCCCGGTCAAGTTGCCAGCGGTCATCGAGCCAAACGTGATAGGGATCGGGACGGGGCTGGGTAGTCAGTCCCTCGGGCAGATCACCCAGGCGCTCCCAGGTACTTGCCGCACCACCATGGATCTGGAATACCTGGCCGCGGTGATCAGGCAACAGTTGGGGAGCACCATCGACCCAGGCCCAGGCGAATCCCTTTTCGGGCGGACTCAACTCGCTGGGCAATTCCACGGCATTGGCCGGCAACTGCACACCCAGCCCGGGAACCACAGGAAATACCACCGGCCCGATCAACGCTCCGGCAGGGCTCACAAGATATTCAGGCATGAGAACCTCAGATAAGTTTGATACGGCCGGGATAGGCGATGTTTCGCGGACGCACCATGCCCCAGAAAACACTTGAGATCACTTCTGTATTGGCCGCAAAGTTGTAGTAGATCATTCCATTGAACGAGGTCGGATCGACCCCTACCTTGGCCATCTCGCCAATACCGTGCACCGCCGGGGCCTGGCCGTTGTCGCCGGTGATATTGGTTCCGGTTTGCCAGCTGCCCGCCCCACGCCCGACATCGACCCCACGATCCTCGTCGAGTACCCGCAGGAATTCGCCCTGGGCCTCGGGCAGGCGAAAAGTCGATACACCATCACCGTAGCTCCAGCCCCCCGCACGATCGTTGTCGGGGCGCAACATGCCCGATTGCTTCGCGTGATCCCACAGCCAGGGCCAGTCGGCGCGGTTCAGCAACTTGCCGTTCAAGGCGCCATATCCACCCGGGCTGAACTGGGTCGTGGTCTCGAAGAACATTCGCCCAAGGGCAGCATTGTCATAGCGCCCGACCGGCCACCAGCCTCCCGCCCCATCACTGCGCAGATGCCAAAAATCACCAGCGCCCATCAACACCAGGAAACCGTACCCCCCGGCACGCAGATGGGTGTGGAACTTGATAGTGTCAGCCCCCGTGCATTGCACCAGTATCCGGTTGCCACCGTTGTCGAGCCGCCGCACGATCACGTCGCGCACACCCAGTACCGAGTCCGCCGCCGGTAGCGTCAGCGTAATCGGTTCCTGTGCGCCGTTGACCATCACCAGACCCAGGTCCTGCGCGGCCAGGCTTCTGGAATGGTTGATCTGGAGCACGCGCGAAAGCATGGGACTGGCGTTGGCCAACATGACCTGCAACGCCTTGAGCAGCTGAGCGGTATCGGCTTCATCAGGTACAAGCCCGGCGCGGCCAATCACCGTCAACAGCTCCTGGGTAATGCTGTTGCCCCAGGCGGCGGGGATCAGCGACCCGGGAGTTCCGGCCACAGGATTCTCATCGACGAACTTGCCGTTGAGCAGGCCTATGCCAGGAACGCTTTTGGGATAATCCACTGTTCTACTCCTGCATGTTTTTTCCAATGAACAAGGCCTGGGCATGCCGCCCCATCGGCCTCACGACGCCTGCTGGCCCACATCAGGACGCTGCATCCGGGGCCGGTTGCGCGGGCTTTCTGGCCCGGGTGCGCTTCACCGCGGCAGCCGCTGCCGGCGCCGGCATCGCTAGCACGGGGCGCTTGTCGCTGGCGGGGAAACCGTCCTGGGCCGGCCATTGGCGCAACAGCCGCCGATACTCCTGCAGGCTCTGGAATTGAGCCGCCGACAAGCTGGTGGCGCCACCGGCGTCCAGCTCATCGCGATGGCGTGCCACCACGCCGTCGGTCGCCTGCAATTGATCGTCGCGCCAGGCCCGCTCGATCAGCGCCAAGGTCTCGGCCGAAGGCCCGGGGCGCTCCACCAGGATCGGCCGGCCCAACTCGTCGGCGGCGATGGCCAGGCCCTGGGCCTGGCCCTCGAACAGCTTCAGGTACTCCAGGTCGGTGATCTTCACCGCCTGCTCCAGCAGCGCCGGTTCATGCTCGTCGGAGCACAGGAAACCCAGGGTCTGCGCTAGAAAATACTTGCTCATTCAATACCCCCAAACCAGGATGCGGCCGCCGATGGCAGTCGGAATGGGGGCGTTGGTCCCAAAGATATCCCGGGACTTGGCCACCACCACCGCCTTGTTACTACTGAGCAGGTCGAAGGCCCAGACCGTGGTTCGGCCCGTGGCTCCCCAGCCCAGGGGATTGAGTTCGTTGGCAATCCCGCCCAGCACCGCGTTGGGAAACTGGATAGGCAACGAGACGATCATGTTGCCGTTGCTGTCGGAGCCACCGGCGATCCACTGCACGATCAAGCCACTGGGCAATTTCTGATAACCCGTGGTGTTCAACGCACAGGCAAAACCCGGCATGTAGCGCATCGGTACGCTGCCCAGCAGCGCCGTCCATTCGCCATTGAGATGCTTGACCAGCACCACCGAATCGCCCACGCCGAACTCGAAGCTGCCGAGGTAGCCGTTACCGACGGCGATCTTGTCGCCCCCATTGACGACCACGGTCATGGCCCCGGTGCCGGTGTTCATCAGGTACAGGGCGCTGCCATTGGCGATGGCCGGCCCGGCCGCGGGCAAGGTGATGCTGTAGCCGCCATAACCGAAGCGCACGCAACGACCGATGTCGGCGGCGGTCAGGGTGGTGGCCGCGTTGTAGACCGCCACATCGCGCAGCGAACCCAGGGCGCGTTGCACGAACTCGGTGGTGGCCGCCGACTTGCCGTTGTCGAACTGCGGTTTGGTCTGGAACAGCGCGCCGCTGCGCAGCGCGGTGATCAGCTGGTTGTTGCTGCCCTCCAGCGGAGCGATGCCCGCCGCCGACAGCACATTGAGGATTTCATCGGTGATCGCGTTGCCCCAGCTGGCCGGGATCAGCGACCCCGGCGTGCCGGCAACCGGGTTTTCATCGATGAACCGGCCATTGACCAGCCCGGAGCTGGGCACGCTTTTTGGATAGTCCACAGGTGATGTCCTGAAAAGGACGTCCACCGCTGCGCCCCGGGTGCGACGCGGCTCGGCCTGCGGCCAGGCAACGTCGGCACCCGGGTGGCGGGCAGGCGTCTTGAGATGATTGAAAACGGCTCGAAGGATTCGCGCCGGTCATTGGCCAGGCAGGTTGCCTGGCAACCATTGGGGGGCCTGCGGGCGCGCCGCCACGGCCGGAAACCCCTGGCGATCGGGCCATTCGCGCAAGGCCTGGCGGTACTCCAGCAACTCCAGGTACTGCTGCGCGCTAAGGCTAGTACCGCGACCCAGGTCCTGTTCATCGCGGTGCCGGGCCGCCAGCCACTGGCTGGCTTCCAGGCTGTCGCTGCGCCATTGGCGCTCCCGGGCTTCCGCCCCCTGGGCCACCACTTCGGCCACATGGGCCCGGGCCATGGTTTCCAGCTTGTCGCCTGGCGGTGTCGCCAGCGGCGCAGCCACCGGCTCGGTTGCCTCAGCCGCCGCAGCCGGCACTGGGCTGGCCTGCCATTCCATGCCCACCCGCACTTCGCGCCCCGGGGGCGCAGGGTGGATGGCCGCGAGGAACTGCGGGGCGAACAAATCAGCGATGGCGTAGTCGCCGGTCTCGATCAACTCGACCACCACGCCCTCTTCCACACGGACATAACGGGCCATCACGCGTACTCCCAGATTTCACAAAAGCCATTACCACCGGCGCCGCTCAAGCAGGCAGCGCTGGCGTTGTATGAGCAACTACCGCCACCACCCGAACCCCGCACCCCGGCAATACCCGTGGTGTTCAGGCCAGTGGCGCCAGCACCGCCGTCGAACGGACTGGCTGCACCGCAGCCCGCCAGCGTGCCCCAGTTCGGATTGCTCATGGCATAACCGCCCTGTATGCCACGGGCGCTGGAAAGGTTGCCGCCCGTCACCACGCCACCGCCTACGCCCCCCTGGACGAATCCGGGGGCAGTCGAAACAAAGGTGATCACCTGGCCGCCCGTACCTCCAGAGGCACTCATGTAGCTGCCGAAAGAGGCGCTACCGCCACTGGCGCCCACCGCCGTTCGCGCCTCGCCACCGGCACCCAGGGTAATGGGCACCCCCGCCAGCATCTGTGGGGTCACATCGAACAAGCCCTCGGCATAGGCGCCGGAACCACCGCCACCGCCCACGGTGAAACTACCTGCGGGCACCGGCTGGCAGCCGCCGCCGGAACCACCGGCGCCCACCAGGCGTACGCGAATGCGCTTGGCCCTGGGGTCGGGTCGGTATAGGGTGATGCCCACGGTTTCAAACTGCTTCACCGCCAACAGCCGCCCGCCAGCATCGCTGATGCCGTAGCCGCCCAGGGTGGTGGGGGTGTTCTTCAAGCGCTTGAAGTCGAGCAACTCGCCAATGGCCTGGGTCAGCTGGTCAGTCTTGCGTTCATCCGGCACCAGGCCGGCCGCCTTGATGACGTTGAGGATCTCCTGGGTGACGCCATTGCCCCAGTCGGCGGGAATCAGCGATCCCGGCGAGCCGGTCAGTGGGTTTTCATCGACGAAGCGGCCATTGACCAGGCCCGCACTGGGTACGCTTTTCGGATAATCCATGGTTCATGTCCTGTCAGTGGGGCAACTTCGCCAGCCACTTGGGCGGCTCGGGTCGCGCTTGGGTTTGCGACTCGCCGGCCGAGGCCGGCCAGTCCCGCAGGGCCTGGCGGTAAGCCAACAGCTTGGCGAACTGCTTGCGCCCCAGGGTCGCCGGGACGCCAGCGTCGAGTTCATCGCGATGGCGGGCCACCAGCCAGTCGGTCCCGGCCAGGGCCATGCGGCGCCAGTCGCGCTCGGCTTGCAAAAGCGGCTGCTGTGGTTCGGCGCCAAGGCTGTCCGGAGCCGGGCTGAACAGCTCATCCTGGTAGCGCCAGCCGACGGTCACCGCAAGGCCTGGCGGCAGCTCGACGCCACCGTCGATATCGCCGCTCACCAGGGCCGTCACCACGCCCTGTTCGATAAAGGCTTTCATTCCTAGGCCTCCCATCTGACACGGGCGTTGATCACCCCCGACGTACTGGTGTTCTGCGCCCAGGACAGGATCAGTACACGCCCCATGTAGCGATCGCTGAAGCCACCTTCGGGCATGACCGATGTCGCCGCCCTGAAGTTATGGCCGGTGTCCTCGGCCACGATGCTGTAGTCGGTCTTGACGAGATCGTCGTAGTCCATCATTCCCGCAACGTAGGCCCGGGGTTTCCTGGCCCAGTTCAGGGGCAGCGCGTAACTGCCGCTTGCTCCGGACCAGACCCCCACGGCTTCCAGCCGCGCCTTGTTGGCCAGCAAGGTCAGCTTGGGCAGGGTCCCGGCACCGGCGGTGACCACCTTGGCCAGGAGCATGTCGATGCAGGTGGAATCGAAACCGCCTCCGGAGGCGCCGGCGGCGCCCTTGAGCGCCGGGGGAACGGCGTCGTTGTCGGTGCCCTTTTGCAGGTAGCAGCCCAACGCCCCGCCCATGACCTGCATGCGCAAGAAGTAGGTGCTGTTGATATCCAGGTCGGGAGAAATCCAGGGCACGCTGTACAGCGCCCGCGGACGGGCGGTGATGCCCACCAGGGCTTCTTCGCCCAGGCTGACCAGCACCCCGCCGGGCACCATGACCGTGCCACCCGCCGCAGCCGTACCCGGTGTCACCGCGATACGCCCGTCGGCCGTGGCCACGGTGGGAAAGGCCAACGCCGCCAGGGGCTGGGCATCCTGGGCCAGTACGCTCTTCAAGGCCCTGAGCAACTGGTCCGATTCGCTTTCGGCTGGCGTGATGCCCGCCGCACGAATCACATTGAGCAACTCCTCGGTCACGCCATTGCCCCAGGCGGCGGTGATCAACGAGCCGGGCGTCCCGGTCAGCGGGTTTTCGTCGGCGAACCGGCCGTTGACCAGCCCCGCGCTGGGCACACTTCTGGGAAAGTCCATCACCTGCCCTCTAGTCGTAATTGATATGCACCCGGGTATGGGCCGGGGCGCTGCGGTGGATCAGGCACTCCAGGGCCGATCCGGGGTTCATGCCGAAGCGTTCGCCCCAGTAGCTGGCGCCGTAGCGCCGCCCGAGCAGCAGCCGGCCGCCGGTGTTGAGCGTCCACATGAACTGCGCCTGCCAGGTGCCGAAGTGCGCCGAGCCGAAGCGGGCGCGACCCATGCGCGGAGCCTCCAGCTCGGTGATGGTGGCGTTGGGGTAACCCTGGCTGCGGGCGATTTCCACGTAGTAGCTCAGCGCCTGGCTGCCCACCGCCAGCAAGCGCCGACGCACCGCCAGGCGGCGGTCGTCGAACAGCGGCATGGCCCCCAGGCAGGGGTCGGGCAGCTCCATCACCCGCTCCCAGTCCGGCACCAATTCGCTGACCCCGGCGGGGTCCATCTCGTTGAGCAGGTCGGCGGCCCGGGCATCCAGGCGCGCCAGTTCCTGGGCGATGCCTTCGAGCACCTGCTCCAGTTCCGGCACTTGCTCCGGGTCCCAGGCCGGGCCGCTGGGCAGCAAGCTGCGCAGTTGTTCCTGGTACTGGGCCGCGCTTCTCATTCCAGCCATACACAACCTCCGAAGGTCAGCAGCTGGTTGTTGGCGGCCGGTACGTCGGCGCTGGGCGCCATCAGCTTGTGGTCGTTCTCGCCGGTGGCGCTGCTGATGGCTTCGGCGATATGGGTCAGCAGCAAGGTTTCGCCGAGACCGGCTTCACGGTGGTGCAGATCGCGCAACTGGGCTTCCACCGCGGCGCGCACGGCGCTGGTGTCCGGGCTCAGGCGCAGGCGATAGGTCACCGGCTGCTGCACCGGGGCCAGCACGTGGACCTCGGCGGTCACCGGCCGCAGCGGCTCGATATGCGCTTGCACCTCGGCCAGTTGCGCGGCATCCGGCACCGGGTGCGGATCATCGTCACGCATCACGAACAGGCCCACGGTGCCCGGCCCGAGGTAGCTGCCACGGCACCAGGCGCGGGTCACGCCGGGGCACTCCAGGGCCCAGGTCTCGTAGTCCTGGGCCGAGCCGCCATGGGGAATGACCCGGTACGAACGGATCACCCGCGAGCGCAGCGACTCCAGGCTCTCGCGCGCGACGCCGCCCACCAGCCCTGGCGCCAGCACCGTGAAGCTGCCGCTGATGCCCTGGATCGGCTGCACCGGGATCAGGCTCAGGCCGGCCTCGGCATTGCCCAGGGAACCGGCATCCAGGGCGGCGATGCTGGTGCTGTTCAGGCCGCTGCTGGTGGTCCGCGCGGCGGTCACCTTGTAGCTGCGGCCATCGCTGGACTGCAGCAGCGTATCGACATCCAGCACCGCCCCGGCCGACGCCATGAAGCTGACGTTGCCGCTGGCCGCCTGGGCGGCCTTGCGTGGCTGGTTCAGGCGCAGGGCGGCGATCCGTTCCAGGGTCGACTCATCGGCCTTGTCCGGCAGGATCTGCTCGGCGATCCAATCCAGGTAGCCATACAGGCCAAAGGCGGCGCCGCTGAGGGTTCGGGCCAGGACTTGGGCATCGGACTGGCGCAGCGAATCGCTGGCCAGGTCGCTTTGGGTGCGCTTGATCAGCACCGGCAGCGAAGGCGTTTCAAACGGCATAGGTCACCTGCCAACTGTGTTCGGGGTTGATGTCCAGGCGCTCGCCACCGGCCAGTACCAGCACGATGCGCAGGTTCAGGCGTTGGGCGTCGAGGCGTTCGCTGCTGATGTCCACGGCGCTGCAATGGCCATCGTCGATCAGCCATTGCAGGGCTTCGCGGGCGTAGAACTCGGCGTCGAGCTGGGTCTGGCGGGTCAGCTTGACCCGGCGCAGCAACCACAGCCGCGAGCCGATGCGGTCGTCGGCCACCGTGGGAAAACTGTCGCCCCACCAACCGAAGCGCTCGTCATCGTCGAGCACGTCATCGTCGGCGGCGCGGCGCCAGGTGTAGAGGCTGATCAGCACCGCGCGGGTCAGCGCGGTCTTGAGGTCGTGGGTGAGGAACATCATGGACCTCCCACCGGTGCGCCGGTCTGGCCGGGGCCCGGCTGCACGCCGGCATGCGGGTGGCGCATCTGGCTGATGCCGCCGGCCACCTGGTCGCCCTGGGAGACGATCTTGCCGGTCTGGGTCAGGGTCGGCGTATCGATGTTCACCGCCGTGTCCGCCCGGATGTTCAGGGTGCCGGTCTGGATATCGATCACCCGGCCACGCTTGAAGTGCACCTTGTCGCCTTCGTCGGTGTAGATCGCCACCTCGCCGGGCGCCAGGGCCTGGAGGCGGTAGCGGCGATCAGCGACCACCAGCACCACGGCGTGGGAGCGGTCGCCACCGAGGAAGGTCGCGATGCCTTCGGCCCCGGCCAGCGGATTGCTGGTGAAGCCGTAGGGCTCGAAATGCTCCATGTCGTCATTCACCTCGCCGGCGGTCAGGCGCATCTGGAGCGATTGCAGTTTGTTGGCCGAGTTGGCGAGCACGACGGTGCCGCGCGCCAACAGGCGTGTCAGTAGGCTCATGGTGGATTCCTTGGCTGGCCCGGGCCCGACGCATCGGGCAGGCAATGGCGGGCCCCGGTGGCCTGTAGGCCGCCGGGGGCGGCTCAGGTTTTCGCGGGGACGGGGTTGGCGTCGAAGGTGTGTGGCGGCGCCACTTGCAAGGTGGTGATCGAGCCCTGTTCGGAGAGCGAATAGGTGACCTTGGAGATCAGCATGTCCTGGTCGAAGCCCAGGACCTTGTCGATCACCCGCACCAGGGTGTTGTGCCGCCACAAATCGCCGTTGCCCTGGCGCCAGCCCTGGACCCGGTAGGTGGTGGTCAGCGCCTTGCCCATGCGGGTGGCGCTCTCCCAGTCGGCCCGCTGCTGGGCCAGTTCGGGGGTCAGCTGCGCGCTTTCGCTGATCACCGTGACCCGCTTGCGCGCCATGCTCGGGTCCCGGGCCTGGCCCGAGACCTCGGCGACCGCAGCGCCGCTTTTCTGGTCGCTGCCCTTGTGCTGGCCGATGACCCGGTACTCGGAGAACACCTGGCTGAAATCCATCGGCGCATTGGCCGACAGGATGTTCTTGCCCAGCTCCAGGGCATCGCTGGCCCGCCCGCTACTGCCGGGCTTGGCCAGCAGCACGCGGCCCTCGGCGTCATCGGTGGAAAACACCCGGTACAGGGTCAGCAAGCGGTCGATGGACTGGAACACCGTCTCCCCGGGCACGATGCTGTGCTTGCCGAGCTTGGCGGTCTGCGGGATCTCGCTGACCACGCCCACGCCATAGGCGCCCGCCAGGGCCTGGACGATGCTCAACAGGCTCTGCTCCTGCCACTGGCTCGGGCGGTTGATGGCCGCGCAGTCGGCCAGGTCCTGGGTCAACGAACTGCCTTCGATGCTCAGGCTGACCTGGTGCGCGTCATAGCTGACCGGCGCCTTGTACACGTAGCCGGTGAGCACCAGGTCGCTGCCGATACGCACCTGGCAACGCGAGCCGGGCTTGATCGGCTTGACCTCCAGTTGCCCCGGCCACTGCCAGGTGATGTTGAGGCTGAAGCTGCGGAACTGGCGCTCCAGGTCCGCGCTGATCTCGACGCTTTTCCAGCCGCCGTAGTCCAGGCCGTCAACGGTCAGGGTGACGGCATCTTGTGCTGGGTTCATGGTCTACACCTCGGCGATTTTCAGGTCGGCCGGCGGCAGGAAGCCTGGATGCACCGCCTTGTTGCGCTGGCTCACCTCCCCCACCCGAGTGGCATCGCCAAAGCGCTGGTAGGCCACCACCAGGGCCGGCAGGCTCTGCTTGGGCGACAGGGTCAGCAGCCGCACCCCGGTGGACGACACCGCCGTGAGATGGCCGAACAGCTGCTGGCGCAGGCTGTTGAGCGCCTGGTAATGCAGGGCATCGGCCTTGAGCGCGGCCTGCCAGATCACCTCATTGAGGGCATCACGCAGGCTCAGCACATCCTCGGCCACCGGCACATCCAGGCGGCGTACCGGCTGGACCGCCTGCTGGGCCACCGAAGGCGTGGAGTTGAGCTTGACCACCGGCGCCGCCGCCGGCATCTGCGCGACCTGGTAGCCGAGCTTCACCAGCAGCATGTCCTGAACCAGGTTGGCCATGGCCTGGGCCGCGGCCACCGTGTCCTTGCCGGTGGTGAGCTTGGGCGTATCGATCTTCTTCGCCGCCTCGACCTGTTGCGAAGCATTGGCCAGCACTCCGCGATAACCCTCGCGGGCGAAGTCCTTGAGCTCGCGGATGTCCTTGAGCAAGCCCTTGAACTCGGCGCTGACCTCCCGGGGCAGCTCCTTGAGCGCCAGCACCAGCTGGCGCAGGTCCTTGTAGGTGTCGATCAGCGCCTTGAACTCATGCTCGATCACCGCGTAGACGTCCTTGAGGCAATCGCGCAGTTCCTTGACCGCGATCCGTGCGGCCTTGATCAGGCTGATGACCTCCTCGAAGCGTCGTACCGCCGAACCCAGCAGGCTGTCGGCGGCCACCAGCAATTGCTCGCGGGAGTTGACCACCGCCGTGGGGAACAGCAGCGGCTGGTCGGGGTGGAACTTGAGGGCGAACGTCACCAGGCCGCCGTCCTGGCGGGTATGGGTCATTTCGCACTCGCCGACCTTGACCTGCATCCGTCCCAGCCAAGGGTGGACCAGTTCCCCGGCCCCCTGCTCCAGGGCCTGGAGCAGCTGGTCGCGCTGCTCCAGGCAGTTCTCGCCCACGATGAAGGCCGTCAGGTCGTGGACCTTGGCCTGCTGGCCGAGCCCTTCGTAGAAGGGCTGGTCGCGCTGGGGATACTCATGCAACTGGCCCTTCTGGCCCACCGGGGTCTTGGCCTGGTCGACCCAGAAACCGACGCCGCGAAACGACGCCGGCAACAACCGATCACGCCAGCTCATTGGAACCTCCTAGGGAAAGTGAGCGATAGCCGATGCGCGGAGTCACCGCCAGGCCCGGCTGGTTGGTCTGCGGCTGGCTGGTGCGCAGGCCCGCCGGGGCGTTTTCGAAGCGCACCGTCAGGCCGCCTTCGAGTTGCGTGCGATTGTTGGCCGCACTCTGCTGCACCAACGCACCAGAGCCCTGGTTCAGGTTACGCGCCGCCGGCGAAGCCTCGGCACCGAAGAATGCCGGGGCCAACTGGCCCTTGCCTTCGGCGTTGGTGCGCTGCTGGGCCTCGGTCAGGCCTTCGACCTTGCCGGTGATCTTGGCGATGAAGCCGCCAAAGCTGCCGCCGAGCATTTCCCGGATGCCGCCCAGGGTGCCCTTGAGCTTGTCCCAGAACGCCGAGAACCAGTCGGCGATCGGCTGCCAGTTGGCCGTGACCATATCCATGGGCGACCAGTTGAACAGCTCCTGCAAGAACCCCTGGACCGGCGCCGTGATCGCCAGCAGCGAGTCCCACAAGCCACTGAAGAATCCGGCTACGGGCTCCCAGGCCGCATTGATCAGCGGCATCGGCGACCAATTGAACAGCGCCCGAAAGAACTCGCCCACCGGCGCGCTCAGCGCCAGCAACTGGTTCCAGGTGGCCGAAAAGAAGCCCATCAGCGGTTGCCAGTTATTGATCACCAGCCCAAGGGGCGACCAGTCGAACAGGGTCTTGAAGAACCCCAGCACCGGTTCCGCCTGGGCCCGCAGGCCATCCCAGCAGCGTCCGAAAAAGCCCAGCAGCGGCTGCCAGTTATTGATCACCAGGCCCAGGGGCGACCAGTCGAACAAGGTCTTGAAGAACCCCAGCACCGGTTCCGACAGCGCCCGCAGGCCATCCCAGCAGCGCCCGAAAAAGCCCAGCAGCGGCTGCCAGTTATTGATCACCAGGCCCAGGGGCGACCAGTCGAACAAGGTCTTGAAGAAGCTCATCACCGGCACCGACAGTGCCCGCAACAGCTCCCACAGCGCCGAGAACAACCCGGTCAATGGCTGCCAGTTATCGATCACCAGCCCCAGCGGGCTCCAGGAAAACAAGGTCTTGAAGAAATCCAGCAGCGGCAACGCCAGGGCCTGGATGCCCTGCCACAAGCCACTGAAGAACTCGCTGAGCGGCGCCCAGGCCTGGGTCGCCTCGCCGACCACCGAGCTCCAGAGCCCGGAGAAGAACCCCGTGAGCGCGCCCCAGGCACCGGCCAGGGCCTGCAACGGGCTCCAGCCGAACAGACTCTTGAAGGTGGCGAAGGCCACCTGCGCCGCCTGCTGCAGGCTGTTCCAGATCCCGCTGAAGAAGCCTGATATCGGCTCCCAGTAGGCCACGATCAAACCAGCGGCCACGGCGATCGCCGCCGCCACGATGCCCACCGGCGAGGCCAAGAGGCCGACCACCGCCGCCAGGCCCATGGCCCCGGTGGTGACCACGGTGAAGGCCACGGCCGCTGCGGCCAAGCCTTCCACCAGGGCCGGGTTGTCGGCAACGAAGGCACCGACACTGCTGATCAGCGGCGTCAGTCCGGTGATCAGCTGGTTGACCGCCGGCAACAGCGCCTGGCCCATCTTCAGCGACACCCCTTGCAAGGCGTCGTCGAACTGCTTGAGGTGGGCCGAGGTTTCCCCCAGGGGCACTTGCGGCGCCTTGAGCTGGGTGAGTTGCTGGCTGCTGGCTTGCAGGTCGTCCTCGGCCTTGATCGCCTGCTTGATGCCATGGATGAACGGCTCCAGCAGACCGCCACCCTTGATGAAGCCGCCCAGGTCGAGGGAGCCGAGGCCGCTGCCCTCGATGCTCTTCTTGAAGGCGCCGATCCTGGCGCGGATCCCCGACATCTGGGCTTCGAGTTTCTGTGCGCCGAGCACCACCACGGACATGTGCACCGTGGTCTGGATGTTCGTCAGGCTCATGCTTTGTTGAATATTCGCCATCACTGCACCTGCTGCATCGCATTGATCCGTTGCGCGTGCTCCAGTGACTCGCGGAGCACATCCAATGGCCTGGCCATCATCTGTTCGGGGTCAACCTTCCAGAACCAGGCCAGGTCATAGGCGGCCGCGATCAGGTCGCCGATGGCTGCGACGCCGCACTCATGAAAAAACTCGCGACGGCCCAGCTCAGGCCGTTGAGGTCGGCCAGGTCCAGCTGGTTCACCGAGGACGGTGGGATACCGGCGCAGACCGCGATGTACTTGGCCGCGACATCCATGTCCAGGCTCACTTCCTCGCTCTTGTCGATCCGGTACGGCAGCGCCTTGATGTTGCGCACCTCCTGCACCGTCGGGCGGCGCAGGGTCAGTTCATCGAGCGTTTCGCCGTGGGCTTCGATGGCCACTTGCAGCTTCACGACTTGAGTCATTGCCAGGTCCCCTTCACGCCGTTGAACACCAGCGCGATGCTGGCGTCGTCGCCCTTGGATACCGGCTCGTCCACCAGGTAGGCGCCGGCCAGGACGAAGACCTTGCCGTTGTTGAATTCGCAGGTGACGGTCATGTCGGTACCGGCCACCAGCTGCTTGAGCGGGAAGTCCGGGGTGTGCAGCGCCGTGACCTTGAATGTCGGGGTGACCTCGACTTCCTTGTAGAAACCCGGCACGACGGTTTCACGCTTGGTGGACATCAGCGGCGCCTCGCAGCCGCCGTTGATCGTCAGTTGAGCACCGTCGACCTTGACGTAGCAGGTGCCCGCAATCACTTGACCCATGGTGTTTCTCCCTTCAATAAAAAGCCCACGCAAGGTGGGCTGGATTCACAGTCGAACGCGCGTTCAGGCGGCGTTGTCGTACTGCAGGCGGAACTGGTTGAGCAGCGCGAACACTCGCAGGCCGTTGATGTAGTCCGGCGGGAACAGCACGTTGATGCGGTTCGGGTCCCGGGCATCGCGTTCCACCACCAGGTGCTCGGCGAACCGCTCGGCGTTTTCCACATGGCCTTCCAGCTCCAGCTTGGCGTACTGGGCGATCAGCTCGCCGCGAATGGTGCTCGGGGTGACGATCGGCTGGCCGGCGCCGAAGCGGGTGCCGTCGGCGGCCAGCTTGTGGCGCCCGTACTTGCTGGTGATCACGCTTTGCAGGCGGCGCACGATGTAGGCCGACTGGTGCAGGGTCTCGCTGTCCAGGTAGGAGTTGTCCGCCTGGCCGAACGCGTTCTTCTGGTAGGTGGTGATCGAACGCTGGATGCGCACGTAGCCGCCTTCGTAGTAGGCGGTGGCGATGCCGTAGTTGAGCAGTGACTGGCGCTCGGTCAGGGTGAAGCGCTCGCTGGCCGCGGCCGGGTCCAGGCCTGGCAGGCTGCCGCTCTGGGTCGGACGGCTGGCATCGGCGGAGATGAACACCGCGGTGCGCGCGGCCAGTGCCGCAGCCTGGACCCAGGCCGGTTGCGGAACGCCCGGTTCCAGGGCCTGGATGGTCATGTGCTGGTCGTTGCGCGCCTGCCCGGCGGCGACCAGGGTGCCCACGGTGCCGCGCTTGGCGGTGTAGACATGGCCGAACAGCTGCTTGGCCCAGGACCAGCGACCCACGCTGTCATCCATGACCGCTTGCCAGGTGTTGAGGCTGGCGACGTCGGTCCAGGGCATGCAGATGAACTCGAACGGCTCATCGCCCAGGGCGGCGACCGCGGCCACCTGGTCGGGCACGCCGGCACCACCGGCCATCTTGCCGATGACGATGGCCAGGCCTTCCGGGGTGCTCTCGCCGTTGCTCTTGCCCAGGCGATTGAGCTGCAGGCTGATGTCGTTGCCGCTGTCGCCGGTCCACTTGGCGTTCAGGGTCACCACGCCTTCGGCGGCGCTGGCGCTCAGCGGCAGGTCGGCCGAGGTGTTGATCTTCTGCACCAGGGCGGTGGCCGCCTGGGCCGCGGTGGCGCCCTTGGCGATGGCGGCCTGGACCCGCACGCCGCCCACATAGAGGTTGAGCACGCCGCTCTCGGTGGCGCTGCCGGTCAGGGTCAAAGTGCCCTTGGCCACGCTGCCTTCGCTGTTGTGCAGCGGCAGGCACCAGATCTCGCCGACCGGGTCGGTCTTGCGGAAGGTCTCGTACATGGAGGCCAGCATCGAACCCTGGCCGCCGATGCTCTTGGCCAGGGCCACGCTGGACACCAGCACCAGCTTGCCCACGTCGCTGGCGGGCACGTTGTCGTTGACCTGGGCGACGATCAGCCGGCGCATGGCCGACGAGGCGCTATTGGCCGCCGAGTTGTCCATCTCGGCATAGAACAGCGGAACACGAATGTCCGCGGGGATATTGCTGAATCCGATCGCCATTATTGGGCTCCCTTCGGTTGTGCCGCTTGCACGGCGTTGATGGTGATATCGCCATCGGCCAGACGGCGACGCCACCAGGCGTTGTCCGTGACTTCACGGCCAGTGACCGGCAGCAGGTCGCCCGCTTCCGGATCGGGTACGGCACGGCCAGCGGCCGGCAGCACGGTGATGCGTTTGCTCATTGCTTCAGCTCTCCTGAGAAAGTCAGCTCCAGGCGCCCATCAGGGCCCGGGCTTTTCAAATTGGGATCCGCCGGATCGATGGCATCGACCCGGACCGTGACCCCGGTAAAGGACGGCAAGCCGTCGAGTTCACGTTCATGCCAGGTTTCCGCCGGCTGCCCGGAACGATTGCGCCCCAACTGGAACTCGGCGAAAAAACGCAGGCGATAGAGCAACCGCTCATTGCCCACCGGCACCAGCTCACCGCCCTCGTACTGGATCGGGCTGTACTCGGCCCCAGGCTTGAAACCCACCAGCGCACGCCAGACCTCGGCTCGCAGGTCATGGAGCTGGTCCAGGGCCTGTTGCGGGTGAGTGGCATCGAGGAGCAAGGCGACTTCGAAGCGGTCGCGGATGATCGATGCACTGTTATTTTCAGCAGTGCTTCGACTGGAAAGATCAGCTAGGGGCACGATAAGAACAGCAGGGGTATCTAGAACAGCAAATGGATTTTGCGGAGTTAAATCAATGCCAATTACTACTCTAACGGCAAGACCTACGCACTGAGTCGCTACCTGGGTATAGACAGGGGTAATTTTCATATACCCCCCAAGCAATCACAGAGGTTTGGCAAAATAACTCGACACAGTACTTGGGACGAGAAAACTCCAGAAAAACAATCCGCACAATTGTGGACAGAGTGTGACACCATAAAAATCACCCTATTAAAAGTCTGTTACATCGATGACAGTCACACTCCGCTGGGCTTGTTGATAGTTATACTCACCAAATGACATTCCATCCCATGGCCTAGTTGCCTGAGCAACTATGCCAGATCTATGCTCCCAGCTATTATCAGTAGGTGTCTTGATAGTACTAGATTTCACATCTTCAATGACAATGGATCCATTAGTTCCTCCTGCCTTTTGTTTTCTCGCACCATAACTTCGGAGATTTTGGACTAGTGCACACACTCTTCCCGCACCGATCTCTCCAGAGTTCTGCTCGTTTCCGGTGTATGTTCTAATCACTCGAAGATACTTTCTGAGCGAGTTGTAAACCGTTTCACCCGTCAACCTGTTTCGTATCCGAAGTCCTGGGCGACCTCCCGGGTCAGCAAACGGGGTTCCGAATATGAAGTAGTCAACCCAGCCCTGGGACTCCATCGTTCTAGTTTTTGAGAACAGCCTTACCGCACGCCCCTCCACCATCACGTAAAAAGCAGGATTGTTTGCCCTGATAGCTACGATGCAAGGGGTCGTCGACAGAGGCAGCGGAACATCCTCAAACCTCAAACTAGAGTCGAAATCACCAGTCTGACTTGGGGTCACGCGCCCTTTTGTTAGGAGGCAGTGGTTTCTGAATTGACTGTCAATTTGAATGCTTCTTGCGGAATTCTTAACCCTGAATCCAATTTCGCTCATGAGACACCGTATAAAATTTTCACGGAGACTCTAAAACCGTAGATATCCGGAAAGTTCCAGGAAAGTGTATTTCCAGATATCGACGGTATAGGTCGCGTGTAGTTTGTCCACAGATCGGAGTATGGGTCTACCACTACAAAAAACGGCTGCCCCAGAGAAAACCCTGGATTGGTTATTGACCCATTTGACACTCCGGTCTCTATAACCCCAAGCTGACGCGTCAAGCGATCGGTGACTTCTAACGTGATACTCCCAGTTTCTGCATCTCTAACTCTTAGACCAAAAGTCATGAAAGCAATCCCAGTTCAACCACCATTACATTGGTCGTGGTATCTGTTAGATATACGCCTCTATCCAAAACCTGAAGCTTATAACCAATACCATTGCCATTGATCTCAAGAGTCCCCGACTTCTTCATGCACCATCCGCGTTCACCCGGTCGATAGTCGTCAGACTGGATATACTCGCCAATCTTTGCATTGGTAATTGATCCCTTTGCAATAAACGCAGAATCTATATAAGTAGCGCCATTCTCAATAACAAACGGAGATACCGCCTTGGCAGTATTAGGATCGACAACCGCAAACCGATTAGCCGCAACCAATACCTGACTGGTAATAACGCCCTTATCGTTCTCGACCCCGACACCAATCCCCGCCAGATAGGGTTTCCCATCCACCGTCAGTTGCGTCTTGATCGAATACATTGCCGCCAGCTCGCGCTTCATGGTCTCGACTTCGACCTGGGCGCCGCCGCCGGACTCGATCTTCTGCAGCAGGTGCTGGCTCAGTTGCGTCTCGCTGATCTTGTCGCTGAGGTATTCGAGGATCGGCCCGGCATCCGAGGATGACTGTCCGGTGACCGGCCCATGGAAGGCACCCAGGTTGCCGATCTTGTCCACCAGGCGCGCCCAGAAGAAGAACCGTACGCCAGCGGCCAAGCCCATGATGGTCAGATCGGTCTGCGGGTAGGCGTAGTCGCCGAACTTGGTGGCCGTGGCCATGTCGCTGCCCTGGCTGTACCAGATCTCGGTCCGTTGCAGGTCGGCGGTGCTCAGCCCGGCCGGGATGCTCCACTTGAGCTTGATGCCGAACACGATCGACTCGGCGTTGAAGGAAGCCACCATCGGCGGCGGTGTGGTCTTGCCGTTGAGCACGGTCTCGGCCGAGGTGGCGAACACCGAGCCGATGTCCAGGGCGTTGATCGCCCGGACCTTGGCCACGTAGCGCCCGGCATAGATACCGCTGACTTCGAAGGCGTTGCCCCCGGTACGTCCGGCGAACACCCAGTCCCCGTCGTTCTTGCGCCAGTGCACCTCGTAGGCGATGGCGTTGTCCGGGCGCTCCCAGTCGATGGTCATGACCCCGACCGCGCTGCCCTGGTCGACGAAATGCTCGTTGCGCACCCGCACGTTCTTCGGTGGGTTCTGCACGCTCGGCGGGATCACCGTCACCGGTGGCTGGTCGATGCGCGCGCCGTTGTCGATCGCCGCGAACTTGGCGGCGACATGCTTGACCGCGCTGATGCTGTACTTGATCGCCGAGTCGGAGAAGTCCTCGGCCACCGACAACACGCGAAACTGCTGGACCGCCAGGGTCGGTGAATCGATGGCCCACATCGAATGCACCGGTGGCAGCTCCTCGAGCTTTTTCTCCAGCACCACCCGCTGCACTTCAGCAGGAAAGCCGGTGGTGTCGAGGGTGGTGGCGCCGCTGTCCCAGGTGATGCCGGTGCTGTCCCAGGTCAGTGGATAACCCACGGACTTGATCACCCGGGAGATCGCCTTGCCGGTGGGCATGATCAGGGTCAGGGTATCGCCGGGGTAGGCCTTGACGTCGGCATCCAGCACCAGGGCGTCCAGGGTCGCCGAGCGCAGGCGCCCGCCGATCCGCCGGCCGGCCCGGTCGTTGTCCGCCACGCGGATCACCTGCCCCGGACGCACCAGGGTGCCGTCCAGGCCCACGGAAAAACTCACGCTTTCGGTTTCCAGGCGGTTGGTCAGCAGCGCCCATTTGCCGATGCGCTGGGCCTGGGCCTGGGAGGTGCAGCCGGTGGCGGTGATCTCGGTCTGCTGCACGCCATAACGGGCGATGCCTTCCGGATCGTCGACGTACTGCACCTTCTGCCGGTAGAAGTCCGCCGGGTCGTTCCAGCTCACCAGGGCCACGCTGTAGCGAGTCTTTTTCGCCGAGCCGCCGTAGACGAACTTGCCGTCGATCACGTTGGCGTTGCTATAGGTGTACACCGGGTCTTCCGGCATGTCGGCCACCGCCATCACCGACCCCGCGCCCCAATAGGCCATGCCGCGGAAGGTGGTGGCCAGGTCCTGCAGCACTTTCAGCGCATCGGCGCGCACCGAGAGATAGAGGTTGCAGGTAAAGCGCGGCTCGGTGCCGCCCTTGCCATCGGACACCGGCTGGTCGCAGTACTGGCCGATGCGGTACAGCTCCCACTTGTCCACCTGGGCGGCGTTGAGCAGGTGCCCGAGGCCATAACGCTGGTGCAGCAGCAGGTCGTAGTAGATCCAGGCCGGGTTGTCGGTCCAGGCCGACTTGAAGGTGCCGTCCCACACGCCGCTGTAGGTCCGGGTGGCCGGATCGTAGTTGCTCGGCACGCGGATGATCCGTCCTTGCAATTCGAAGGAGCGGTTGGGAATCGACTGGAACTGCGAGGCATCGAACTGCAGGCCGATGATCGCCGAACCGGGGTAGCGCAACTTGGCGTCGATCACGTCGGTGATGGACTCCACGCTGGTGGTATCGGCGATTGCCCCGCTGCTGGAGTTCGCCGTCAGCCGCCGCACTCGCACGGTCCAGCCGGCCTTGGCCGCTGGCAGGTCGACCCGGTGGGAGCGCTCGTACTTGCTGGAGCTCTTGCCGCTGAAGGCCGACTGCAGCACTTCGACGAACGCCCCGCCATCGGTGGACAGCTCGATGGCGTAACGCACCGTGTAGCCGTTGGTGTCGCCGTTGCTGGTGTTGGTCTGGGCCAGGCGCGAGACCGCCAGGCGGATGCGCACCGCCGACAGTTGCAGGTTGGTGATGACGCGGGTCCAGGGTTGGTCGCTGCGCAGTTCCACCGCCACCTGGGACTCGTTCTCCACCGCCGGAAAGCCCGGGATGTAGGTCTGGTCCTGGCTGCCGTTGCGGGTCTCGAGGCTGACCCCGGAGAAGTTCAGGCTGCCGTCGGCGTTGGCCAGGGGCGTCTCGTTGAGGAACACCGAGCGCTTGCCGTTCTTCAGGCCCACGATCTCGCCTTCGCTGACGAGATCGAGGATCCGGGCATAGGCCGTGCTGTGCAGGCTGTCCGGGGCTTCCACGGAGGGACGGGGCGGCTTGGCGCCGCCGCCCTTGCTACCGGCGAGAATAGGGTCGGTCATGGCTTTCCTTCAGGCGAAATGAGGCCCGCGGCATCGCAGGCAGGTGGAAGACGGGAATGCTTAGAGTTGGTCCTGGGCGTAGATGCCAGAGCTGATCACGGTGCTGCCGATGGTCAACTGGCCATAGAGCAGGCCCACCGGGTTGCCCTGGGCCGTGGTATTGATTGGCCCGTTGAAGCTGTAGCTGGGGCGGTTTTCCGGGCGTTCCTGGGCGCCCAGGCCCCTGGGCATGGGCGCGAGCATCTGCGTCACGCCGCCGATCACCATGGTCGCTCCGGTCATCATCATGGCCGTGACTGCCGGGCCGGTGAGAAAGCCGAAGGGGTTGTAGTAGGCCACGGCCATCAGTACCGCGCCGAGGATGGTCTGCAGGCCTCCCGCACGCTTGGAACCACCGAGCACCGGGGCGATGCGGATCACCTGCTTGCCCAGGGGCTGGTGGATATCGGTCTCGGACAGGTTGCGCCGACCGTTGAACACGGCGAAGCGCAGGCCCTTGTCGGCGCTTTGCACCATGTAGCGCTCAAAACCCGGGAACTGCCGGAAGTAACCCATCACGTCCTTGAAGCCTGCGCTGATGGCCACCCGGTGTTCACGCCCGAACAGCCGGGCCAGGGAGCCGGACAGCAGCACGGTTTGCATCTTTTGTGGTTCTACGGCCAAACCCATGGGGTTCTCCTGGCGATAAAAAACCCGCCGCGGCGGGTTTGGATGGACAACGCAGACCGCTGTTTCAGAGCTGGTCCTGGGCGTAGATGCCGGCGCTGATCACCGAGCTGCCGACGATCAACTGGCCATAGAGCAGGCCCACCGGGTTGCCCTGGGCCGTGGTGTTGACCGGGCCGTTGAAGCTGTAGTTGGCACGGTTATCGGGACGGTCCATGGCCCCCAGGCCCTTGAGCTGCGGCGACATCATCTGCATCACCCCGCCCATGGCCAGGGAAATGCCCATGCTGGCGGCGAAGGTCCAGCCAGTGGTGCCGGTAGTCCCGATCAAGGTTGAACTGCCACCCGCGGCGGCAATGCCACCGGAAAAATAGGACGCGGCCACCACCAGGGCGACGCCGATGATGGTCTGCAACCCGCCCGAGCGCTTGCTGCCGATGAGCAGCGGGGCAATGCGGATATCGCTGTTGCCGCAAGGAGCGTGCAGGCGATCCTGGCCCAGGTTGTCGCGCCCGAGGAACAGCGAGTAGGTCACCCCGCGATCCTTGGATGCCATCAGGAAGGCCTCGAATCCCGGCACCAGCACGCACAAGGCGCGGATCGCCTCCGCAGCGCTGCCCACCGCCAACCGATGCACCCGGCCGAAGCGGGCTCCCAGCGAGCCGTACAACCGCACGACCCGGACTTTTTGCTGATTCATCACATGACTCCCAGGAAGAAAGATCCCCGGTTGGCAGCCGGGAAAGGCAACGGCCTCAAGCCGACGCCATGAGCTGGCGATGGCGCCAGATGCTGACCGTGACTTCGTCCCAGTAGCCGCCATAGGTGTCGCGCTTGCTGTCGCGGCCATAGAGGTGGTGCAGGATGGAGCCCGGTGCCGGGTAGTGCGCAGGCTCGCTCTTGAGCACGCCATCGGCCAGGTAGATGGCCGCGTGGTTGGGCACCGGCGAGCGGATCTGCATCAACACCACGTCGCCCTGGCGCAGGTCCCCTACCCGCTCGAAACCGGCCTCGGGCAAGTGCTCCAGGTAGAGGTTGCCGCCCTTGTCCCACCAGCCGTCCTCGCGCTGGTAGTCGCCCAGTTCTATACCCAGCTCGCGCCGGTAGTAGTCGAGGATGATGCTCAGGCAGTCGTGCACGCCATGGGCGAAGGCCCGGCCAACCAAGGGTGCCTGGTAGCCGTTGGGCGCCAGTTGGGCCCACTGGCCAATACGCGGTTGGCCGGCGTCGTCCGCCAGCACCTGGACGATGTGCCAGGGCAACCCGGAGGCCTCGCAGGCCACCCGGTCCGCCTCGCTGGGCGTGGCCGAGTAATCCGGGTGGCTGTGGATCACCGCCAGCACCTCGCCGCGCTCCTCGGCTGCCGCGTAGTCCGCGGGAGCCAGGCGAAAGTGCTCGCTGGGGGTGGCGGCGGTATTGCGACACGGCACATAGACCCGCCGCCGGCCCTCGCGAATCAGCAACCCGCAGCACTCGCGGGGGTATTCGGCCAGGGCGTGGCGCTCGATGGCCGCCAGGTTCGCCTTGTTCATGTTCAGCTCCGTAGCAGGCCCGCCGCAGGAAACGAACCGTAGGGCAGCGGGTTGTTCTCGCCGAAACGCAGCTTGCAGCTGCTCAGGCGCCCGCCGCATTTATCCTTGGCGGCATCGGTGACGATCACGTCGTTGACGTCCGCCACCGGGCCGCCGTTGTAGCCACAGTAAGGGCCGCGATAACCGCCGCAGCTGAGCCACCAGCAGACGTTGGCGACGATCTGCCGCCGTGGCAGCTGCACGCCGTTGAAGTCCAGGGCGCTGGACAGCTCGAACTGCACCACCTCGTTGTCTTCGGCGACCTTGCGCTCGACGTACCAGATGTCCGGCGGCAGCTCTTCCTCGGGGTCGGCCTCGGGCTGGCCGTCCAGGTACTTGCCCAGGGTCCGATGGCGAATCAGCCGGGCCCCTACCAGGTCTTCGAAATACAGCACCAGGGCGGTGATGAAACCATCGACGTTGCCCACCGACAGGGTCGGGGTCGGCTGCGAGCCCTTGCCGGTCATTTCGAAGCCCTCGGCCTGGATCGGCCAGGGGGAATACTCGAGCCCCTGCCAGAAGATCGACGACTGCTGGGGGTAACCGTGAAAGCGGTAGAGTTCGGCGCCGAGGCTGGTGGCGTCGAGCTCGAAAAGCTCCACCCACGCGCCAGGCTCCAGGGTCTGGATATCGGCCGTGATCGGCATGGTGTTTCCTCAAGGCAAAAAGAAACCCGCGCGAAGGCGGGTGACAGTGATTTAGCAGGGGCGCTTCGGACGCTTGGTGATTTCTGGATAGTCACCCTTCCCTTCGGCCCAGTTCCGAACCAGCCCCCGGTACCTCAGCCACTGAGACCGAGTTCCGGCGAGAAGATCTGGCGGAGCATCACCAGCCTCTACCTCTTCCAGCGCATCGAGCTGGGCGGAAATTGCGATCAGCTCAGACTCGCGCCAATCGTCCTCAATGCGACGGAGATTTGAGGGGCTCGGACTCCAGCCCGGGAACAGCCATATTTGATCATAATACTCGTTTGCCATATCGACCGGAATGCTGCCCTCTGGCGGCACTTCGTACCAACCATCCATGCGACCGTCGGGAAACACGCATAGCATCAGCACGATTCGGTTTTCGATTACTTCCGTCATGCCCAGATCTCCACAACGAGGTCAACTTGTGCCGGGGTGACAGGCATGAGCTCTCCGGCAGAGTTTGAAAGCCTCAAACCGTCACGAGCCACTTGTACCTGCAGAGTGGTAGTTGTCGGCTTTCTCGTAATGACGCCAAGAAATGCAGACTGATAAAGAATGCCGACAGAGAACTCACTCTCACCGATAGCCATTCCGTTCGCCGCCACTTTGTAGCGCCCTTTCACAACAACAATGGCAGGTTCAAACCCGAGGTTGTGAGTCAAATTTAGTATCCCGGCTACGGACCAAGTAAGCGGCCCGCTACTCCACTTTTTCGAGATACCCAGGCTTGAAATGCCAGGCTTTGCATCCAACGCAGCCTTCAAGTCGGCTTGATCTGAAATCACGCCGGCGATTCCTCCCCAGGATGTCTGGGTAGTAGACGGTGCAGCATAAGTGCCAGCGCCCGTCAGAAACTTTGCCTGATCACCTGCCGAGGGCGCTGGTACTAGTCCTTTTGTGCCGCCGGCGGTAGCAGTGGCTCCAGTCATCACTGCCGTGTAGAAGGATGCCGGCTGACCTCCGAGCTTGTCGGAGTCTGTCGCCACCTCATTCTTGCCCAGCTTGACGTTGAGCTGACCCTGCAGCTTTGCAAAAGCCTGCAGCACCGTATCGGTTGCCAAAATCGCGGCATTGAGCAGAGCGCCCAGTCCTGAAAGCGCTGTCGAACGCACGCGGGGCTGCGTGAAGTACTGATTTATCGATCCCTCCGGAACCTGGTCAGTTGAGCCAGGCGAGGATGGAATTAGCACAAACGCGGAACCACCCCAGCGGTACTGGCGCGTCGGGTTGGCTGGGCTGTCACCGTCGTTGATAGCGATGTAGATCTTGCCTGTCTCACCGGTGGCAGGAAAATCGGCAAGGGTGGGAAACTCAAGCACGTCATCGACGAAGCTGGGAAGCTGGGAAGCCGGTACCAAGCCATCGATCAGTTGCGCCACAGAGACCCCCAGCGCCGTACCAGGAACTGCAGCATCCGCTTTGACCTTGGCTGCAGCAGCGTCCGCCACACCCTGCCCAGCCTTTGCCAGCGCTGCAGCCGTACGGGTATCCAGCTCGGCAAAGTTCTCATTGATGATCT
>NZ_JACKZK010000039.1:0-38823 GCF_014230245.1 Pseudomonas sp. MSSRFD41 | reverse complement strand
AGTTCCACGGGATGATCTGGCCGACCACGCCCAACGGTTCATGGAAGTGGTAGGCGGTGGTCAGTTCGTTGATTTCCGCGGCGCCGCCCTCCTGGGCACGGATGCAGCCGGCGAAATAACGGAAATGGTCGGCGGCCAGGGGGACGTCGGCATTGAGGGTCTCGCGCACCGCCTTGCCGTTGTCCCAGGTCTCGCTGACCGCCAGCCGTTCCAGGTTCTGCTCGATGCGGTCGGCGATCTTCAGCAGGATCAGCGAGCGTTCCTGGACGCTGGTCTTGCCCCAGGCCTCGGCCGCGGCATGGGCGGCGTCCAAAGCCTTGTCGATATCTTCGACCGTGGAACGGGGGAATTCGGCGATCACCTGGCCATTGACCGGCGAAGTGTTGGTGAAGTACTGGCCGGCCACCGGCGGCACGAACTGGCCAGCGATGAAGTTGCCGTAGCGCGGCTTGAAGGACACGATGGCGCCTGGGGTTCCGGGTTGTGCGTAGATCATGCTGGGCCTCTGCGGGTCAATGCCTGTCCACGACAGGCGATGCACCGATGGTAGAGAGCCCCTGGTGCCAGACGAATGCATCGTTGGCAGCAAGGGCTCTCGTCATTTGGTCGTAAAACAGCAGCTGCAAGCCTTAAGCCTCAAGCGGCAAGATCGAAAGCTTGCCGCTTGCAGCTAAAAGCTTGCCGCTGCTTTTAGGTCTTGGGCAGCTTGAAGGTCCAGAGCATGCCGCCCTGGTTGAAGTCCTTGACCCGCTTGGCCACTTCGCCGCCCCACAGCGGCACCGCGCCGCCCCAGCCGGAGACCACCGAGACATACTGCTCGCCATCCATCTCCCAGGTCACCGGCGACCCCAGGACGCCGGAGCCGGTCTGGAATTCCCAGACCTTCTCGCCGGTCTTGGCGTTGAACGCCTGGAGGAAGCCTTCCGGCGTGCCGGTGAACACCAGGTTACCCTTGGTGGTCAGCACCCCGCCCCACAGCGGCGCGAAGTTCTTGTGGCGCCAGACCTCCTTGCCGCTGATGGGGTCGATGGCCCGCAGCACGCCGATGTAGTCCTCGTTGAGCGGCTTGATGGTGAAGCCGGCCCCGAGGAACGCCGCGCCCTTCTTGTAGGCGATGCCCTCGTTCCAGATATCCATGCCCCACTCGTTGGACGGCACGTAGAACAGCCCGGTGTCGCGGTTGTAGGCCATGGGCATCCAGTTCTTGGCCCCCAGGAAGGCCGGGGCGACGAACACCGAGCTGCCCTTGCTCTCGCTGCCCGGCGCGCCAGGGCGGCTGGCTTCGTTGTAGATCGGCCGGCCGTTCTTATCCAGGCCGGTGGCCCAGGTGATCTTGTCGACGAAGGGGAAGCCGCGGATGAACTTGCCGTTGGTGCGGTCCAGCACGTAGAAGAAGCCGTTGCGGTCGGCGGTGGCGGCCGCCTTGATCTCCTTGCCGCCCTCCTTGTAGTTGAAGGAAATCAGCTCGTTGACCCCGTCGAAGTCCCAGCCGTCGTGGGGGGTGCTCTGGAAGTGCCACTTGATGCTGCCGTCGTCCGGGTTCAGGGCCAGGCGCGAGGAGGAATACAGGTTGTCGCCGGGGCGCAAGTGGGAGTTCCACGGCGCCGGGTTGCCGGTGCCGAACAGGATCAGGTTGGTTTCCGGGTCGTAGTAGCCGCCGAGCCAGGGCGCGGCACCGCCGGTCTTCCACAAATCGCCCGGCCAGGTCTTGCCCGCCTCCCCCCCGGAGATGCCGTTCTCGATGGCCTTGCCGTCCTTGTACACATAGCCCATGTGGCCTTCCACGGTGGGGCGCATCCACAGCAGCTCGCCGTTCTTCGGGTCGTAGGCCTGGATCTTGCCGACCACGCCGAACTCGCCACCGGCGACCCCGGTGATCAGCTTGCCGTTGACCACCATGGGCGCGGCGCTGATGGAATAGCCTTCCTTGTGGTCGGCGACCTTCTTGCTCCACACCACCTTGCCGGTGTCCTTGTTCAACGCCACCAGCTTGGCGTCCAGGGTGCCGAAGAACACCAGGTCGCCGTACAGCGCCACCCCCCGGTTGATCACATCGCAGCAGGGGCGGATGTCATCGGGCAGGCGCGCATCGTACTGCCAGAGTTTCTTGCCGGTGCGGGCGTCCACGGCGAACACCCGCGAGTAGGAACCGGTGAGGTACATCACCCCATCCTTGATCAGCGGCTGGGCCTGCTGGCCACGCTGCTTCTCGCCGCCGAAGGAGAACGCCCACACCGGCCGCAGGTCCTTGACGTTGTCGACGTTGAGCCTGTCCAGCGGGCTGTAGCGCTGGCCCTGTACCCCCAGGCCGTTGGTGACGATCTGCTGCGGATTCTTCGGGTCCTGGAGGATCTCCTGGTCGTCGACGGCGGCCAGCGCCGCGCCGGACAGCAGCATGGCACTGAGCACCAGGCTCACGGCGAAGAAGGGACGGCGTGGGGGTTGGGTCATGACGGCTACCTCTGCGGTTATTGTTGTCCCCGGGAAATTTTCCCGGCCTGCCGGGAATTCTTGGTCGCGGCCTGCCCGCCAACAATTGCTCGCAGTGCTGAGTTTTCTAGTTCCTTGGTAGAAGAAGAGCAGCGGCCAGCAGCAAGCTACAAGCAGCAAGCAGCCCTCCCGCGAAGGTGGCAAGGGAGCGTGCTCCCGCCGGGTGGCGCAGCCGCCCCCCATGGCTGCCACCCCGTTCCTGCCCGGATCACGAATTCAGGTTTTGCGACCGCTATGCGGTCGAGCGGGAGCAAGCGCCCTCGCCACGGGATCAGTGGCCGTCGAGGCGTTGCAGGCGCTGGCGCTCGTAGCGCGGATAGAGGTGGCTGACGCTGCGGATCAGCTCGTAGCGGGTCAGGCTGATGCCGGCAAAACGCTCGGGGATCGGGCGGCGGATCATCTCCGCCATGTCGTCGCCTTGTGCCGCGCCGTCGCGCATCAGGCCATCGAGCCAGCCCAGGTAGTCGCGCATCTGGGCAAAGGGCCGGGCATCGGCGGCCAGCGGGCCATGGCCGGGAACGATCAGCTTCCACGGCAGCGCCTGCAAGGTGTCCAGGTCCTTGAGCCAGACCCCGAGCCCCGGGCTGTTGGGGGTGGTCAGCGCGCGCTCGTAGAACACCAGGTCACCGGCGAACAGCACCCCGGTGGTCTCATCGAGGATCGCCAGGTCGGCGCCGGTGTGTCCGCCCAGCCCCAGCAAGCGCAGGCGGTGACCGCCAATATCGCGCACCCCGGGCTCCAGCACCTGGGTGGGCAGCACCACCTCGGTGCCGCGCATCCAGTCGCCCACCAGGCGATACATGTTTTCCGCCAGGGCCTCGCCCTGCTGGCGCAGCAGGTCCGTGGTGCCGGCCAGGGCACCGATGGGCACATCGGCGAAAGCCTGGTTGCCCAGCACATGGTCCGGGTGGTGATGGGTCAACCACAGCTCGATCACCGGCTTGTCGGTAACGGCGGCAATGGCCCGGCGCAGGGCCTCGCCGTAGCGTTTCGACGGCCCGCTGTCGATCACCAGCACCCCGCTGTCGGTGACGATGAACCCGCTGTTGACGATGTTGCCGCCGTTGGCCTTGGCGAAATTGTCGGTGCTGCCTTCGAGCAGCCAGGTGTCCGCGGCGATCTGCCGGGGGGTGAGTCGATAGTCCAGGTCGGCCCGGGCCGGCAGGCCCAGGCACAGCAGCAACAACAGGATCCAACGCATGGTGAGGCCTCCGGTGAGCACAGGTGATTCAGGGCAACGCGGCCTCGAACTGGTTGCCGCTGTTGTCCCGCATCAGCAGGCGGGTCGGCCCCGGGCCCTGGATATCGAAACCCAGGTTGGGGTTCTCGCTGACCGCCGGGAACAGCTCGAGGCGGGCCAGGCGCTGATCGTTCTGGTCGCGCAATTCGGCGTGGTTGAGGAAGAACTCGGGGATGCCGCTGACCAGGCCGTTATCCATCGGATGGGACACTTGCAGGCGCAGGCGGCTGGCACCGCCCCGGGGATAGCGCCCGCCCAGCACCTCGCCGATGTGCTCTTCCCAGCCGGGCTGGGTGCGCACCACGCTGGGCGCGGTGCAACCACCGCCCGCGGCATCGATCAGGGTCGAGCCCACGTGCCACAGGCCATCGCGGGTCTGCACCGCGGCGCGCAGGGGTGTGGCCTGCTCGATGCGGATGCGGATCGACAGCCACGGCAGCACCCGCTCCCCCGGCACGAAATCGACGATGCGCGGCAAGGGGTTGAGCTCGGCCCAGGCCAGGATGCGCACCACCTCGCCGGTGAAGGCCCGGGCATCGATCTCCAGCGGCACCTGGCGCGCATCCTCGGCAAAGGGCGGCGCCAGCAGCTTGACCCGCTCATCGAAGACGAACGCGGCATCGCCCAGCAATTGCTTGTGGTAGAAGGCCCACATCACCGAGGGCACCGGGTCCGCGCCCGGTTGCCGGGACACACCGGGCTCGGCGGCCAGCGCCGGGGTCGCCAAGGGCAGCCAGCATGCCAGCAGCCAGGTCGCTCGCCAGTTCATCGACATTGCTCCTATTGATACATCTGTGGGACCTCGTAACGCAGGCCATAACGGGCGTACAGCGCCTTGAGCCGACCGTCGCGGATCAGCTCTTCCAGGGCCTCCTCGATGGCGTAGGCCAACTGGCGGTTGCTTTCATGCACCGCCATGCCGATCTCCCACAGCGGCTTGCCCAGGTCCGGGTAGGCGTTGTCCGCCAGGGCCAGTTGCGGATCGCCCGCCTGGTGCAACTGCCAGTCGAGCTCGCCGCGCATGGCCATCACCGCATCCACCTGCCCGGCCCGCAAGGCACCGAAGGCCTGCTGCACGCTGGGGTAGTGATGGGTCTTGGCACTGAGCAGGCCGTTGAGCACCGAGGTCAGGTAGAACGACGGCACGCTGTCCACCTCGACGCCAATGGGGTGCTGCCGGAACACCGCGACACTGGCCACCGAATCCAGCCGGCGGCGGTCGAACGCCACCTGCCAGCGCTCCTCCTGATAGGGGCCGAACATCACTACGTGATCGTTGGCCAGCTCGCCCAGTTCGTTGCGCTTTTGCGCGTAGTCGTGGTCGTAGGGCACGCGCATCATCAGGTCGGCCAACTGCTGGTGGCGCAGCGGGCTGCCGCGCCAGATGTAGTCGCGCAAGTCGTCGTCGAGCTTCTCCCCGGGCGGCGCCCAGATCAGTTGCAAGCGCACCCCCAAGGCCTGGGCCAGGGCTTGCGCCAGCTCGACGTCGACGCCCCGGGGCTGGCCCTGGTCCTGGAAGCTGTAGGGGGCAAAATCCTGGTACACCGCCACCTTCAGCTCACCGGAGGCGATCATGGTGTCGTAGTTGCGCACCCCGGCCTGGGCCGTGGCGCAACACAGCAGCAGGCCAGCCAGGAACAGGGCGAAGCGGCCCATGGCGATCACTCCTCGATGCGCACGCTGTCCAGGTAGGTGCGCACCGCCCACAAGGCTTCCTGGCTCAGGTAGTCGGCCATCTTCGGCATGTATACCCGGCCATCGCGCACCGCGCCGTTGCGCACCCGCTCGACGAACCATTCATCCCCGGCTTCGCCGGCATCCAGCATGCGCAGATCCGGCGCAATGCCTCCGGACTTGGCTTCCAGGCCATGGCAGGCGGCGCAGTTCTGGTTGTAGGCCGAGGCGCCGATCTCCACCGCCTTGTCGTGTTCGGGCGAGGTGCGGTACGGATTGACCGTCGCCCAGCCGTCGCCATCCAGCGTCACCCCGGCGTCCTTGATCGGGGTCAGGCCCTTGGTTTCCACCGCCTGGGGCACCACGTTGCCATGGGCCCATGCGGCGCCGGTGGCCAAGGCACCGGCCAGCAGCCCTGCCACGAGCAAGGCGTTGTGTTTTGTTGTCATTGTCAGGCCCTCAAGATTGCACGCAAGACCTCGCTACAGAGGCCATGGCGTCATCTTAGGAACAGCCCGGACGCGACCGTATGCTGCTTTGGTGGCCGCGTCCTCCTCCCTTGGTAGTAGGGCTTGTGGCGCGGGCCTAAATCAGGTGTCGCCCGGGAATTATTCCCGGCAAGGGCGGGACTTTTTCCGTATCTAAAAGCGCCTCGCGCGGCAGACCCTAGTCAGGCCAAAACCTCCACTGGGAACCGCAACCATGACAATAAGATCGCTACCCGCCCTCTCCCCCCTGAGCCTTGCCGTCCAGGCCCTGCTGCTGGCCGGCAGCCTGTCCCTGGGCGCGGCGGCCACAGCGGCCACCGCCCCGGCGGCACCTGCCAGCAAGGGCGTGACCTGGGAAGACATCGCCAACGACCACCTGACCACCAAGGACGTGTTGCAGTACGGCATGGGCACCAATGCCCAGCGCTGGAGCCCCCTGGCCCTGGTCAACGACCAGAACGTGTTCAAGCTGACCCCGGCCTGGTCGTACTCCTTCGGCGACGAAAAGCAGCGCGGCCAGGAATCCCAGGCCATCGTCAGCGACGGCGTGGTCTACGTCACCGGCTCCTACTCCCGGGTGTTCGCCCTGGACGCCAAGACCGGCAAGCGCCTGTGGACCTACAACCACCGCCTGCCGGACAACATTCGCCCGTGCTGCGACGTGGTCAACCGCGGCGCCGCGATCTACGGCGACAAGATCTATTTCGGCACCCTCGACGCCCGGGTCATCGCCCTGGACAAGAACAGCGGCAAGGTGGTGTGGAACAAGAAATTCGGCGACCACAGCGCCGGCTACACCATGACCGGCGCGCCCACCATCGTGAAGGACCAGAAGAGCGGCAAGGTACTGCTGGTCCACGGCAGCTCCGGCGATGAGTTCGGCGTGGTCGGCCAGCTGTTCGCCCGCGACCCGGACACCGGAGAAGAGGTGTGGATGCGGCCCTTCGTCGAAGGCCACATGGGCCGCCTGAACGGCAAGGACAGCACCCCCACCGGCGACGTCAAGGCACCCTCCTGGCCGGACGACAAGACCACCGAGACCGGCAAGGTCGAGGCCTGGAGCCATGGCGGCGGCGCCCCTTGGCAGAGCGCCAGCTTCGATGCCGAGACCAACACCATCATCGTCGGCGCCGGCAACCCCGGCCCCTGGAACACCTGGGCACGCACCGCCAAGGATGGCAACCCCCACGACTACGACAGCCTGTACACCTCGGGCCAGGTCGGGGTCGACCCGAGCACCGGCGAGGTCAAGTGGTTCTACCAGCACACCCCCAACGATGCCTGGGACTTCTCCGGCAACAACGAGCTGGTGCTGTTCGACTACAAGGGCAAGGACGGCAAGGTGGTCAAGGCCACCGGCCACGCCGACCGCAACGGTTTCTTCTACGTGGTCGACCGCAGCAACGGCAAGCTGCAGAACGCCTTCCCCTTCGTCGACAACATCACCTGGGCCAGCCACATCGACCTCAAGACCGGGCGCCCGGTGGAAAACCAAGGCCAGCGTCCGGCCAAGCCGCTGCCGGGTGAAACCAAGGGCAAGCCGGTGGAAGTCTCGCCGCCGTTCCTGGGCGGCAAGAACTGGAACCCCATGGCCTACAGCCAGGACACCGGGCTGTTCTACATCCCCGGCAACCAGTGGAAGGAGGAGTACTGGACTGAAGAGGTGAACTACAAGAAGGGCTCGGCCTACCTGGGAATGGGCTTTCGCATCAAGCGCATGTACGACGACCACGTCGGCACCCTACGCGCCATGGACCCCACCACCGGCAAGCTGGTCTGGGAGCACAAGGAGCCGCTGCCGTTGTGGGCCGGCGTCCTGGCGACCAAGGGCAACCTGGTGTTCACCGGCACCGGCGACGGCTTCTTCAAGGCCTTCGACGCCAAGACCGGCAAGCAGCTGTGGAAATTCCAGACCGGCAGCGGCATCGTCTCCCCGCCCATCACCTGGGAGCAGGATGGCGAGCAGTACATCGGCGTGACCGTGGGCTACGGCGGCGCCGTGCCGCTGTGGGGCGGCGACATGGCCGAGCTGACCAAGCCGGTGGCCCAGGGCGGTTCGTTCTGGGTGTTCAAGATCCCCAGCTGGGACAACAAGACCGCCCAGCGCTGATCGACCTGTGGCGAGGGCGCTTGCTCCCTCGCCTTCACTCCCGCCTGGAGGACCACCCCATGAACTACCTGCCCCTTGCCCTGCTGCTGACCCTCTCCCCCGCCTTCGCGGTGAACCTCGACGACGCCGGCAACGACGTCCCGCTGATCATCAACGGCTGCCTGATCGCCGCATCCAGCCAGTGCCCCGGGGCCGACCTGCGCGGCGCCCAGCTGGCCAACCAGGACCTGGGCAAGATGAACCTGGCCGGCGCCGACCTGCGCGGAGCCGACCTGCGCCATGCCCGGCTGGACCTGGCCAACCTGGAAAAAGCCCGTCTGCAAGGCGCCAACCTGACCCGCGCCAGCCTGCAACAGAGCAACCTGCGGTTGGCGGACCTGAGCGACGCCACCCTGGTGGCCATCCAGGGCTGGGGCCTGTTCGCCCAGGGCGCACAGCTCGCCAACGCCAACCTCAGCGCCGCCTACCTGCAATTCGCCCGGCTCTCCGGAGCCAAGCTGCAGCAGGCCAACCTGCAAGCCGCGGATCTGGAAATGATCTGGCTGAGCAAAGCCGACCTGCAAGGCGCCGACCTGCGCGATGCCAACCTGCAAGAAGCCAAGTTCGGCGAAAGCAACCTGGAACGCGCCGACCTGCGCGGTGCGCGGCAGCATTATGGGAATTTCCAGGATGCCAATATGGAGGGCTGCATGGGGTGCCCTCGGACGTGGGATAAGTAGGGGGGGGTGAGTGCATATCCAGTGTGGCGGTAGCGGCCACTCGTGGCTGAGAGACTGAGGACATATCCGTTACGGCGGCTGGCGGTTTCGCTCTTACAGCGACTCACTTTTGAAGATCCGGAATGCCGGCCCAGACAAAAGGGACTCGCCGTAAGGGCGAAACCCTAAGTTGGCCATGACCGCAGCAACGGATATGTACCCCTCCCCCAACATTCCCCACCACTAGCGGAAAACACCTTCCGCCAACCACTCAGGAAAGTCCCGCATACCATGCAAAACGCGCCATACGTCGATGTGGTCATCGCGTTCAACGTAGAACACCAGATAGGGGTAGCGCTTCAGCGGCCAGCAAAGTACCCCCGGCAGATCCAGCTCGTGGGCGTAGCGAGACATACCCGAGGCCGGATGGCGGCCGATATGAACATAGGCCTTTTCCAGAGCATCGATAAAACCGAGCGCAGCCTGCTCGGCCTGTTGGTCAAGGTAGTCGTTGATAGCGCCTTCCACGTCCTGACTGGCAAAGGCACGTGGAATGACCGGCTTGGCTTTCATCCTCGCGCCTTGTGCACCCCGGCACGCAGGGATTCGAAATAGTCGCCCTCCACAGCAGTGCCCGGAGCCGATTGAGCACCGGCCAACAACAGGCCACGCAGGTATTGCCGATCCTGATCCTTGCGAATCAGCTCACGCACATATTCACTGCTGGTGCTGTAGCCGCGCCGGCTGACTTGATCATCGACAAAGGACTTGAGAGCGTCCGGCAGGGAGATGTTCATGGTGCTCATGGCTTTGTCCGCCTTTGACAAAATTTGCCAAACTATACACCCCTCACCCCGCCACCCGCACCACCCCCATGTCGATCCCCAGATGCACCAGCTGCGCATGGGAACTGACCTGCAACTTGCTCTTGAGCAGGGTCAGGTGGTTGGACACGGTCTTGGTGCTGATGCACAGCTGCTCGGCAATCTCCCGCGCCGGGGTGCCGCGGGCCAGCATCACGAAGATCTCCAGCTCACGCTGGGTCATGCTCTGCAAGCGCGGGTCGCTGGCGCCGGCCTGGGGCGTGCAGGCCAGCTGGGTGGCCAGGGCTTGCTCGATGTAGGCGTGGCCCGCCAGCACCCGCTGCACCGCTTCGATCAGCACCTGGGGCGCCGAGCTCTTGGTCAGGTAGCCCGAGGCCCCCGCCTCCAGGGCCTGGCGCACCAGGGGCAGTTCGTCGTGCATGCTGAAGAACAGCACCCGCAGCTGTGGCAAGCGCTGGCGCAGGCGCCGAGTGGTCTCCAGGCCACTGATGCCGGGCAGGCCGAAGTCCATGATCACCAGGTTCGGCACCTCTTCCAGGACCCGGGCCAGGGCCTCCTCGCCATTGGCCGCTTCGCGGACCTGCATCGCCGGCAACGCCGCCCGCAGCAGGCTGGCGTAGCCCTGGCGGACCACGGCATGGTCGTCGACCAACAAGATGTTCATCGGGCCTCCAGGGGAATGGCCAGGGCCAGCGCCCAACCGGCGCCGGGACGACTGAGGATGCGCAGTTCGCCCCCCAGGCTGCGGGCGCGCTCGGCCATCGAATGCAGGCCGACCCCGGGACGCTGGGGCTGGCAGGCGCCGCGGCCGTTGTCCCGCACCCACAAGCGCAAGCCGCGACCACTGCGTTGCAGGCGTACCCGCACCTGGCTGGCGTCGGCATGCCGGGCAATATTGGTCAGGGCCTCCTGCAACAATCGGTACAGGTGGGTCTTGCTCGCCATGGACAGCGTTGGCAGGTCCTCGCTCAACCTCAGCTGGCAGGCGATGCGCTGGGTGTCCTGCCACTGGCTCACCAGCATCTGCACCGCGGCAGGCAGCGACACGTGCTGCAGGACGACCGGATACAGGTCCTGCACCAGGCTGCGAAAACCTTGTTGCAGATGCTGGCAGTTGTGCTCCAGCCGCTCGGCCGTCTGCGCCACCGTGGCCGGCTCGCCAGCCACCAGGCGCAGCAGGCAGGCCTGGGCGCGGATACCGGCCAGGTACTGGCCGAGATCGTCGTGCAGGGTCTGCGCCAGCTGGGTCCGTTCGCGCTCCTGCACCGCCAGCAACGCCCGGGTCAGTTGCGCGTTGTCGGCCCGGGTCTGCTCCAGGGCCGAGGTCATGCGGTTGAAGTGCCCGGCCAGTTGCAGCGCTTCGGGCAGGCCGCTTTCCGGCAGGCGCACCGCCAGTTGTCCGGCCGACACTTGGCCCAAGGCCCGCAGCAGGTCATCGAGCAGGCCAATGCCACGGCGCACCGCCCAGCGAATGGCCAACAGGCTCAGGGCCAGGGCCAGGGCGCACAGGCCCAAGAGTTGTTGCAGGGAATCCCAGGCTTCGTCGATCTCGTCCCGGGCATCGACGGCGATCAGCACCCGGCGTCCGTCGCTCAAGTCCAGCAGCCGGCTGGCATGCTGGCGCTCGCTGAACAAGCGGCGGCCGAGCCAGGCTTCCCAGTCCGATTGTTCGGGCAGGCGGGCACTGGCGCCCGGTTCCAGCCAATGCACCCGCACATGGCGCAGGCTGCGGGTCAGGCGCGCTTGCAGGCTGGCCGGGTCACGCTCGGCGGTCTCGCCCAGATACGCCACCACGGCCTCGGCGGACTGCAACTCGCGCTCGACATCGGCCAAGGCCTGGTGCCACAGCAACCCGGCACAAGCCAGGGTCACCAGGGCGAAAAAACCGCTGACCCACAGGTTGATCCGCCACAACGCCGACATGCCTAGTGCCCCGGCGCCAGCGGCACCGCCGGTACCGGCAGCGGGCGCGAGCCATGCGGGCGATCGACGCCGATCAGGCTGAGGATCAGCAGCAGGGGCAATAGCAGCAGTTTGATCAGGCGCATGGGCGTTGGCTCCACAGTGGCCAGGGGCTCTGCTGGCCATGCTAAGACCGCCACCGCCGCGCCGGACTACTACCTTGGTACTGGCCGGGCGCTACTTTCTGCATATTCCTGCGCTGCGATGCTCTTTCTATGCTGGCGCCACCTGCCGTGGAGAGCCGCCGATGCGCCAGCCCGCCCCCCTTGCCCTGACCTGCCTGCTGGCCCTTTCCATGGCCCTGGGCGGCGTCCAATGCGCGCGGGCCACGCAAGTGGCCGAGCCCAGCCTGCAGGTGCGCATCGGCTACCTGGGCTATCGGCCCGACGCTGGTCCGCTGCTCTCGAACATCATTCCCGAGCCGGCCGATGCCGGCCTGCAAGGCGCCGAGTTGGCGATCGTCGACAACAACAGCACCGGGCGCTTCCTCAAACAGCGGTTCGAGCTGGTCAGCGCCAGCGTCGACAGCCCCGAGGCGCTGCTGCAAGCCGCCCGGGCCCAGCACGAGCAGGGCCTGCGGCTGTTCGTGGTGAACGCCCCGGCGGCCAGCTTGCGCGCCTTGTCCGCCGCCCTGCCCGACAGCCTGCTGTTCAACGCCGGCAGTCCCGACGACCGCCTGCGCAGCGACCAGTGCCTGGGCAACGTGCTGCACAGCCTGCCGAGCCGGGCCATGCTGGCCGACGCCCTGGTGCAGTTCCTGGCCCTGCGCAAATGGCAGCGGGCCTTGCTGGTGGTCGGCCAGACCGAGGATGACCGAGCCTACGCCCAGGCCCTGCGCCGGGCCATGAAGCGCTTCGGCCTGCAGATCGTCGCGGAAAAAACCTGGAGCTTCGACAACGACCAGCGCCGCAGTGCCCAGGCCGACATGCCGTTGTTCACCCAAACCGCCGAGTACGACGTGGTGCTGGTGGCCGACGAGCGCGGCGACTTCGGCGAATACCTGCCCTACCAGACCTGGTACCCGCGCCCGGTGGCCGGCACCCAGGGCCTGACCCCTACCGCCTGGCACAAGAGCGTGGAGACCTTCGGCGCCGCGCAATTGCAAAAGCGCTTCGAAGCCCAGGCCGGGCGCTGGATGAACGACCGTGACTTCGCCGCCTGGATGGCCGTGCGCAGCATCGCCAGCGCGGTGCGCACGGTGCGCCAGGCCGAGCCCCGGGACCTGCAACAACGGCTGCTGGGCGACCAGTTGCCGCTGGATGGCTTCAAGGGCCGCAAGCTCAGCTACCGCCCATGGAACGGCGAGTTGCGCCAACCCATTGCCCTGGTGCAGCCCCGGGCCCTGGTCAGCACTTCGCCCCAGGAGGGTTTCCTGCATCCGTTCAATGAAATGGACAGCCTGGGCTACGACCGTCCCGAAGTGACCTGCCGCTATCCCTGAGCCGCCCCCTACAACAATAAGGAATCCGCCATGCGCCGCCCTCTTCTTCGCCGCTCCACGCTCTGCGCGGCCCTGCTGCTCGCCACCGGGCACGCCCTGGCCACCACGGCCTGGGTCTCCAACGAGAA
The DNA here is from genome assembly GCF_014230245.1 of Pseudomonas sp. MSSRFD41. NCBI lineage: Bacteria > Pseudomonadati > Pseudomonadota > Gammaproteobacteria > Pseudomonadales > Pseudomonadaceae > Pseudomonas > Pseudomonas sp. MSSRFD41. The sequence continues at coordinate 25,768 of NZ_JACKZK010000039.1, read as the reverse complement.
GGACAACAGCCTGAGCCTGATCGACATGCAGACCCTGGAGGTCACCGACACCCTGCCCGTCGGCCAGCGGCCCCGGGGCTTGTTGCTGTCCCACGACAACCGGCTGCTGTACATCTGCGCCAGCGATTCGGATCGGGTCCAGGTGGTGGACGTGGCCACCCGCAAGATCGTCAAGGAGCTGCCGTCGGGCAAGGACCCCGAGCAGTTCGCCCTGCACCCCAACAACCGCTGGCTGTACGTATCCAACGAAGACGATGCGCTGGTGACGGTGATCGACACCCAGACCGCCAAGGTCCTGGGGCAGATCGACGTCGGTGTCGAACCCGAAGGCATGGCGGTCAGCCCCGACGGCAAGTGGGCGGTCAATACCAGCGAAACCACCAACATGCTGCACTGGATCGACACCAGCACCCAGACCCTGGCCGACAACACCCTGGTGGACCAGCGCCCGCGTTTCGTCGAATTTTCCCCGGACGGTTCGCGCCTGTGGGCCTCGGCGGAAATCGGCGGCACGGTGACCATCCTCGACGTGGCCACGCGCCAGGTGCTCAAGACCCTGGGGTTCAAGATCAAGGGCGTACACCCGGACAAGGTCCAGCCGGTGGGGATCAAGCTCAGCGCCGACGGCCGGTACGCCTTCGTCGCCCTGGGCCCGGCCAACCATGTGGCGGTGATCGACGCCAAGACCTTCGAGGTCCTCGACTACCTGCTGGTGGGACGGCGGGTCTGGCAATTGGCATTCACCCCGGACCAGCGCCAATTGCTGGCCACCAATGGGGTCAGCGGCGACGTCTCGGTGATCGACGTGGAGCAGCGCAAGGTGCTCAAGTCGGTGAAGGTCGGGCGTTACCCCTGGGGCGTGGTGGTGACCCCATGAAGGCCCTGGAGGTGTGCCAGCTGAGCTTCGCCTACGGCCCGCGCCGGGCCCTGGACCAGGTCAGCCTGAGCCTGGCTCCCGGGCGCTTCGCCGCGCTGCTGGGGCCCAACGGCGCCGGCAAGTCGACACTGATCGCCCTGCTCACCCGGCTCTACGACCTGCAACAGGGCGACATCCGCGTCGGCGGCTGCTCGCTGCGCAACGCCGCACGAGCGGCCCTGCGCCAGCTGGGGGTGGTGTTCCAGCAAAGCACCCTGGACCTGGACCTGAGCGTCGAGCAGAACCTGCGCTACCACGCCGCCCTGCATGGCCTGTCCAGGCGCCAGGCCCAGGCGCGGGTGGAGGCCGAGCTGCAACGCCAGGGCCTGGACGAACGCCGCCGCGAGCCGGTGCGCCAGCTCAACGGCGGGCACCGGCGCCGGGTGGAGATCGCCCGCGCACTGCTGCACCAGCCGCGCCTGCTGTTGCTCGACGAAGCCAGCAGCGGCCTCGACCCGGCCAGCCGCCTGGCCCTGGGCCGGCATATCCGCCAGCTGTGTGAGGAGCAACAGCTGAGCGTGCTGTGGACCACCCACCTGCTGGATGAAGTACAGGCCGACGACCAGTTGCTGGTCCTGCACCAGGGGCGCCTGGTGGCCAGCGGCGAAGCCGGCGCGGTGAGCCAGGCCCATGGCGGCGACCTGGGCACGGCCTTTGCCCGCTTGACCCCAGCGACACCGCCCCCCTCGATGGCGACCGGAGGACACCCGGCATGAACACACCTGGCATGAGCGCCTACTGGCAGTGCCTGCGCGGCATCGTGCTGCGCGAATGGCTGCGCTTCGTCCTGCAGCGCACGCGCTTTCTCAGCGCCCTGGTGCGCCCGTTGCTGTGGCTGCTGGTGTTCGCCGCCGGCTTTCGCGCGGCCCTGGGCATCGCCATTATCGAGCCCTACGACACCTACATTCCCTATGAGGTCTACATCATCCCCGGGCTGGCCTGCATGATCCTGCTGTTCAACGGCATGCAGGGTTCGCTGTCGATGGTCTACGACCGCGAGATGGGCAGCATGCGCCTCCTGCTCACCAGCCCCCTGCCGCGGCCGTTCCTCTTGGCCAGCAAGCTGCTGGCCACGGCCCTGGTGTCGCTGTTGCAGGTCTATGCCTTCCTCGCCATCGCCTGGCTCTACGGGGTGCAGCCGCCGGCCCTGGGCCTGCTGGCGGCGCTACCGGCACTGTTGCTGGTGGCGCTGATGCTCAGCGCCCTCGGGTTGCTGCTGTCCAACGCCATCCGCCAGTTGGAGAACTTCGCCGGGGTGATGAATTTCGTGATCTTCCCGCTGTTCTTCCTGTCTTCGGCGCTGTACCCGCTGTGGAAGATGCTCGAGGCCAGCCAGTGGCTGTATTGGCTATGCGCCATCAATCCCTTCACCCATGCGGTGGAACTGGTGCGTTTTGCCTTGTACCTGCGGTTCAACCCCCTGGCCCTGGCGGTGTGCCTGGGCCTGACCCTGGTATTCGCGCTGCTCGCGGTCGCCACCTTCAACCCGCAGCACGCCGCCCTGCGCAAGAACACCGCCTAGGTTCTGCTGATGAAAAACTCCGCAGCCGCTGTCGAGCCCTGGGCGAGGCGGCGCAAAGGGCCGAAGGACTTTCCAGGGTTCCGAGAACCGGCACCTGGCCGCGCATGAAACCCCGTGGATGGCCCTGACGGAGCGTGCCAGCAGGCTTGGCGTCACCTGAACAGCCGCAGCAGCGACTACCGACAAGCGCAAGAACGTCGCCCAGCCAGGACCTACGACTTTGGTACTGCTTTTACTGTCGATGGTCGCATTCCCAAGTACCCGGCCCTGGCATGTAATGGGCCCATAACGACAAGGATAAAAGCCATATGCCACGTGCCTTGCAAACCCTGGCCACGCTGTGCCTGAGCCTGGCGCTGGGCAGCGTCCAGGCCGCCGACCCGCTGTTTTCCGCCGAGGGTTATCGCACCGGCCTGTATCGCAGCCCGACCCCGCTGCACATCGAGGCGGCGCAGATCGTCGACACCCAGGCCTTGCAAGGCCTGCTGCAAGAGCACCCGGCACCGCTGCTGATCGATGTCTATCGCCGGCAATGGCTGCAAGGCCGCTTCATCGACAGCGAACCCCACGCCAACCTGCCCGGCAGCCACTGGCTGGCCAATACCGGCGACGGCGAGCTGACGCCCCAGTGGCAGGACTACTTCAGCCAGCATTTGCAGCGCCTGAGCCAGGGCGACCGCCAGCGAGCGCTGGTGTTCTATTGCCGCGCCGATTGCTGGCTGAGCTGGAACGCGGTAAAACGCGCCGCAGCCCTGGGCTATAAAAATATCTACTGGTACCGCGACGGGCTGGACGCCTGGGAAGCCGCCGGGCTGCCCGTGGTGGCGGCCCAGCCCGAGCCCCTGCCCTGACGATGCCTTGCTCAAGTGCTCCCATAACCACAATAACGAGGTGAAAGGCCGTGTACAGAATCCTGATAGCCGATGATCACCCACTGTTTCGCGAAGCCATCCACAACGTCATCAGCGACGGTTTCCCCGGCAGCGAGGTGATGGAGACCGCCGACCTGGACAGCGCCCTGGCCCTGACCCAGGACCACGACGACCTGGACCTGATCCTGCTGGACCTGAACATGCCCGGCATGCACGGCCTCAATGGCCTGATCACCCTGCGCAACGAAGCGCCGACCATTCCGGTGGTGATCGTCTCCGCCGAGCAGGACAAGCAGGTCGTGCTGCAGGCCATCACCTATGGCGCCGTGGGTTTCATCACCAAGTCCTCGCCGCGCTCGCAAATGACCGAAGCCATCGAGCAGATCCTCAATGGCAACGTGTACCTGCCGCCGGACATCATCCGCACCCAGAAGAACTCGCCGGGACGACGCAGCAGCGAGGCCCCGAGCTTCCCGCCGGAGCTGTTGCAGGCCCTGACCCGCAAGCAGCTGCTGGTGCTGGAGCGCATGACCAAGGGCGAATCCAACAAGCAGATCGCCTACACCCTGGACATCGCCGAGACCACGGTGAAAGCCCACGTCTCGGCGATCCTGCGCAAGCTCAACGTGCACAACCGGGTGCAGGCGATCCTCAGCGCCGGCGACATCGACTTCGGCGCCTACCTGCGCCGCTAGCGGCAAGCGGCAAGCCTCAAGCTCGGGGCTTACAGCTTGAAGCTTGCCGCTGCTTTATGAGGTGGCTGATGGCGGTCTTGAGCTTCATCGGCCGTACCGGCTTGTGCATCAGGGTGTGACCCAGTTCGCGCAGTTGCTGCTTGAGGTCGTTGCTGTAGTTGGCGGTGACCATCATCGCCGGGATCGCCAGGGCACGGCGGGCGTTGATCCGCGCCACGGCATCGATGCCATTGCGCTGCTGGTCCAGGTGGTAGTCGGCGATCAGCAGGTCGGCCTCGGCCCGGTAGTCGTCCACCTGGCGCGCCAGGTCTTCCTCGGACAACGCCGTGACCACCTGGCAGCCCCAGCCTTCGAGCAAGGTGCGCATGCCGGCGCAGATCGCCGCGTCGTTATCCAGGACCCAGATCCGCGCCCCCTGCAAACGCTCCAGCGGCGCCGCCCGCCATTCCGGGCAGGGTACCGGTAGCGACGCGCTGGCGCTGATCGGCACCTGCACGCTGAACACCGAGCCGCGCCCCGGCCAGGAACGCACGCCAATGCGGTGCCCGAGGATCCCGGCGATCTTCTCGACGATGGCCAGCCCCAGGCCCAGGCCGCGGTCCTGGTCGCGGCGTTGTTCATCGCCGCGCTTGAACTCCTGGAAGATCTCCTCCAGCCGCTCGGCGGCGATGCCCAGGCCACTGTCCCAGACCTGGATCGACAACCAGCGGCCCTGGCGCCGGCAGCCCAGCACCACCCGGCCCTGGCGGGTATAGCGGATGGCATTGCTCAACAGGTTGCGCAGGACCCGCGCCAGCAGCTGGATGTCGCTGCGCACCAGCGCCGAGCAGGCCACGAAGTGCAGCTCCAGGCCCTCGCTGCGGGCCACCTGGGCATATTCGGCGGCCAGGTTGTCCAGCAGCTCGCCCAGGGCGAAAGGCGCGACGTCGGCCTTGATCACCCCGGCGTCCAGCTTGGAGATGTCCACCAGGGTGCCCAGCAGGTTTTCCACGTCCTCCAGGGAATTGCTGACATTGCGCACCAACGCCTGGCTCGCCTCGGGATCGCGGCGTTCGAGCAAGGCGCTGGTGAACAGGCGCGCGGCGTTCAAGGGTTGCAACAGGTCGTGGCTGACCGCGGCGAGGAACTTGGTCTTCGACAGGTTGGCCCGCTCGGCCTCGCCCTTGGCCTCGCGCAGGCGCGATTCGACCCGGCTGCGCTCCTCGATCTCGCGCAGCAGTTGCTGGTTGAGGGTGGTCAGCTCGGCGGTGCGCTCGCGCACCCGCAGCTCCAGGTTCTGGTAGGCCTGGTGCAAGGCCTCGGCGGTGCGCCGGCGCTCGGTGATGTCGCGGATCAGCACGAAGATCCCCACCACCTCGCCACTGGCCAGGCGGTTGGGCACGTAGGAGCGCAGCATGTAGCGCTCCTGGTGGTTGATGTTGGTCTCGGCGAACTCGAACGTCACGCTCTCTCCCGCCAGCGCCCGGGCGATATAGGGCTCCAGGCGTAGGTAATGCTGCTCGCTGTGCACCTCGCGCAGGCTCTGGCCGAGCATCACGCCCCGGGGCCAGCAGTACCACTGCTCGTAGACCTTGTTGGTGAACTCGTACACCAGGTCGGCATTGAGGTAGGCGATCAGCGCCGGCACGTGGTCGGCGATCAGGCGAATCCAGCGCTCGCTCTCGCTCAAGGCCTCGGCATGCTGGTAGCGCTCGGTGATGTCGGTGAAGGTGTTGACGAAACCGCCGGTGGGCAGCGGATGGGTGCGGATCTCCAGGACCCGGCCATCGCTCAGGCGCTGCTCGCATTCATGGATCACCCGGCCGCCGGCATCGCGACTGGCTGGGGTCAGCAGGCTCAGTTCGCTGTCGCCGATGACCTCGGCGAACAGCCGGTGCGCGGCCACCGGGGCCAACCCGCTGAGTTCCAGGAAGCGTCGGTTCCACAACTCCAGCACGCCCTCGGCGTTGACCATGGCCACGCCCTGGGACAGGTTGTCCACCGCCCGTTGCAGCAGGTGGGATTTCTGCGCCACCGCCTGCTCGCGGCGCAGGGTCTCGCTGTGCTTGACCTCGGTGATGTCGGTGAACAGGATCACCCGCCCACCCTCGCGGGTCGGCCGTTCGCTGACCTGCAGCCAGCGGCCGTTGTGCAGGCGATACAGCAGTTGCTCGTCGCCGCCGCTGCGCGGTTCTTCGCTGAACAGCCCGGTGCTGGTCAGCAAGCGCCGGACCTCGGCCAGGCGCATGCCGGCCATGATCCGCACCCGGCTGTTGGCCCAGAAAGCGCGAAAGCGACTGTTGAACAGGACGATGCGCTGCTCCTGGTCGAACAGCACGAAGGCGTCGGAAATGCTCTCGATGGCGTCGATCAGGTGCTGATGGGCGGTCTCGGCCCGCAACCGCGCCTCACTGAGCAAATGGTTGCCGGCCTTGAGCTCGGCCATGGCCTGGTTCAGCGCGTCGGTGCGTTCGCGCACCTGTTCGGCCAGCACCACCGAATGCTGGAACGCCGCATAGGGATCGTTGCCCCGGGTGATGCCGGACTCGACCCGCTCGATCAACGCGTCGTTGATCCGCCGCAGCTTGTGGTTCTGCCGTTGCAGGCAGTCGATCCGGGCGTGCAGTTCAGCGACGGGCCGCAGCCCGGCTGCGAGCAATGGCGACCCCGGTGAAGGTCTGGTTGATGTGCATGCCATTGAACTGTTCTCCGTAGGTGTTGAACCCCATCACCCGCTGCTCGCGCAGGAAGGCGCCGATACGCTCCAGGCCGCCCTGGTCTTCCAGTTCCAGGCGGCGCAGGAAGCAGTCGCAGCCGATGGTCAGCAGCAAACTGCCCAGGCGCTGTTGCAGGCCGTCGAACAAGGCTTGCAAGTTGGGCAGCAACGGCCCCGGGGTCATGGCGGTGAGGACGATGCCGTTCTCCACCGCGCAGTAGAAACTCAGGCTCAGGTCCGGGTGCACCTGCTGCACCGCGCGCACGTAATAGTGCTGGTTGATCCGCACCGCCAGCGGATGGGCGGCGAACACCCGGTGATCGAGCTGCGCCAGCGGTACGCCGATCAGCCGCGCGTATTCCTCGGCGGCCGGTTCCGCGTTCAGCTCATAGACCCGGCGCAAGGTACTGTCGGCGCCGGTGACCACCAGTTTTTCCGCCCGGGGCTGGATGTGGTGCGTGGTGAACACCTCGAAATCCAGCCAGGTGTTGACCAGCACCACCACCGCCGCGCCGCTGTGGAATTCACCGCCGAAATACACATGGGTGTGGGTCAGGTAGTTGTCGTCGCCGGCCGAGCCGCCGAAATGCGGGATATCGCCCAGGGCCGCGCCGAGGGCGGCCAGGACCATTTCCTCGCGGCTCGACAGGCCGTCCAGCAGGGTCAGGGCGAAGGTGTTGCCCTTGATCGGTGCCAGGGTGTTGCTGCGACAGCCGCCCACCAGGCGTTCGACCATCTGCTGGGCATCGATCAGGCTGAAATGCTCCATCTGGTCGATCAGCTCGGCGGCGATGGAAAAGTGCCGGTGGTCAAAACCGATGGCGGTCACGCAATTGCGCCCGTAACCCCGGGGGGTGATTTCCCCGGCGCTGGTGCAGCCCACCAGGGGAATGCCGCCAAAGCCCTGTTGCAGGGCCTGGCCGAGGGCTTGCAGGGGGTACTCGGCGGAGCAGAAGAACAACACGAAGCCCAGGTGCGGATGCAGCAACTGGCGGGCCAGGTCCTGGGCCACCTGCTGCGGATCGCCGGCCTGGGACATGGCGCTGACCACGCCCTCGCTCTGGGCTTGCTGCATGGTTGTCTCCGGCGCGGGTTATCTGAGGGATGAGTGTACGAAGTCGGCCCCGGGGCACGAATGCTACTTGGGTAGCGGGTGGACAGTTCCATGGGCGTAGGCGCCGGCGTGGCGAGGGAGCTTGCTCCTGCTCAGGCGCGCAGCGGCCGCGAAACCTGAATCCGCGATCAGCCAGGCAGACCGCGGACTCAGGCCTTGGGAAGGCTGCGCCTTCCAGCGCGAGCAAGCTCGCTCGCCACAGGTTTTTTTACAACCGGCCGCAATAACGGATGCAAACCACTTGCAGCGGGCAACTTGCGGCTTGCCGCTGCCGTTACCAGGTCAGCACCGCGCCGACGGCGAAGGTGTTGGTGTCTTCGTTCTGGGCGTTGCCGCGATGGCCATCGATCTGGAACTGGTTGTACTCGGCCACCAGCTTGAGGTTGTCGTTGATGTCATGGAACAGCGCGACACCGCGGGTCTGGTAGTCGGCACCGCTGCCCACCACGCCGTTGCCGTCGTCACGGGTCTTGCCGTAGGACAGCGCCAGGCGGTTCTTGCCCAGCTTGTACGAGCCCTGCAGCAGGTAGCCGCGGCTGTCGATATTGCGCAGCGTGGCCTTGCCGGCATTGTTGGTGAAGAAGGGGTTGATGCCCTTGGCCTGGAACCCCGAGCCAGTCAGGGACAGCCCGCCCATCTTGGCTTGCAGGCCGTAGCCCAGGCCCTTGGAGGTGACCGACTGCACCTCGGGATCGGTGTTGTCGGAGGTCTGGTAGCTACCGTTGAGCCAGCTGTAGAACTTGGCCCCGCCCAGGTCGAACTGGTAGGTGATCTCGCTCTCGGTGCGCGGGTTCTTCTGGTAGGACTTGCCCAGGGTGCTGCTGTCGTTGGTGTCCACCGGGTCGAGAATGCCCACCGCCACCCGCAGGCCGTCCATCAGCGGGCTGCGGTAGGTGATCTGCGAGGTGGGAAAGGGATAGGGATAACCGCTGCCGATGTTGCCGAACGACACCCCGCCGCCGTCCACCAGCCCCAGGCTGTCGCTGACCTGGCCATAACCGGCGAGCATTTCGTCGAGCAGGATATTGGAGCGGGCGAACAGGCCGAAGTCCTTGCCGATCAGCACTTCGCCCCATTCGGGGTTGGCCACGGTGCCGTAGAACTGGCGCACGTCGATGGCGGTGTCGGTGCCGTTGTCCTGGCTGTCGTTGATGGTCACCCAGAACGAGGCCCGGGCGCCGAGCTTGAGGTCGTCCACCTGCCGGCCCATGTTGAAGCCCAGGTAGTTGGGCAAAAAGCCCATCTTCACCCGCGCCTGGCGCCGGTCGTACTGCTCGCCGGCACGGTCGACCTTGCTGTTGACGTAGAAGGCGTTGACGTAGCCGTCGGTGGAAAAGGTGGTCTGGTCCTTGTCGTAGAGCATGATCTGGGCCTGGGCGGCCGTGCCCAGGCCCAGGGTCGACAGGCCGGCGATCAGGGCCGGAAACAGAGGATGCTGGCGATTCTTATTGTTGTGCATGGCGCGCTCCGCATTCGGGGGACGAGATGTCGGAGGCGATTATCGAAAGGCGCCGCAAGCACCCATAGGCTGCCTTGGGGGCAAGGGACCGGTGCTTTGGAGGGGCTGGCAGGGACCGGCCAATCCGATCCACGACCGGCCCCGCTACCAGCCCCCTACCGGGAGTAGCACCAAGGGTTGATCGACCCCGGTGCCAAGGGATGAAGCCTTCAGCCGTCCCCGGCCAGTTCCCGCAGGCGCGCCAGTTCGGCGGCGGCCAGGGGAATACCCTCTTGCAGGGCTTTGGCCCGGGTGCGGTGGCGTCGGTCGCCGGGCAGGCGCTCCAGGCCCACGGCCTGCATCTGCCGCACCAGCTCCTGGCTGCGCTGGGCGAAGCGACCACCGCCGCAGTGGCTGGGGTCGATGACGATCAGTAACTGGCCGGTCCAGGGCGTCTGTGCCCCGGGGTGCCGGGACCAGTCGAACTCGAAGGAAAAATTGCCTCCCGTCAGCGCCGCCGCCAGCAACTCCACCATCATCGACAGCGCCGAGCCCTTGTGCCCGCCGAAGGGCAGCAAGGCGCCGCCATCGAGGATCGCCGCCGGATCGCAGGTGGGCTGGCCGTCACGATCCACCCCCATGCCCTCGGGCAGCTGCTGGCCCTGGCGCTTGGCGATCTGCACGTCGCCATGGGCAATGGCGCTGGTGGCCAGGTCGAAGACGATGGGCTCGGCGCCTTCGCGGGGCGCGGCGAAGGCAATCGGGTTGGTGCCGAACAGCGGCCGCTGGGCGCCGTGGGGCACCACGCAGGTCATGCTGTTGACCAGGCTCAGGGCCACCAGGCCCTCTTCGGCGAAGGGCTCGACATCCGGCCAGAGCGCGGCGAAGTGATGGGAATTGCGGATCGCCAGCACCGCGATCCCGGCGCTGCGGGCCTTGCTCACCAGGGTCTCGCGGGCCGCCGCCAGGGCCGGCTGGGCAAAGCCGCCGGCGGCGTCCACCGCCACCACGCCGGGGGCCACGTCCTCGACTTGCGGCACGGCCTGGCCATCGACCCAGCCGCTGGCCAGGGACGACAGGTAGCCGGGAATGCGGAACACCCCATGGCTGTGGGAGCCGTCGCGCTGGGCCCGGGCGCAGTTGTCCGCCAGGACCCGGGCCACCTCGGCACGGGTGCCGTGGCGCAGGAAGATGCGTTGCAGAAGATGGGTCAAGGCCGGCAGGTCGAGGTACTCGCTAGCGGCCTGCGCCAGGGGGGCGTCGGACATGGGTGGCTCCATTGGAATTGTTATGGGAAGGCACCTGACTATCGCGTCATGCCAGTTAACTGTCAAACATTGACTTAATGACAGAAAACATCCATTTTTCATTGCCAACGGCCCGCTAAAACGAAAACAACCATGAGCCAACCGATCAAGCAACGCCTCGAAAGTGCCCTGTCCGGTACTACCGCCTCAGGCCGGGCGATCGCCAGCTACATGCTGGCCAACCTTCATGAACTGCCGTTCCAGACCGCCGCCGAGGTGGCCGGCAAGCTGGGGCTCAGCGAGTCCAGCGTCGGGCGCTTCTGCCGCGCCATCGGCTACAGCCATTTCAAGGACTTGAAGAACGACCTGAAGAACGACCTCGGCGAAGGGCCGTGGCTGGTGGGCGATCGCTTGCAGGAATTTCGCCAGCAACCCAACCCCACCGGCCAGGGCCTGCCGCGCAGCTTCGAGCTGGAAGTCGGCGCGCTGATGAAGGTCTACGAATACAGCCTGACCCCGGCCTGGGACCAGGTCGTGCAACGCCTGGCCAGCCGCCCGCGGGTGTTCGTCGCTGGCTTCCAGACCGAGCGCGGCATCGCCGCCTCCATGGTCCACCTGCTGCAATACCTGCGCGACGGCGTGCAGCTGGTGGACGGTTCCGCCGGGCACTTCGCCGAGGTGCTGCTGGCCCCGCCCGCCGACTGCGCGCTGGTGGTGTTCGAGGCCCGGCGCTACTCGCGCCACGCCCTGGCCCTGTGCCACAAGGCCCGCGCGGCCGGGATACCCGTGACCCTGGTGACCGACACCTTCTGCGACTGGGCCGAGCAGAACGCCGACGAAGTGTTCCGCGTGCCCACCGAGTTCAACCTGTTCTGGGAGTCCACCGCGGCGATGCTGTCGCTGGTGCACCTGCTGGTCAACCAAGTGTGCAAGCACCTGGGGCCCGAGGTGGAAAAGCGCCTGGAAGCCACTGCCACCCTGCACAACGAGTTCGTTGGCTACACATCCTCCACCCGAGCAAAACAATAAGTCATCGAGGTGCTCCATGAAAAACGTCGTTCGCTTCGCCAGTGCCTGCGTCATGGCCGTCGCCGCTACCGCGGCCCAGGCCGAGGTCTTGAAGATCGCCACCGAAGGCGCCTACCCGCCCTTCAACTACGTGGACTCCAGCAACCAGCTGCACGGCTTCGACGTGGACATCGCCAACGCCCTGTGCGAGCGGCTCAAGGTGCAGTGCCAGATCGTCGCCCAGGACTGGGAAGGCATTATCCCGGCACTGATGGCCAAGAAATACGACGCCGTGGTGGCCTCGATGATCGCCACCGACGAGCGCAAGAAAAAGATCGCCTTCACCAATCACTACTACCGCACCCCGCTGTCGGTGGCGGTGGCCAGGGACTCGGACATCACCGACGCCCAGACCGACTTCAAGGGCCGCACCGTGGGCGCGCAATCGTCCTCGACCCAGGCCATCTACGCCGAGGACCACTACGGCCCGGCTGGCGCCGACGTGAAGTTCTACCCGACCCTGGACGAAGCCAACAGCGACCTGGCCGCCGGGCGCATCGACGGGGTGATCGCCGACAAATTCCCGCTGCTGGCCTGGGCCGACACCGCCGGCAAGGATTGCTGCAAGATCATCGGTGACGTCAACGGCACCACCGCCGACGCCTCGATCGCCGTGCGCAAGGAAGACAACGCCCTGCGCGAGCGCCTGAACCAGGCCCTGGACGAGATCGTCGCCGACGGCACCTACAAGAAGATCTCCAGCCGCTACTTCGCCTTCGACATCTACTGATCCGTCGCCACGGTGCCGCGCCGCCCTGGCGCGGCGCCCGGCTGCACGACGCGTTGCGCAAGAGGGTCCGAGCATGTTCCAACAGCTGTCTCTTCTTACCCTGGCCAGCGGCGGCTGGGGCTCGGCCTTGTTGGCCGGAGCCCTGGTGACCATCGCCCTGGCACTGGCCTGCGTGCCCATCGGCCTGCCCCTGGGGCTCGCCGTGGCCTTGGCCGCCCGCTCGAAAAACCGCTGGGCGCGGGCCTGGGCCACCAGCTTCTCCACGGTGTTTCGCGGCCTGCCGGAGCTGTTGACCCTGCTGATCATCTACTACGGCTGCCAGATCGCCGCGCAGAAGATCCTCGCCGCCCTGGGCTACCCCGGCGAGGTGGCGATCAACACCTTCGTCGCCGCGATGATCGCCTTCAGCCTGGTGTTCGCCGCCTTCTCCAGCGAGATCTGGCTGGCGGCGTTCAAGACCCTGCCCAAGGGCCAGTACGAAGCCGCCAGCGCCCTGGGCCTGTCGCGGCGCACCACCTTCAACCAGGTGCTGCTGCCGCAACTGACCCGCATCGCCCTGCCGGGCCTGTCCAACAACTGGCTGTCGCTGCTCAAGGACACCTCGCTGGTCTCGACCATTTCCCTGGTGGACCTGATGCGCCAGACCAACCTGGCGGTCAGCGTGACCAAGGAACCCATGCTGTTCTACAGCGTGGCCTGCCTGGGCTACCTGCTGTTCTCGGCGTTGTCCGGGCAGTTGTTCGGCTTTCTCGAACGGCGCTTCAACCGCCATCAGCGGAGCCTGCAACCATGAACCTGGATCAATGGCTGAACCTGGTGCTCAACCAGGAATTGCTGGAGCGCTACGGCCCGCGCTTTATCGAGGGCTTGCTGGTGACCGCCAAGCTGGTGGCGATCTCCTTCAGCCTCGGCGCCCTGCTGGGCCTGCTGATCGCCCTGGGGCGGCTGTCCGGCAACCCGCTGCTGCGGCGCTTTACCGGGGCCTATGTGTACTTCTTCCGCGGCTCGCCGCTGCTGGCCCAGCTGTTCATGCTGTATTACGGCCTGGGCTCGTTCAAAGGCTTCTGGCAGGACGTGGGGCTGTGGTGGTTCTTTCGCGAGGCGTGGCTGTGCACCCTGCTGGCCTTCACCCTGAACACCGCCGCCTACCAGGCGGAGATCCTGCGCGGCAGCCTGTTGGCGGTGGCCCAGGGGCAGCGTGAAGCCTGCCAGGCCCTGGGCCTGTCGCGCTGGACGGCGTTTCGCAAGGTGATCCTGCCGCAGTCGCTGCTGGTGGCCATCGGGCCTTTGGGCAACGAACTGATCCTGATGATCAAGGCCAGCGCCATCGCCTCCCTGGTGACCCTCTACGACCTGATGGGCGTGACCAAGCTGGCCTTCTCCCGCAGCTTCGATTTCCAGATCTACCTGTGGGCCGCGGTGCTGTACCTGGTGATCGTCGAGGGGGTGCGGCGCAGCCTGAAATACCTGGAAGGCCGTCTCGGCCGGCACTTGAACTGAACCCTTGGGAGCCCGCGCACGGCCCCCCGCAGTAAGGATAGAACCATGCATTGCCAGACCATCGTCTTGGGCGCCGGGATCGTCGGCGTCAGCACCGCCCTGCACTTGCAGGCCCGTGGCCGCGAAGTCGTGCTGCTGGACCGCCAGCCGCCGGGCAACGGCACCAGCCACGGCAACGCCGGGCTGATCGAACGCGCCAGCGTGATCCCCTACGCCTTCCCCCGGGAGGTCGGGAAGCTGCTGCGCTACGGCCTCAACCAGCAATCGGACGTACGCTACAGCCTGCGCCACCTGCCCAAGGCCGGTCCCTGGCTGCTGCAATACTGGCGCCACTCCTCGCCCCAGGGCCTGGCCGCCGCCACCCGCGCCATGCTGCCGCTGATCGAACGCTGCGTCAGCGACCATCTGGCCCTGGCGGAGCCGGCGGGCATGCTCGGGCTGATCCACGACGGCGGCTGGCTCGAAGCCTTCAACGACCAGCAAGCCTTCGACAGCGCCCAGGCCGCCGCCGCGGACCTGGCCCAGTACCAGCTCAACTACCGGGTGCTGGACCGCGAGCAGATCCACGCCCTGGAACCCGGCCTGCACGGCGACGTGGTGGGCGGCCTGCACTGGCTCGACCCGCGCACGGTCAGCGACCCCGGCGGCCTGACCCGTGGCTACGCCGAACTGTTCAAGCAGCGCGGCGGCCGATTCGTCATCGGCGATGCCCTGAGCCTGGCCCAGGTCGAAGGCGGCTGGCAGGTGCACAGCGAACACGGCCCGATCAGCGCCCAGGAAGTGGTGGTCGCCCTCGGCCCGCAAGCCGCAGGCCTCTTCGAACCCCTGGGCTACCGCATCCCGCTGGCGATCAAGCGCGGCTACCACATGCACTACGCCGCCCTGCCCGGCAGCGAGCTGCGCCACCCGATCCTCGACCCGGTGGGCGGCTACGTGCTGGCGCCGATGGTGGGCGGCATTCGCCTGACCACCGGCATCGAATTCGCCGACCCGAGCGACCCGATCAACGAAATCCAACTGCGCCGCTGCGAGGCCCTGGCGCGACAGTTCTACCCCCTGGGCGAACGCCTCGACGCCGAACCCTGGCTGGGCCGCCGCCCCTGCCTGCCGGACATGTGCCCGGTGATCGGCCCGGCGCCGCGCCACCCGGGGCTGTGGTTCAACTTCGGCCACGCCCACCACGGCCTGACCCTGGGCCCGGTCAGCGCTCGCCTGCTGGCGCAACTGATGACCGGCCAGACACCCTTCACCGACCCTGCCCCCTATCGCGCCGAGCGCTTCAACTGACCGTCGGAGACCTGCCATGCTGACCCAGACCGCCCCGCTGTCCGCCGTGCCCGACCCTGCCGCCCGCGCCACCATCGACCGCCGCGACGTGGTGATCGATATCGCCGGGCTGAACAAGTTCTACGGCGCCTTCCACGTGCTGCACGACATCGACCTCAAGGTCCGCCAGGGCGAACGCATCGTCCTCTGCGGGCCTTCCGGCTCCGGCAAATCGACCTTGATCCGCTGCATCAACCGCCTGGAAATCGCCGAGAAAGGCCAGATCCTGGTGGACCGCACCGACCTTGCGCAAAACACCCGCGAAGCGGCCAAGGTGCGCAGCCAGGTGGGCATGGTGTTCCAGCACTTCAACCTGTTCCCGCACATGAGCGTGCTGGACAACTGCACCCTGGCCCCCACCACCGTGCGCGGCCTCTCGCGCAAAAAGGCCGAAGAACTGGCCCGCAGCTTCCTGGCCAAGGTCGGCATCGAAAGCCAGGCCGGCAAATACCCCAGCCAACTTTCGGGCGGGCAGCAACAACGCGTGGCCATCGCCCGGGCGCTGTGCATGGAACCGAAGATCATGCTGTTCGACGAGCCCACCTCGGCGCTGGACCCGGAGATGGTCAGCGAAGTGCTGGATGTGATGGTGAAACTGGCCGACAGCGGCATGACCATGCTGTGCGTGACCCATGAGATGGGCTTTGCCCGGCAGGTGGCGGAGCGGGTGTTGTTTCTGGATGGGGGGCGGATTGTGGAGGATGCACCGCCGGAGGCGTTTTTTGCGGTGCCCAAGAGTGAGCGGGCGAAGGCGTTTCTTGCGCAGATTGTGCATTGAGGTCGAACCCGATTCGTTACCACGGGTGCGGCAGCGACAGATTGAAATGCCATGTAAGCAAGAGACTCAGCGAACTTACTGTGGCGAGGGAGCTTGCTCCCGCTCGGTAGGCCGGCGTACCGGCGTGCAGCGGTCGTAAAACCTGAGTCCCTGATCTTCTTGATGAAAAAGGGATGTGAGCATATCCGTTGCTGCGGTCACGGCCACTTAGGGTTCCGCTCTTACAGCGGGTCACTTTGGAAAGCCCGGAATGCCGGCCAACCCAAAGTAACCAAAGGCTCTCTGCCCCTCCACTCGGTGCCTCGCCTAGGCTCGGCATGCCAGAACGAAGGCATTGATCCGTGGGCCGCCGCCACCGGCCATCCATGGCCGGAGGGCGGCTAACCCGGCATCCTTGCCGGTTTACCCACGGCTCAATGCCTGCGTTCGGCCATCGTGCCTAAAGGGGCAGGAAGATCAAAAGCCAAAGCAAGAGCAAAAGCAGGCGGCCTACCGGCCGGCCTGTTTTAGTGCCATTTGCGTTCTCTGTAGAAGCTACCGAAGGCTACGAACGACTGCGAAGCAGGCGTAGCGATCTCAAGGGTGGCTATCTGCGCCATTTGAACTACAAGTGATACTCAGAATTTTCCCTCGCCGTAGCCATGGCACCTACCAGCACAAAAAGAAGATCCTGCACCGCAATATCTAGAGCGGCACCTAAGTCCTCCTTCACCAAAAAGGAGCAAAAAGCTAAATCAACGAACGCAAAAATATTGCGCATTGCAATGATCAAGACCGACAGCAACCGACAATGAGCTACCGCTCTTGACAGACAGTTATCGGTTAAAAGCAGCCATCGGGTGACTAGAAACTCTGAAACTGTTCAACCAACCGAAAATCCGCTAAAAATTTAGCATTGGAAAGTTGTACAAATAAGATAAAACGTGTCTTATCTAAATTTATCCGCTGACTGATAATGCAGCTCAAAAATAGCTCTCCCTGTCAACAACATTGAAATAGAGAACTCGCAAAAAACATGGAAGGTTAAACGAAGCTATGGATCAATCTTTCTCAATAAAAAATCTTAATAATCTTCTCAAAGCAGATCGAGAAAGGGGGGGTGATCTAGAGGAGCGGTATATCCCTAATGCCTTTGATATAAGAGTAAAACTCTACAAACTTAATAAGCTTCAGTCATTTTCTCGATACCGCTTACGCACTGGAAAAACCACTCAAGCGTTCTATGACAAGCGTATGTCACGCCTGTCTATTGTTATGGATAAACGCAAAGCTCAGCACGGACGTTTAATTGAGTCTGAGCTCGAAAGAGTATCTAAGATAATCAGCAGCAAAGATTTTAGAATAAATGTAACTGCTCTGCCGGCTCCGGTTGGAGGAAAACGAGTTTACGGGGTCGGAAATAGCTTAGATCAAGTTCTTGCGATTAGGTTTGTTCAGAGAGCCCTGAAGATTCTTTATGAGTTACGCATGCCTTCACGCGACATTCTAGTTAGCCAAATAAAATCACTGGCTTTAGATGGCGTACCAAAATATATAATAAGATCGGATGTAGAGTCATTTTACGAGTCTGTAAGGCACAAGGAATTACTCGATGGAATTCATCAAGCCCCGGAGCTTTCGGTACTAATAAAAAGAATTTTAACACGACTTTTGAAAGATTACGTCATCGTATCCGGTGATAAAAACGGGTTACCACGCGGAATAGGAATAAGTGCATACTTATCTGAAATATATCTATCCAGCATTGATACAGAGGTAAGACGACAAGATGATTTATTCTATTACGCCCGATACGTCGATGATATGGTCTTAATGTTTGCCCCCCAGCGAAAGGAGCTTATAGCGAGATACTTACCCATTCTCAGCGAGATACTTAACCAAAAGGGACTAAAGTTCAACACCAAGACGAAGACAATTGATTTACTTGATGAGCAAAAAGGAAAATTTGATTATCTCGGATATACATTTGATGTATCCAGCAGCAACTTAGGCGTACGACTTAGTCAAAGAAAATTGGAAAAGTATAGATCACGCATCGAGAAGGCGTTTTCCGATTACGCTTCAAAGTTCAAATTCATCCCAGAAAAATCTGAAGATGAATTGATGCTCAGATGCCTTTTCTTAACGGGAAACATGCGCCTATTCAATAGAAAAAGTAATGCCTTCATTGGCATCTACTTTAGCAACAAGTTCATAACTGACACCAATCAACTTTCCGGACTAGATCACTTTTACCAAAATAAAATAAAAAGCATAACCAGCCCATCTTTAAAAAGAAAACTTTCAAAGTTATCTTTCGAAAAAGGATTCAAAGAAAAATTATTTAGAAACTTTGACTCCAAGCAGCTTTCAGAACTTTCGCGAGGTTGGAAGCATGTCTAGAAAAAAAGCTCTATCCATAAACTTCCCAATAGAGCGAGTTATATTATCAGATGTACTCCCATACGAAGTCCCCATAGTATTTTCAAATAGATACTTCTATAGATTCCTATGCAAACACAACATCAAATTTAACGGATATAAAATTTCATGGAACCATAGCGATGAGGTACTAGACAATCTTGTAAAAATGGTTCTAGGAGTTCAACCAACTAAGACTGTCAAACATATCACTGATAACGATAGGTCTGTCTCCATAATTGACCTAGAAAAATCAGACCTTGTCCATACCATTCCCTTCGTATTCTCTACTACGCATAAACAAGACCAACTGCGCCACTTGTCGCTAATGCACCCCAAGGGCCAGTTGCTGGTAGTAGACTTCTATGACCAATTTAAAGACTTGATGATTTATTACACTGGACGAAGTGAATTCAGCCTGCGATCACCACGACGAGTTGCTGGGTGTACATATATTGACTTTCGCGCACAAATAGAGCGACAAGACAAATCTGATACATTAGTAGAAGTAGATGGCGAAAACTATGAAAACTTAAAGTCTTTTTTTGTTTACGAAAGATTCAGTAATGTTTTTAAATTTTACGAATCAAGAGAACACCTGCGTTGCGAGCGTGACTTCAGGAAACTTACTAAATTCGACGTTTCAGGGTGTTTTGATAATATATACACTCACTCCTTAGCATGGGCAATATATGGAAAAGATTTTGCAAAACAGAACCTTAAACACATATTAGGGTCATTTGCAGGAAAATTTGACTCATTGATGCAGAAGTTAAACCACAACGAAACCAACGGAATATTAATCGGCCCTGAAGTCTCAAGAATTTTCGCTGAAATCATCCTTCAAGCAGTTGATATCGAGATTACTGACAAGCTACTCAAAAAAGGCTATATAAATACTGCAGACTTTAAGATTTATCGCTACGTAGATGACTATTTCGTATTCTACAACAATGATGAAGTATGCCATCAAATAAAAACAACCCTACAAGAGAGTTTAAAACTATATAAATTATCCCTAAACAAGGGAAAGGAAGAGACTTTAGAGCGCCCTATAATCACACCAATATCTATCGCAAAGAAGCGTATTTCTGATCTTTTTGACCATACACTGGCTTATGACATCTCTTCAACAGTCAAGGATGGAGAAAAACTACCAAGAGGGGAAATTCACATTGGTAGATCCTCTCTAATCACTGACTTCAAGTCTATCCTGGCAACATCGGGAGTTAACTATGGAGAGATCCTAAATTATTCACTTTCAGTTGTAGAGCGCAAAGTAGGATCTTTAATTAACTCTTACAAAAAAATAGAGAAAACCAGTAACACTGATAAAAATTTCTCAAAATCAATGGAAGCCATTCTAGGGTTTGTGTTTTTCATCTATGCCGTCTCACCAAAAGTAAATACAACCATTAAGCTTTGTCGCATATGTCAGCGCGTTCTTTATTTTTACAAGACCGAAAAAATAGGTCTTAGTTATGAGGCATCAATCTCACAAGTAATATATGAGAGATGCCGAAGTGTTATGGATCATAACTCAGACGGCAAGAGCGCGAAGATTGAGATCATGTATCTGCTGGTATTAATGCGCCAACTGGGCAAAAATTATCGCATAGATGAAAAAGTCCTTGGATATAGCTTTGGGCTTGAGCTAATAGATGGACAATACCAAGCAAAATCCAGCCTTAATTATTTCTCTATAGTTACTCTTTTTTCTATATAGAGAAAAAGTCTCGTTATTCGCTACTAAGAAGCGCTTTGGAAAAACATATTCTGGAGAGATTCGGACTGAAGCAGGACTCGTTAGTCGGCGACTCCGAGATGATTCACTTAGCGTTAGATCTTACGGCATGCCCATTCGTGAGCAACGAGACCAAAATGAAAATTTTGCAAATGTATAGCCTACCTAAAAATAATCTACTGAGAATTCAAAAACTTAGCGAGTATTGGTTCACCAAATGGGGTAATTTCGACTTTTCTAAAGAACTAGACGCCAAGGTCAGTCAGGAAGTATATTAATCGAGATGCTTCACGCACATAGAAGACCGTTTGCGGTCGCACACACCAGCATCATGGCAAGGTTGTTCTATGCACGAAAATCTTGCCTCGTTGAATCCTCGTGAGTTCTTCGGTCTTGACTCCTTCACTTTCCTTATAGATTTAGGCCCACTAGGAAAGTGAAGGATGCTCGATTATCTTTTCTTTTCAATGAGATATGGGTCACTACATAAACTTCAGTTAGTTTTTATCTCAAGAAAACGATGTCAGTTGTACCGATGCTAATTTCCAGCGTTGCGTCGATCACAGCCATCACGGACGACTGCTTTTGGCCAAACTCTGTCAGTGGCTTCTGGCGTATAGAGGTTTGTAAAACAAGATGGCGATTCAAACCTCATCACATAACTGCCGTAACCACTGCCCCCACGAAACACCGCTTCAAACATCCCCACCAACACCCGGTTGCACCTCACGCGCGCGCCCCATATAGTTCGCCCTTCGCGGCAAAATCCGCGAACGACCTTGGCCGGTCGAATTACAACGACGCATCAGCGTCCAAAACACCATTGCAGACGCTTTTTTTGTGCCTGCGATTCTGTGTTATGGCGGCTGTGTGCGGGACACCTTCGGGTGTGCCGGTGTCGTTGTAGCCGGTCGGCCAACCCTCACACAGCTGCCACCCTCAATTTGCTTGGCCGCAGATGGTGGAAGCTCTACAACGAGTAACGACCATGGACGATCAATCGGTTTCCCGCTTCTCCCCCGTCGACACCCACGACACCAACCAAGCCGTTTTCTACCTCGACACCCAAGCCTCCCTGAGCGATCTGGCCAGCAGTGCGGCCCATCGTTTCACCGTGGTGCGGGATCTGATGGACACGCTGTCCACGCTTAACCTGAAAGACATTGCCGACTGCGATCTGGCGCGGGTCACCCGAGGGGTACATCTGCTCACCCGGGAGGGTTGCGCGGTGCTGGAGGTGATTCAGTGGCGCACGGCGCTGGAGAGCTGAGCGCGACTCAACAAGCGCATAAAACGCGCTCGGCTTTGCTTCGGCCTTTGATCTGGCTTTGGCTTTTTGGCTTTTGATCTTGATCCACCTGCCCCTTTAGACACGATGGCCGAACGCAGGTATTGAGCCGTGGGTAACCCGGCAGGACGCCGGGTTAGCCGCACTGGGCCATGGATGGCCCATTGCGGCGGCCCACGGAGCAATACCGGAGAGAGGGCATGCCGAGCCTGGGCGAGGCGCCGAGTGAGAGGGCAGAAGCCCTTTGGTTACTTTGGGCTGGGCCGGCATTCCGGCTGTTCCAAAGTGACTCGCCGTAAGGGCGAAACCATAAGCGGCCGTTACCGCAGCAATGGATATGTACACAGAACCGTATGCAGCCAGGTGAAAAGCATCGGCAGGTTTGGCGAGAACTGCGTCCTCGTACGCAGCCTCGCTGCGCTCGACAGCGGCTACAGGCGACGGTCAGGGCCATCCGAAAACTGGCTGAACTGATATAGCGCCTGCCACCTTCACACCTATTGAGGAGATCCCCATGCAATATCCCATCTGCATCGAATGGGGCGACGAACACACCGCCACCGGCATCCAGATTCCCGACATCCCCGGCGCAGTCACCGCCGGCGACACCTTCGAGAGCGCCTACAGCGCCGCCATCGAGATTGCCCACGTCATGCTCGAAGAACTGGCCCGCGCCGGGCAAGCCATTCCCCTGCCCTCGCCCACCCACAAGCACCGCACCAACCCCGATTTCGCGGGCATGGGCTGGGGCATGCTGGATATCGATATAGCGCCTTACCTGGGCAAGACCGAGAAGGTCAACGTGACCCTGCCCGGTTATGTGATTCAGCAGATCGACCGCTTTGTCCGTGAGCACAACATCAAGAGCCGGTCGTCTTTCCTGGCCGATGCCGCGCTGGAAAAGCTCGGGCGCTGAAAGCGGCTGCAGGGGGCAGGCCAAGCGGTATGAGGGCGGTTGCTGCGCACCCCAGCGGGAGCAAGCTCCCTCGCCCCAGGGGTAGCGGCCTGCCAAATGACTGGGCTACCGTAGAAAAAACGCCAGCCTCAGCGGTCATAGCCCCTTCTCACCTGATGACCTGAGCCAACCGCCCCGCCACACTCGCCGCCTGCTCTGCATTGCCCACATTGGTAAACCCCATCACCAACCCCTGCCTACCCCCCTCCCCCAGGTACCACTGCGACAGCGGCTCCACCGCAATCCCCACCTCCCGAGCCCGCTGGGCAATCTGCACGTCGTCCCCCTCCGCCAAGCCGGCCACCACATGCATGCCCCCGGCCTGCGGGTCTATCTGCAACCGCCCCGCCAACTGCTGGTGCAACGCCTCGACCAGCCATTGCCGTCGACGCGCATACAGGCCACGCATCTTCTTCAGGTGCCGGGCAAAGTGCCCCTCGTTGAGAAAGGCCGCCACCGTCGCCTGCAGCAGTTGCGGACAGTGATTGTGCAAGCGATCCGCCTGCCGGGCGAACGCCTGGGCCTGTTCGGCGGGCACCACCAGGTAGGCCAGGCGCAACCCTGGAAACAACACTTTGCTGAAGGTGCCGGTGTAGAGCACGCGGCCCTGCTGGTCGAGGCTCTTGAGGGCCGGCAGGGGCTTGCCCTGGTAGCGGTATTCGCTGTCGTAGTCGTCCTCGATGATCCAGCTGCCCTGGCGGTTGGCCCAGTCCAGCAGGGCCAGGCGCCGCGGCAGGGACAGCGACACCCCCAGCGGGCTCTGGTGGGTCGGGGTGACCACGGCAAAATCGGCCTCTGGCGCGCGGGCGATGCCTTGGGCGACGTCCAGGCCCTGATCGTCCACGGGCACGGGCACCAGCTGGGCGCCGGCCGCCAGCAGCGCGCTCCTGGCCATGAAGTAGCCGGGCTCCTCCAGCCAGCAGGTGGCCCCTTTGCGCATCAGCGTGTGGCTGATCAGGTCGAGGCAGGCGCGGTAGCCGGCGCAGACGAAAATCTGCTCCGGCTGGCAACTGATGCCCCGGGAAATTCCCAGGTAGGAGGCGATGGCCGCCCGCAAGGGGGCATAGCCGCGCGCGTCCGGGTAGACCAGGCCTTCGACACCCGCCTGGCGCAGTTGCCGGCCGGCGAGGCGGGTCCAGAGTTTGCGCGGAAAAGCGTCCAGCGCCGGCAGGCCCATTTGCAGTGCCAGCGGCGGCGTGCCGGCATGGGCGGCCTGGTAGGCCGTGGCAGCCACCGGGACGTGCCGCGAGGGCACGCAAACCGGCGCCAACTGCGGCGTGACAATGGTCCCGGCGGCCCCGCGAGCCGTCAGGTAGCCCTCGCCCATCAGCAGTTGGTAGGCCGCTTCCACGGTGCCACGCGCCAGGTTCAGTTCCGCCGCCAGGGCGCGCACCGCCGGTACGCGGTCTCCCGGACGCAGGCGGCCATCGGCGATGGACTCGCGAAACCGTTGATAAAGCTGGCGATAGATCGGCGCCGTCTGGCTGCGGTCCAGTTCGAATGCAAGCATCATGGCCTAGTCATTTATGCACTTTTTGGCTCTATAGCTTAAGCCATCGCCCTTCTAAGGTGGGTCATCTCTTTTCAGCGGATGACGTACATGCCCTACACCCTTCAACACCTCGACAGCGAGGCGGCCCTGGCGGCCAGTTTCGAATTGATGCGGGTCTTGCGCCCGCAGCTCAGCAGCCCGGCAGCCTATGTCGCCCAAGTGGCCCGACAAACCGAGCAGGGCTACCGCTTGCTCGCCGCGTGGGACGCAGAGCGCATCGTCGGCCTGGCGGGTTACCGCACGCTGGAAAACCTGCTCTATGGGCACTTCATCTACGTCGATGACCTGGTGGTGTGCCCACAGCTTCAGCGCAGCGGCGTGGGCGCCCGGCTGCTGAGCGCCGTGCGGAATGAAGCCGTGCAACGTCAATGCGAGCACTTGGTGCTGGATACCGGCCTGCACATGCCCCTGGCCCAGCGCTTCTATTTTCGCCAGGGCTTGCTGGCCCGCGGCATGCACTTCACCCAGCGCCTGCGCGGTGAGGAGCCGGCATGAACAACCTGCTGCTGATCAACGCCAGCCCCCACGGCCAGGTTTCCCACGGGCACCAGCTGGCCCTGGAACTGGCGAGCGCCCTGGGCCACCGCTATCCGCACCTCGAACTCGTCGAACGCGACCTGGCGGCGCAGCCGCTGCCCCCCCTGGGGCCGGACTACGCCCACGCCCTGACCAGCCCCACGCCCTTCGACGCGCCGCTGTTCGAGGTGTCCGAACGGTTGATCGGCGAGTTGCAGCGCAGCGATGTCCTGGTCATTGCCACGCCCATGCACAACTTCACCCTGCCGGCCGCGCTCAAGCTCTGGGTCGATTATGTCCTGCGCATTCACCGCACCTTCAGCTCCGGCCCGGAGGGCAAGGTCGGCCTGCTCGAGGACCGCCCGGTGCAGGTGCTGGTGAGCTCCGGCGGTTTTCACCAGGGCGAGCGGGCACGCCAACCGGACTTCCTGACGCCGTATCTGCGCCATGTGCTCAACACCCTCGGCCTGTTCGACCTGCGGTTCACCTACCTCCAGGGCTTGGTGCTCGGGGACGACGCCGTGCGGCAGACCATCGAAGAAGCCCGCACTGCATTGTTCTCCAAGCCCCTGTTCAACCCTCTCGTGGGTGCTTGATCACTTTTTTCTCCACCGGAGTTTCACCATGAGCCAACTCAGACTGCCCTTTGCCTCCCTGTCGCCTGCCGCCTATCAAGGCCTGCTCGCCACCAACACCGCGCTCGCCGCCAGCCCGCTCGGCTTGCCCTTGCTGGAACTGGTGTACTTGCGCGTCTCGCAGATCAACGGCTGCTCGTTCTGCCTGGGCAAGCACTCGCAGACCCTGCGCGAGAGTGGAGTGACACAAGACAAACTGGACTGCCTCGCCGGCTGGCGTGTCAGCGAACTGTTCGACGACCGCGAACGCGCCGCCCTGGCCTGGGCCGAAAGCCTCACCTACGTCCACGACAAAGGCGCGCCGGACGAACTGTACGAACCACTGAAAGCGCACCTGAGCGACGTCGAGATCTCCGACCTGACGCTGGCCGTGTCCTTGATGAACGCCTTCAACCGGCTGGCGGTGGGGATGAAGCTCTAAGGGCGAGATCCCCCATGGGCCAGATCGCGAGGATTAGGCTGAGCAACACGGCAGACGCCCTGGCGACTCCAGCAGAGCCGAGCACAACCTTCGACCGTGACGACAACAGCGTCACCTGGCTTTGGCTTTGGCTTGTGATCTTGATCCACCCGCCCCTTTAGACACGATGGCCGAACGCAGGTATTGAGCCGTGGGTAACCCGGCAGGACGCCGGGTTAGCCGCACTGGGCCATGGATGGCCCATTGCGGCGGCCCACGGAGCAATACCGGAGAGAGGGCATGCCGAGCCTGGGCGAGGCGCCGAGTGAGAGGGCAGAAGCCCTTTGGTTACTTTGGGCTGGGCCGGCATTCCGGCT
>NZ_JACKZK010000038.1:0-41205 GCF_014230245.1 Pseudomonas sp. MSSRFD41 | reverse complement strand
GCGCTGTAGTTCAGGTTCTCGACCAGGCTGCGCAGCTGTCCCGACTCATAACCGACCTGCGCAAGGAACGCCGCCATTCGCAAGCGAGTGATGATTGCGTACTTGTTCATAGTCGCGTTGAGTGCATGAACAAAAAGGCCCGCAACGGGGCGGACGTTTGGAAGGATCTACAGCAGTTGCTGCTCTGTGAGTGGTATTCGTTTTTCTCCGATACGATCTAGTTGATTTTGATTAAGCCAGGCTCTTGCTGTTGACACCCATACCATCCAATAAATAACATCAATGAATTCACTAACGAATTCCAGAAATGAATAAAATACTAGCAATAACCTGCCACCAAATAACCAACCCTTTGATCCACACGATCAATTATTTCTCATCATTCAAAAACAACACAATACTAATACATGTAGATAAAAAATCACAAATAAGCGAATTCGAATCCCTAAAAAAAGACAACGTAATCCTTATTGACGACAGGGTAGACATAAAATGGGGAAGCGTCTCTCAAATAGAGGCAACCATAAACTTAATGAAAGAGTCTAAAAAGCATGATCACGACTATTTCTTTCTGCTATCAGGAGACGACATACCAATCCAGTCAGAAAATCGCATAAACGGTTTTTTAAAACATAATTCCGGTTACAACTTCATACATTATCAAGATGAGCGAACAACCTACATCGACCCACACCAGAGAGTCAAATATAGATACACAGAATATTTTTTTAGCCGAAAAACGGATTTAAAATCGAGAATAACCAGAGCACTCCACCGATCAACAAGAGATCTTCTATTCAAGAACAATCAATATACAGAAAATCTGCATAGAACTCCTGAATTGTACAAAGGAACTAACTGGTTCGGACTGACAGAAAATACCGTTAGATACGTACTAGACTTCATAGACTCTAACGATTGGTATCTCCCAATGTTTGAGGAATCAATTTGTGCGGATGAGGTTTTTTTTCACACGATAATAAAAACAAGTGAAAAGAACCTGGTTTATGAAAACAAAGAACTGAGAAGCAATGCATTGAGATACATTGACTGGGTTAGCGGACCGCAGTATCCAAAAATACTTGACGCCACCGACTTTGAGAAAATAATAAAAAGCCACATGTTTTTTGCGAGAAAGATAGAAAAAAATGCAACAAAAGAATTCATGAATATTTTTATAAAAGATTCTTAGATAGACCAACCTACAGAATTTAAGCATCATTTTGGTGGAGGTATTCCTTCCCCCTCACCACTCAACCATCGAACTAT
This sequence comes from Pseudomonas sp. MSSRFD41, assembly GCF_014230245.1. NCBI lineage: Bacteria > Pseudomonadati > Pseudomonadota > Gammaproteobacteria > Pseudomonadales > Pseudomonadaceae > Pseudomonas > Pseudomonas sp. MSSRFD41. The sequence goes on along the minus strand of NZ_JACKZK010000038.1, from coordinate 39,936 downwards.
CTGGAACTGTCCGCTCAGTACAAACCTGACGACTATGCCAAAGCATCAGGCAAGTTATCGAGGAAGCCCGCCATACTTATTGACGCTCACGAAATATAAGGGTAGACGGCGGTATTAGTCGTCTATTTGAAGCCATCGGCCGAATCCCAGAACGCCGTCACTGGTCTCTGGGGCGAATGCGATGGAGAGTCGTTCCCGGTCAAAACCGGGATCAGGAACTTCATCGTGCTGACCACTGAAAGGTTGGAGCACGTCAGTAAAAAGAGGTCTGTCTAGTCCTGAAATAGGTTTACACCTGTTTCACACTCAAAACGCCCGATGCACCGCGTCGGGCGCTTGGTATTTCAAGGTCTGTCATGGCGCAGGCGGTTGGCCTCATCGACCCGCACTCGGTCAATCACCTCTCGCCCATACTTGGCAACCACATGGAACAGGTCATAGACCACGCGGGCGTGAGGGCAATGTTGGCGCATTTCCAAATCAAAGGCGGTGTTCATGTCCATGGCTACTGCGCGGCCAAGAATGGGCAGGTCTCAAATTGAACGCTGGCCGTATTCGTGAATGATGGTGCTGGGCTGATGGCAACCGCTGCAGGTGGGAAATCTGGTGGACTGGGGAATCAAGTCGACCAGCAGATCATCGCCGTCAGATCGAATCGCGATGGCGGAAAAGCCCTCCCAAAAGGCCCGAAACGTATTAAGATCGTGCACAAGAACGCCGGTTTGTAGATGTGTTTGCTCGCACGAACATCATCCATCAAACCGGCGTTCTTGTTTCTATCTTTCCCCCGGATTCCGTGAAGAAGCAGAAAAAAGCCCCGGCAGATACCGGGGCCCTGAATAGGTACGCATGTCTTTCTGCTGCCGTCAAAGCGGTAGTGATAAGGACAGGTCACCTCAGCAGTCGACGCGCACAGTAGCTAATCATTTGCCTTTTAGTTGATCGTATGGGATCTGAAGGCCCATTTGAGCCCAGCCTTTAGGCATGACAGCATCATTCGCATAGGGTTTGAGAGTTTCCTTTCCCCCTACCATTGCGCAAGTTATACAGTAACCCCCTACTGTTGGTTCATACTCAAAAACCTTGACTATCAGCTTGATGAGTTCAAAACGACTATCGCTCGGGTTATCTAACCAGACACCGCCGAGCCCAACCATAAACTTAGTTGCTTGTGTTTGCTTTGAGAACCAATTTCGGAAATTTGTTAACGATGCTTCATTCCATTGCGATGAATTCCCTGAAGTGCCCATACAATTAAGGGTGTTGTAATGAGCGATAGCCATTTGCTTCGCCCCATTGAAACCCACCACAGCAATACAATTGCCAAGGCCAGCAGTACCCACCTCGCCGTTAACGCTTATCAACTTGGACAGTCTATCGTAGCCAGCTGCTTCCATTGCAAATGCCTCCATTGATTTGAACCGCAAGCATAGACGCAGAAAAGACAGGATGCGCCGCACTCGCACCTGGGAGGAAGCGGCAACACGGTTTTTGAGTGAGAACAAGGACCAGCCTTCGCTCAAGTTGACGGCGCATCATCTGAAGCAGCTTCATCCCTACCTCAAGGATCTGCCATTGACTCACATCGATGACCAGGTCCTTGAACCGTTTGTGAAGGATCGTTTGAAAGGAGTGGTATTACCGGACGGAAGGCAGTTGAGCCGGTGGCTCCTCGTACGATCAACATCTCGCTCGAGCGAGTGATACGGGTTCTTTCGCTTTGTGCGCGCAAATGGCGGGATGAAGAAAGGCGGCCTTGGCTTGATTCAGTGCCAATGCTGACGAAGCTGGACCTGAAGAAAAAGAGGCTTGAGCCCTACCCCATGACATGGGAGGAACAATCGATTCTTTTCGGGGAGTTGCCGGCGCACCTGCAGACGATGGCCCTATTCAAGGTGAACACAGGTTGCCGCGAGCAGGAGGCCTGCAGAGATCTCTTGCCAGAACTTGGCACCAGCGTATTCCTGATCCCCTCCGACTTCGGCGGCCGGAACAAGGTCAGGCGTGAAAAATGGCGATGAGCCGCTGGTCGTGCTCAATAGCGTGGCCAAATCCATCATCGACAAGCAGTGGGGCCAGAACAAGGAAGGTTTTTTCCTTACAACGGCACGGCACCGCAACACATCGCATCGCATGAACGACTCGCCTGGAAGAAGACGCTGGCGAGAGCGGCGAAATTCTGGCAGGAGGAAAACCTTCGCCCCGCTCACCCAACAGCACCTCGACCTTGCTGTACTTGAAGCCAGATCGGTAGATGTAATCGACTGCATCAACCACCACCTTTGTCAGCAGGAGTAGACCTTTAGTTGGATAAGGCAAGTCAACTAGCACGCCACTGGAAACTTTTATTTCCACTAGCGATAAAAATCCATTTAACCAATAGCAAATAAAACCTTAATTAAACTTAAAACCCCACCATAAAATTTGACAGCGGTGACTCACCAAACTTTAATAGCTGAGCGTATACAAGTGCTGGATTCACACAACAGGGAGAAACTCTTGTCTAGAGTTTCTAGTTCGATAAAAAAGGAAATTAAAATGTCTGAAGCACTCAAGAAAACAGTCTCAAACGACAGCCTAGGGGCTCTTAAAAACTTCACCCTCTACAATCAGAATGGCATCAAGATTACCTTGACGCTGCCAACCCCAGTGACGCTCAATCTGAACAGCCAGGAGTTTTACCCCCCAGAAGCGGACCAAACCACGATAGTCGCTCCCGTTTTGGAGAACACCTCCGGCATTTCTCTCAAATCGGCGACGTTCACTATCAAGCTCAATAACGTCATAGAGAACGACAACACGGTCGCGAATGTGCGGTGGTGGAACGTCGATGAGGCCGAGGGGCTACAGGCCATGGAATTCACTTGTGGCCGGATTGATGACCAGGGCAAGGGCTCAGGTACCGCCAAGACTCCTGGATACGCTCGAATCCGGTGGGGCACCATGGCGAACACCGCGCGCCAACATCAAACCTTTACCGTGAGCAATATCTCGCTCACCTTTAATCCGTCGGCCGATACAACGACGGGGGCAAATGACGGGCCAGTTATCAGAGTTGGCTAACTGATCTGCCACCGCGGGGCCCAGAATTCTGGTCCCTGCGGTCGTCCCCGCCTACTTCATTCAACTCGACACCACCCCGATTGCGCGTACAGCGCCCCATCCACCTCTTCAAGCCCGCTGATGTTCAGGCCGAGCGGTGCCATGCCGTCGATCTTTGCATCAAGTAGTCTCGGGAAAACATCAGGACCCGGACCACTGTTGAAAATCCAGGCCTGGGTGCAGGAGCGCCCCAGCCTCTAGGGCGCTGCAACACGGCACCAACGATGCAGCTCACCTCCTCCATACTGCCGACGACCAACTACACGCCGACGCTGTCCGATGGAGCTGGAGGCCACACTGGGCAAAGACCGCGCCGCACCGATTAACGCCCGGGTCGAGAAAGTGGCCCACGGGCCTTTCTTCCGCCAGATCTGGCCGCACCGGGCCATATGCCCGATCGATTGATGGCTCGAATGGGTCGACGCAGGAGGCCCAAAGAAGCAGCCCTACCTGATCCAGGGTTCGCCGATATTCTGCACCTCGATTGGACAGCTACCAGATCCGGACGAAGGGGCCGGAGAACATGATGGCTTTGTGATCATCACCGCCGACAGCACCGGAGGCATGGTCGACATACACAACCGGCGGCCAGTGGCCCTGGCACCTGAACTGGCCCAGGGATGGCGGCCGCAATCGATACCGGCAATGGGCCATTAGCCTATCCGTCCTATGTTGACCGGCGCAGCTGGCATACCAAACTATTTTTCTGAACGACCTTACGCAGCCGAGGACAATAGCCCTCAAGGCGATCAGCGTTTGGTTCTACATCCCGGAACACGGGGGAACGCATCGGGTGAGTAGTGCGCAAACACGAGCCCTGTATGAAATTGAGGTGTATATGAAATCGTCTATGTTCGGCACTGTACCGCTGCCCTGGGCCCATGTGCTTTTACTATTGGCCCTTGCCTTTCCGGCAATTGCAGAAGCGGAGGGGAGATGTCCTGCGGGGCAATATCCCATCGGCGATCAAGGGGTTGGCGGCTGCGCTCCGATCCCAGGCGCTGGCGGGAGCTCCCGCGAGCAGGAGCCCGCCGGGCAGTGGCATAAGACCTGGGGCGCAATCGCTTCATCTGGAGCAACCGCAGATGCTGGGGTTGCCCTCAACAGGCCCAGCAAGGAGAGTGCCGAGAAGTTGGCCTTGTCCGATTGCAGCAGGCGGGGGGCGACTGATTGCAAGGTGATTTTTACGTATCGAAACCAATGTGTCGCGTGGGTAGTTCCCAGCAGCCAGGACGGGCCGTCCCGCTCTGGCCTGGGCAGTGCCAAAGACCCTGAAGAAGCCCGCATGGTGGCTCAACAGTCATGTGTCGACACGGGAGGCAAGGCTTGCCAGGTGGTATACGAAGACTGCACCAAACCTGTGTATGAAGCGTTTTGAGGGTGAGTAATTCGTGATTGCCGGTCCCCAGCTTTCTTGCTGGAACCGCAGATGCAGTCGAGCTAGTTCGTTTAGGTCAACATCCCCGCGCACTACTGCGATAAGAATAGTGGCGAGGATTGTCTGAAGGTACATATCGGCGGGGACAGCGGCCGGGTTAGATGTTGACGCAACGGGCCCAACCGCTCTTTTTCACTTCGTTGAAACAATTTCTTTGACGTAGCTCTGGCAGGCCGCCAGGGCGATCAGTCCTTGGTCACCGTCACCGGTGATTCCGACAATTCGTCGAGCTGCTACTGGCTCAAGTTCGGCTCTCGCCGCTCCATGAGCCAGGCCGCCGACACCGGCGGTGGCTGGCACCCCACAGTTACTATCTGAGGCGGTGGCGTTGAGTAGGACTGACAGCCAGAGATCAACAGTAGCCAACTGGCCGCGCAGGCGAGCCTGTTTCGCTTGTTCATCGAGCAATTCCTTGTAGTGGGTTTCGTCATTCGCTTACAGGCGATCCTCCAGCGCCCGGTGGGCGTCCTGCTGCTCGCCCTGCCAATTGATTACCGCCGTAGCGGCCTGCTCCTTGCTGATCGACATGCCCGCCTTAACACCTTGGCTGTGCCGTAGCCGATAGTCCAGACACCGACGGCATCTTAATAGGCTTGCAGGCGCAGGCCGCGTTGCGACGTACACATTGGGTTTTCTCCAGGCACAAAAAAACCGCCAGATGGCGGTGATCTCGATTATTCATATGTCAGCGCGCGGGGTTATCCGACTCACTCCTGCACCGCCTGGAACTCACCTATGAGTTCAACTTCCCCAAGCGCTGGGAGAAGCGAGCTTGAAGCGGATCTACAACCAGGTCCGCAAACGGTGGCGACAGGCATGGTTGGACTTGCCGGCCAGCGGAATTGAAGAGGTCGGCTATGGCCAAGACCAACGCGGAATTGCAACAGGAAAAACGCGCCAGGGAGAGGGCGTTGCTCGAGCGGATCAGCGCTATGCAGCCTACAGCAATTACTGAGCAGCCGAGGTAGTAGACATAATGGATGAATTCGATTAACGCTCCACGGTTGCCACTAGCAACACTACCGAGATCAGCCATAGGTGCCAAGCAAGTGTTGTGGGCCACAACACTTTCCCGGGATCGGAATCTGCTGAGCGCTTCGGCTTCGAAATGACTACGTCTATTGACAGGTACCGAAGTAGCCCTTGTTACCCTGCTTCTTATATGAGAAAGCGTGGCATGATTTAGAGGGCCTCGCGCTGGTGGGCTTATCATAAATATAAACAGTCACATGTACATCATCCGAAAAAGCAACTGCCCCCCCTTTATGCCATAGGTCTTTCTTGAGGTAGAGGTTTTTACCTTTCGGATCCTTAGTCTTATAAGCACTAGAAACTTCTGTTTTTACTGAGTTCTCTAGGGTCGCCTTAATAGTGGTTTTATTGATATCTGGAGACGTTATATTACGTTGATCTTCTGTGAGTGGAGCCGGCTCCCAGGTATTACAAGGATCGGATGTACAAAGGTATACATCCGCTAGAACATAACTAGAAAAAATAGATAGGCCCAGCGCCGAGACAAGTGGAATCAAACGGGCTCGTAGTTTTTTCATTGGTATCCCTCCCAATGGGAATTTGATAGATATAACTGTGAAAAGTGGCCGGTTCCTACCCTGCATTGAATGCCTCCTGGCACGCTGAAGTAGGAACTGCAATAGACCTTAGACCGGTTAGGGGAATTATCAAGGTAGCAATCGCAGCGCCCACTGGAGTGGTCTAATAAAATCAGACACCTGCAGCCTGAACCTATTTCACTGCCCGCCAGCATTTCCTGCGGGCAGCTATGAAAACGCCGCCTATGTCGGCGGCGTTAAGAGAAGCGGTGCATCAGGGTGTGTAACCCTTGCTCTTGCTGCGATCAGTAGGACCGCCCATGTCCCAAAAGTCCTTCGACTTCTGCTCGTCGATTTTGGCCTGCTTCTCTGCCTCACACCCACTGAGTGGTCCAGCGCTGACTAAAGCAATGATAGCTAGTGCAAAGGCGCGGATCATGGCTTAAACCCTTGGTCCTGGCTCCGGTCTGGCGGTGTGATTTTCCAAAACTTCTCGCTGGCTTCTTGCTGCTCCTTCGCCTTCTCTTCGGCCCCGGATTCGAAGCAGCCGCTCAACGACAGCGCAGTAACGGCAACGAGCATGGCGCCAATGATGGTCCGTTTCATAAGGATCCTTCCTGCGAAATGGTTGGGCGTTATACCAAAGATCGAATCCTTCCGCAAAAACTGACACCAAGCGCTGCCCACCAGCGCCTTCTCCTCTCAAACGATGAACGCCTCCCCGGCAAGGGTGGCGCCTACATGGAGAAAGCCATGAACGTTGAAACCCGACAGTTGCCAAGCTGCTGATCACAGGCGTTCAAGGCCTGGACCCGATCAGCGTCTACCGGGTGACGTCGTCGATCTGATGCGCAAGCGCAAGGCCGCAGCGCAGGCGGTGCAGCCATGATCCTGCTCAGCGTTCCCCGCCCTGCTCTACCTCGCATGGAACATCTACAGGGGCCAAGGCCATGAGCGAAAAAATACGTGAATCCTACAAGATGCACCGCGCAAAGTTGGCCGGCCTGCTGATCCAGGACGAAGACTGGCCTGGAGCTTATCGCCGAGCCGATGAAATTCTCAGCTGGTCGTGTTTCAAGGCCGGATAGCAGGCCTCCCGCGAGGCCGTGGTGGTGGAGCTGCCACATGTCCCAAGCATTGAGGACGACGCCCATCCCGTCGTTGATATCAATTACCAGCGCGACGTCGGTCGTGGGCAGGCATTACTCGAAGCCCGTCAGGCAATCGAGGCCCAAGGCCTGAAAGTGAAGTCCGCCCGGCCCGGATGAGTCGGCTTACAGCGCCAGGACAACGAACCGAGCGGCATGCAACAGTGCCCCGGCGCAACGCAGGCGGCCATCAGACACGCCTCAAACCAACCAAGACAGCCTGCCGGTCGGCGGGCGAGGAATTCCTATAGCCAATCAAAAGGCAATGCAGGCCGTAGAGCTTGCGCCCCGCTTCATCAGAGCAATGAAAGCTCCCGCATACCTAGGTATGTGCAAGGAAGAATTCAAGAACACAGTCAGGCCGCACTGAAATCCGCATAGGCAAACAGGGTATTGCATTCGATCGCAACGAGCTCGACGCCTGGGCAGATAAGTCACCAGCGCACCCTGGATTCAGATCGATCAGGATTCACGACTTGAAGCACACCTTTGGCAGAAGGCTACGTGCAGCAAACGTGACAGAGGAAGATCGGAAAGCGTTGTTGGGTCACAAGAACGGCAGCAGCACGAGCCACTATTCTACCCCGGAGCTGCAGCATCTGATTGAGGCGGCGAACAAAGTATCAGCGACCGATTCGCGAGGGCCGGCACTGACCATCTTGAGGAGGAAAACGGGTTGAACCCCCGCAAAATTCCCTGGGCATGAAAAAGCCCAACCTGTGAAGATTGGGCTAAGTCATTGAAAAATATGGTCGGGACGGAGTGATTCGAACACTCGACCCCTAGCACCCCATGCAAGCGGACACATCTACAGGCCGCTAAACACAAGGCTTCGCGTCAGGCGCTCGCTGCAACGGCACCTAACAGTCATGAACCATAATTTACAAAGTCACTCGGAAAGTCACTCGGCCTTTTGGTCCCTCCTACGGCGTCCTGCCGACCGATCACCAATCCCTATTTCCCTAAAGCATCATAGGCCTGCTCACATGTCACTCCCCTTGCTCCGCGTTGATCAGCAGTTGCTGCCAGATCTTCCGCTCTTTGATCAGCGCGCTTGAGCACGTCGGCAAGCACCATGACGGCACGGGTTGCTGCCGCGCTTGCGGCGGCAGTGCAGGAATTGCTGCTGGTCGTATGCTTGAGGTGCTCGGTGAGAGCGTCGACGGCCCGCTGCAGGCTGTCAGCAGCAGAGCGAGCGGAAACAGCATCAGCGACCGCGCTATAGATTTTTCGTTGCCCATCCTGCACCGCCTTGTTGATTGAGTTCTGCCTCGCCTGCTCTTTCTCGCGTTCCTCGCGCTCAGCCAGGGCCCAGGCCTGTTTGTCGCCGGCGTCACGTGCGCTCCAGCGGGCCTGCCATTCCGCATTCTCGACTGATCGCCCGTGCTGGTAGATCCCCCAGTAAGAGGCGAGGATCAGCAGCAGGACGACCGCGCGTAGCACCCAGGCGCTCACTGGAGCACCTTGAGCGCCAGCTCATAGAGGGCCTTTCGATCAGTCGCACCGTTCGGCACCCGACCAGTCGCCCCGGTGTTGATGATGCTGCCGATGTCTTGAAAGCGGCCGGCGTCGGCCAGTTCGTTGAGTCCATGCTGTGCCCACCACCAGGCGGCCGACTGTGCCGCGTTCTCGGCCTGCTCGAGCAGCTCAGGCTGGGCTTCTAGAGGCAGGCCCAGGCCTTCGCCGGCGGCACGGTAGTTCGATCTGCCGGTGACCTGCAGCAAGCCGCGGCCACGAAAGCGCCAGCCATCGCCAGAGGCCTCCGGGCCGTTGCCCATCCGGCCTCCGTAGACCTTGTTGGCGATCTTCTCGGGCTGCCTGGCGTACGCGCCAGCTGTCTGTGGTGTGAACCGGTTTGGCCAGGTTCGCGCCAACGCCTCGGCGCTGTAGTTCAGGCTCTCGACCAGGCTGCGCAGTTGGCCAGACTCATGCCCGACCTGGGCCAGGAACGCGGCCTGACGCACGCGGGAATCGATCTTCCAGCGAGCCATCGCGCGGTTGAGGGCAGGAACAAAAACGCCCGCTACAGGGCGGGCGTTCGGGAGGATCTGCAGCAGCTGCTGCTCAGTGAGTGGCATTGTGTTCTCTCCAGACACAAAAAAGCCCGCGACAACGCGGGCTTGTAACGGATTTATTTATCTGCCAATGACCACGAACTGGACAGTGTCGCCCGCAGCCGCGCTCTCGAATGGTCCTGAGGTGAGAAGAAGTGTCCCACGAGTTCGCTTACCAGTTACTTCCACCCCGGTCAGAGTTGGAACGCCAATAACTGGGATAAACGCTTGGTCACCAACGAAACGAGTCACTGGAATAAGAACTGGAGGAGAAGTATAGGTCTTGGTAAAAAGTACATTAACTAGGCCTCCCGCCCCAAGAACCGCTGTCAGCATCTCAAATTGAGTCGGCTTTGGCAGCGCTGCGATGGCATCATCGACAGCCTGTTTCGCTGCTTCAGCAGAAGCAGCAGATTGGCTAGCCTGTTGTGCGTAGTCATGAGCATTCTGAACCTCTGCTGACATAGCAGTAGAGATTCCGACAAGAGTCGATTCTGTGCTCGCAATTCGAACTGCAATATTCCCAGGAAGAACATTCTCCGGAAGCTCAACAAGCGTGTCCGAGTTTTTAATCTTCCCTTCGTGATAAACAACTGGGAAAGGCGGATCTGGTAGTTTATGCCAACTGTAGGTCCCGTCAGCTTCTACGATCCACTCTCCAAACCGATCGGGACCGGTCATTGGAGGAAGATCATCTACCCAAACCGATCCTTCAGGAAGGATGTAGTCGTCCTCATAAGTGGTACATCCAGCCTTGTTTGTTCCAACAATTCCAACGCACTTAAATGAGCTCATTTTCAATCTCTAGGAGGTGAGGGCCAATCTACGAGACCAGGCCAGCCTTCTTGCGAAGAAACCCGGTTTACAACAACCCGATATTGCTTCCACGCCTTTAGCCTTGTGACCTCTTCATCTGTAGCGGAATCAAGATCAACTGCATCCTGAAGCGGCGCGATTCGAAGAGCTGCATATGCTAGCAATGAATCACGCTTTTCCAGTGCGATTGAAAGTGTCTGCTCAGGCGAGGGAACAGGATCATCAGGAATAGATTCAGAATAAAACTCGATCTCTGGATCTGGGAAAATTTTTGATGGATTTTCAGGATCTTCTGACGGTCCATCAACTGACCTCCAGCCAGAACCATCACGCTTAACTGCATAACCACTCATAGATTGTCCTCCCATCCACCAACATATAGACGTGACTGTGCGGTACTAGATGCCCAATAAATACTCGTGGATTCAAGGGAAATTACCCCCATGGATGGACTAGGCAACAATTGCCCGCTTGCTGAAAGCCCGACAGGTGGTGGATTGGTACTCGAATTGTATGCTCCATATGAGGTATTTGGAGCAACCATAAGTGCTGCTGAGGTAGCGGCAGGAATTGATAATGTAACCGATACTCTTGATGCAGTCGTAGGAACATACTGAGCCATCGAAATGGCTACCCAAGTAGGAGTGTTTATATCACCAGCAGTTCCGCTAGCTACGGCTGGGAGTGAAGTGAGATTCGATCCGCTAGCCACCTTGTACTGAACAACTCGTCCGTATTGAATAAATGATAATGGATACTTATTGGCTGTTCCATCGGTTCTAACCCAGCCAATCCTGGCTCGATGGGTATATCCTGAAGGTAATGTTGGGTTCGTTGCACTCAGAGAGAATAGTCCAGCAATATTAGTGCCGTTCCAGATCACCCATACGCTATACCATGTATTAGATGTTGATGTTCCGGTATCGAGTCCATTTGCACCAGATGATGCTAAAGACGGAGAAATACTTACGCCGCGTAATGTCTGATATTGATTTGACGAATTTTCTATAACAATTTCATCGGCAGAAAATACAGCAGATGCGCTTGTTCCACTTGCTGACCCTGACAGATTTTTATATGCGCCTTGAATGCCGACAGTATTCTGAAAGTTATTTGGATTAAAATTTGCCGAAGACCATAGCTCCTGCCAAGGTTGAACTGATCCATTTGCCGAGCTACGAAACCATGACCTACTGTCGGTGGTAGATACTGCTTGCTGAGTCCAGTTTAAAGTAGGCTGATTATAAGATATGTGAATTACTGTTCCAAATGTTGCACCTGAAGGATTATTTGTTGTCGATGGATTAAACCTGTACATACCTGTCGAAGGAACACTGTTCAAATCACTAGCCAAAACAACGCTAAGAGATTCAATTCCACCTGCATATTTATTCATGGCATCTGTTATGCCATAACCTGATAAGGTTGTTGGCTTACCAGTAATCTTAACCCATGAGGTGCCAGCATTTTTCGCGGCATTGGATATTGCAGTAGCAAGGTTTGTAAGAATTGGGGCGGTACTGCCGTTATCGAGTACATCGACAGTCGCGTTATCGGATATGTACTGAGCCAAAACGGACGACATTACCGAAGACTGTCTCCACGCTTTGTTGAGCTGAGCAGAGACAGCGGTTCCTGATGAGAATCCATTTGCACGACTCGCAAGAACAGCATAATCCGCCTGACTCATAACATTAGCGCCAGCAGCGATGCCGAATGGCAGGAAGTCATTCGTTGCCATATAAACTCCGATTTATGAGTAGATTTTTCCCCAGCTTCCTTTGTTGAAGCCGGCGACATATTGGTTGTCCACATCGAATCCGAATAATGGACCTTCACCAGTGGGTATGATGTAGTAGGAAATTCCCACACTTTGCGGCTTGATTGGGATGTGACCACCAGTCAATAGAGCAAGCTGTAGGGCTGTTGGCTGTTTACCAACCACACCTACGGTCATGGTCATATCCTGGTTGTCTTGGATGAACACGAAAGTATCGTTATCAAACACCAAGTCAAGAATTGCCCTGGATTGCTCTAGTGTACCGTCCCAATGATTAGCGCCGATTTTTGCTCGAATAAGGGTTCGATAGGTTTCATCATCAAGTACTGTGATGCCCGAATCCGGATCAAATGGACCTCTCCATGCACCTTCATCGAATCCAAGGCCTGGAGTATCTAAAGCAAAGTAGATTCCAGACAGTGGGGTTTTTATATTGCGAGATACGCCTACCCACTCTCCTACAGTATCGAGTTGCACGCCAATTGCGATGTCTAAATCGAATACTGTGGGCAGGATCTCTGATGCATTTCCAGAATCAAGAAAACACTGGCTGACGGCCTGAACCATGGCCATGTATTTTGGGCGGTCCAGGTGCTCACTTGTAATTTTTCCGGTGTAGTCAGTGATCTTGGCCATATCATGTCACCGTCAGCACAACGCTTGCTGGCGTACAGGTCGCCGCCTGATTAAACGCAAGTGGAACATCTGGGACCCCCACTCCGCCTGGGCCGGTAAGCACAAGAGATGTCAGCTTGAAGGTGGTACTGCCTTCAACGCTATTGGCCGCCGTAAGAGCATCAGCCCATTCGACAGATGCGCTTGGGCCGCCTCCAATTGCTACCTGGTTAATGTAATCAGACACAGCCTGCTGAACTGCCACACCAGTTGTGGACGTGTAGCCGGATAGAGCCTTCAGAGTAACTGCAACGGTTATAGCTCTGTAGGTAGGTCGCGAGAACTTGATTGTGATCGGCATTCCATACACATTCAGTACTGTTACTGAAGTGCTTCCGTAGGTCCCCCCGCCAGGCCCTTTCTTGTTAGCAATCGCCTGGGCAATAGCCGTTGCGTCCCCGCCCTCCACGATGATTGCCAGACTGTTGCCTGGAATACCGTTCGAATCAGTAATCTTTGTGTCATTGTCGACTGCCGAGTAACGGATCACGCCAGGAACATTCGCTACTGCTCCAATTGTCCCCTCCAGCACGGTTCTTGATGGCAATGCGGTTGATGTCTTCTGCCGCTGCCTAAGCGCTGCATCAGTCTCAACTGGTGCTCCGGGAGATGCCGCAGAAAGGTTTGTAACCGACTGCCAGCCACGTGTTGGAGTGGCGATTTTGTTGATCTGGCCTGGTGTTGCAGTAATTGCCCCGGCGACCGAACAGGTAGCCGTGACCGTGATCTGGCCCGCCGGTGGAATTGTCACTGAGGCTGGAAGCGCCCACTTGTTAGATGCTTGATCTTCAACTGCACCATTAGTGATCAAGGTGCCAGCCTGGCCTGTCACAACTACGTCAGCCTGTGAATTGCTTGCCACCGCGCGCTTGATGCCGTTGATCTTGACGTTGCTAGATAGCCCTGCCCCCTGAGCGGTACCAGGAGAGAATGAAAAGTAGGCAGATATGGTCGCTGCGTTTGCGTCACTGATTGCAAGGGCAAGCACGCCAAGGAACTGACCATCCTGGGAGTCATTCTCGAGGTAAACATCAGTCCCATAAATCGACCGATACTGCTCTTTCAGAAAGGCTAGGACTTCGGCATAGGTTGGCGCCGAAATGCCCGTAACAGAGATGACTGGTGCAGTAGACGACGCCATTTATAGGTTCTCGCTGATTGTGGTCTGGCCATAGGCCGTGGATATCGTCGCGGATACAGAAAATCGCCGAGTCTCTGCGTTGAATGAACTGTTGTAGGTATCGATCTGTGTTACGCCGGTAGTGCCCAGGATTCGCTTCTTGATGGCAGCATCACGGGTAGCCACTGTTCTCTCCCCAAGCACTTCGCTCATCCATGGCATACCGTCTGCGGTATCGATGAACCACTCACCTTTGTTCAGACGCAGTCGCGTCAAAACGGCCTGACCCACAGCCTCTGGATTATTTCGGTAGAAGTCGGCCTGCTGATTGCCAAATGAGTAGTCCCCATTGGCGTCAAGCTTTCGGTACCTCATGGCGTAGGCCCTCCACTTGTTCCGCTGCCTGGTGTAACTCCGGTGTGCTTATGCAACTGCAGGCTGATAGTGCCGGCCTTCACATCGCCGGTCGTATCAACCTTACCGTTTACCTTTACATCGCCATTGATGGTCACCAGGGGGGCTGTAAGCGTGATGCCGCCCTGAGCACTGACCGAAGCAGGCCCGCTTGTGGTGGCGTTGACCGCATGCGTGGTCGGGTTTATCTCGACAAACGCCTGACCGTCATCACTGCGCAACTGGACGGCCTGCAGGCTGATTCCACCGATTACCCGAGGTTGCGACCTGAATCCCAGCAGAGCGAAACCATCCGAGAGGTCATGCATACGCAGTTCTGCTTGGGCCTGGATCCCTCCCGACTGCCACCAGGAGTCGATGCAGCGGGAAGCGAATACAACCAGGCACTCGTCTCCAGCAACTACTGGAAAGGTCAGCGTGCACCCTCCACCAGCAGGAAACTGCACAGGGCAATCAGTCAGCAGCGGTAGGTTCGTCAGAACCATCGCCCCATTATCATCTGTGACAAACGACTGAATCGCAGGCTGAACAACGCAGGTCATTGCAGCAGCGTTAAATGACTGGATAATCCCTGGAATCGATGTCCACAATTTCGACTGGGCAGAACGCTGGGCAACAGACAGCATCGCAAGCGGGTCGTCTAACCTCTCTTTTACGTTCAAGGAGTATCACCATGATGAGATTGTTGGCTGCAGCTTTGTTAGTCGCAACTAGTCCAGTGATGGCTGAAACGATCCTGGTAGAGCCAGGAGATGGCCATAGGTTCGTTGGCGATAAGTTCAATGCGCGGGAGGTAAATCAAGTTCTCTATGAGGACAGGCCCTGCAAACTTCCCTTGGTAAATGCCAAGCACATGCGCGAGTACAGCACAAAATCAATCGCCATACCCATGAAAGCATGCTGGGGCAGATTGATTGGAGGGGACGTCGCAATAATTCTTGAGAATGGGGACTCTTGGAAGTCGCCAGAAATTGCATATGTAACCACAAGCGTTGATAAAAACGGTTCTGGTGTAGTTACAAAGTCTTTTTACAAGAAGAAAAACTAGCCATATGGCTTGACTGGCCCAGGATCGCCAATAGCACCAGGAGTTTTACTGTTGATCAGTTCTTTGCTGAAGATTGTCGCATCCACAGAAACACATATAACGTCCGTATACCATTCCTGACCGCGAGTATCACCAAAACTATTAGCCATCAATACCTTGTACATTCCGTCTGCATCAAGATCTATCTGGTTCTTAATGATCTCATTTGGCGCCTGATCTCGAAGTGCTACCCCATACCGATACTGTTGGACACTAGCATTATCGATCTTCAAGAGTCGGCCGATCTTAACGCTTGGGTTGAGAAGCATACGGACCTCAACGCCGTTCTGAGTCTGCTCTGGAAGCCCGACCATCCCCGACTGATAGTTCACGACAATTGCATCCCCCGGGAGGTATGCAGTGTTCGGGATCAGCGTTACTCGGCCGTCCTGGATACTCCAGCTGACGTCCTGGGTCCGCTCAAGGTCGTCTAGGACATTCCGGGTCAGCCCGAACATGACTTTTCCGCGCGGGAGTCTGTTCTGCGATAACTGGGGTGCTTCTCCCATCGTTACGCCGCGATCACCCATTACCTTCACAACAGCATCAAGCTGATCCTGTGCCGTCGATCCAGCAGCTAGGGTCATGTTGATGACAGACCAGTTATAGGCACTGTCGCCGTCAGCAGCGGTGATATCGAGATAGGTGTCAGTCTGGCTCTCACGACCGCGGCGCACCTGCTTGATCGTGCCATCGAAGATCACCCCGTAGTTTCCGGCATAGCCGGCCTGCAACACGACGCGCCCAAACTCCTTCAGCTGGGACTTCTTCGCAGTAGCCGCACTGACGTTGTACACCCGGATATCGGCTGTGTTGGGCGTGCTGATCGTACCGCGTCGAACAGAAAATCTGATCCGAAGGTCCGATAGATCGATGGCTTCGGTATCGCTGCCGATCTTGAGGCTGATCTGGCGGAGGTATTGGGGTACGCTCATGGATTTCCTCAGGATGATCAAAAATGCTCAAAAAGGGACTCGTTATGGGCTGTGTGCTAGCTGCCCTGTCTGAAAATTCCTACGCTGGAAAAGATCCATACAAAGTGAACCTGGCAGCAGAAAACCTTCCAAACCTTGTCTCAATTTACAGTGCGATGAATAGCATGTGCCGGGACCGTCCAGATGCTGAACTAGAGTGTGCACGTCGAGATGTCGCAGCTGCTGAAATGAAAAACCGCGGATGGTGCTGGGGCCCGGACAATGTGGCTGGTTCAGAAAAAGAGTGGATAAAATGCCAGCTCCAAGCTCAAACAAATATGCCGTCTGCCGCCTCGGTAAATGACATCGAGTGCCAGAGAGAATTGTCCTGCTGGGGAGATAAGAATTTCGCCATTGCATCGGCAACATGCCGACGCGAAATAGAGAAGCTGGCAAAATACTCATTCAAATGGACTGATGGATTTACAGACTTCAAATTTAGCAAGTATCGATGGTCCAACCAAAAAAATCTTATTGTCACTTACATCGGTGACAAAATTCAGTTTCAAAATGGATTTGGCGCATATGAGGGATTTACATATGAATGTGATTTCGACACGCTCAATAAGTCCGTAAAAAATGTTATTGCAAACCCTGGAAGACTCTAGTCATTAGTCCACCAATACAGATGGGAGCCGACCCCGAGATTATCGAAGGTCGGTACCGCATCTGGGTCGTCAGTGGTCTGGCACCAGAGCACGCCACCAAGTCCAAGGTATTCGTATTGATCAAGCAGGTTGGTACCTGTCACCAGCGGAATGCCTTGGATGATTGGATTTCCCGCAGCATCAGAGATATCAACAACCCATCCGCCATCCGTTGCATTTCGCCAAGCCACAGACATTCGGTACTGAACACCCGATAGCGTGATCGTGAATCGCTGAGGACTTGGCGTCAGCGGAATTTCGAAGTTGGCCATCTATCCCCCGCCATCTGGTGGCTGCCAGCCTCCAGGGGCCGGGAATGATTGTGCTACCTGCTTATCGCCGGCGTTTTCTGTTTCAGCTGTACTTGCAGGAGAGGCCTGATCACCTCGAGGTGGTAGGGTTGTGGCTGACGTACTTACGATCAGCACCTGACGGAACGTCGCCGTCACCATCAGCGTGTACTCGCTGGAGGGATCGGTGGTCTGTGTAAGACTGCGCATCAGCATGTTCGTGTAGACACGCTTGCCAGTCGAAACATCAAATGGAATGCGCGACTGCTGTAACGCTAGGAGCTGGTTGTACACCCCAGACACATAGTCAGAGCCGAATGCATCGCCGCCCGTGATAGCAGAGAAAAGCCCTTTCACGCTATCGATTACCCCGGCCAGACTGGCATTGCTCCAGCCACACCTGATAACTACCTCGGGGTTCTTCTTGTAGGCATGGTCGGTGATCTCGGCGCCTTGCTCTACAGGGTGATCAGTGATCTGCAGTTCATCTGTACCAACCTCCTCCAGCGTGACATGCGCAACGATGCTGTCGATCGACCGTTTCGGATCGATCGTGATGAATCCTGCAAAGTTGGGCATGTCAGTTCACCGGGTTGCTAAGGTTTCGACGCATATCTTGTGTGACCTGCTTCTGAGCTCCTGCTACAGCACTGGCGGTTGCATTAGGATCATTGGCGCCATACACATTGATCGTGGTGGTCTGGTTGAGTTGAGATGCGATCTCACCTCGATTGCGCGCCTCGCGTTCAGTATCGCGAGGGCGAAGCCAATATTGAGAACCTATCTCTGCTGCAGCTCTTGAGTTTTGTGCAGCCCTCATCAGCTTCCCAGCCCTCTGCTCTGCTCCCTGTGTCAGTTCATAAACAGCAAACTCCATCTGCTTGAACTCATCAGCCCGATCATCCCGGATGTTAAAACCTGACCATTTCTCAAAGTTTTTCTGCCGATCCGGGTGCAATTGGAATATGCCCCTGGCAGCTCCGCCATCACCAATAGCCTTTGGATCGAGATTACTCTCAGCTATCCCGTTGGCGATCATGCCTATTGCCATCTCTCGGCTTACTCCGAGAGACTCAAGAAAGTCCGTGTAAAACGACGCCCTATCCTTATTGGATGCCGAAGCCATCACATCCTTTTTGGGACTGCCAGCATGTACTCCGGCCATGATTTCATCGGCACGTTTCTGTACATCATCTTCCGATGTTCCTCCAAACCACTTTCTCCACCATTGGTTCTCAAACTGCTTTCGAGCCAAGGCAATAGCAGCTTCCCGTGAACCGGCCATAGCCTGATCCTGGAGCCCTTGAGCCTCCTTGCTGCTATCAGACACATCCCCTTTCAGCAGGAGACTTGCAGTGGCAACGGATGCAATACCGCTCCCAAGCCTGAAAAATGCTGAAGCCAGCTTAGTAATTCCAGCTATGACAGCAGTAGCACCAATCGCATTGAGAACCCAAAGGAGGGCCAGCAATTTGGTACTCCACCCATCAGTGGCAGTATCAAGATCTACGAAGAACTGCCAAATCTGCTGGAGATATGGGCCTGCTTTCTCAGCCATTTCCACCAGTTTTATAACGATGTCGGCAACACGGTCAGCGATCATCGGCGCGTTCTTCTCGAACCACTCTGAGAACCGCGCCAGTTCTGGACCAAGACGCTGCATCAGCGCAGCTTGCACTCGTATCGAGAAAGACTCGAACTGCAGCATCAAGCCACGTAAAGCCTCCATGAATGCGTGCGCATCCTTTGAAGCCCGGTCAAGTCCGCTTCCTGCAAGTCGCTTGCGATTCTCTTCAAGCTTGCGACCAAAGTCGCCGCTGATGATGGCTCGAAGCGTGTTGTCATCGATACCAAGAATCCCAGCGTATTGCTTGGCCTGGTACCAGGGCATGCTACGAAGACGATTACCGAGACCAACCATCAAGTCTGCTGTATCGCGAAGCTCGCCATTGGCTTCTCGTGTCTGTACGCCGATCCCCTGAAGAAATCTCTCACCACCAGGGTTCTCACGCAGGAACCGCGCCATCGACTCAAGAGAGCCGCGCGCTTCAGATGCCGAAGCACCCAAATCCCGGGCAGCATACTCAGCTGATTTGATGCTTGTGGCAGAAGAACCAATCCGCTGGGAAGCGAAATAAAGGCCTTCCAGGTTAGATGCGAAGGCTGAAACACCAGCAGCAACCGCCAATGAAGCACCAGTGATAGCTGTCACTAGGTTTTTTACAGCCTTGGTCGCGCCATCCACACCATCGGTGAATGACTTCATACCTTGCTTATCGACCTTGAAGCCGAGGCCAACAAGGAACTCTCTCATGACCTCCTGATCAGCCATTGATTCTCTCCTGGGCTATCCGTGAGCGCTCTTTGTTCTCTGCGCGCACAAGAAGCGCATCGTTCATCTTGGCTATGTCAGCAAGATCTAGGGTTCCATCAATCAGCGATTCATACCGGCACATGCCCTCCATAACTGGGAGCAGTAGCCAGTCTTCACCGCCTGGGAGGCTGGCCACTTCAAACGTTACGCCTGGGGAGTACTCTGGCCGGTAAGCATCCCTTTGAAAAAAGGGCCAAGGGATTCCTTGATCACCCGGAAGCACATCTGAATCATCGAACCAAGGTCGATATCATCGAACATGCAGACCGCGCCGCGGTTGCTCCAGATCGGCGCCCAGGAATCGCCCTGCTTGCGCTGGACGGCGCCAAGACATGTCGACAGGATGAACTCCGACGACTCGTTGTCCATGTTCGCGATGCCCTCAGCGAAAGGGGTGATCAGTTCTGCCATTCCGGCCAGATCACCACTTAACGGGTTCTCGCCGCTCGACTTCTGCAGCGTCATGAACACAGGGATCAGGGTTGGAATGATCGGTGCAACCTTGCGAGACAGATGCCATTGATCGAAGACCGACAACTTGCCGATCTTGTAGGTAATGTCATTGAGTTGGAACTCGCTCATCAGTAAGTCCCCAGCAGGCCATCGATTTTCACGGCGTCAAACACCCATTCAACGATGTCGCCGTCTTTGCGGTAGTTCAGGTCAGGGCGCTTCTTGAAGGCGCAGGACCTGGCCACCGTGGTGTCGCCGCTCGAGGAGTTGGTGATGGTGATCAGGTTCTGTCCCCATAGGGATGAGCTCAGCGACTGAGCATCGTAGAGCGCCATCAACTGGGCGTTCTTGGGCGAGGTCTTCAGCAGGCGCACTGTGACCTGACCGGACTTGTCGGCGTGCAACGAATGCATGCCTTCACCATCCGCACCGATGGTCATGGTGTTCTTGTCGCCAGCTGCGACGATCGAGATGCCCTCTTCAGCGTTCGCGGATCCTGAGCCCAAGTCGAGCACAGCCCCGGCGCCCACCAGCGTAGCGTTTACATCGAGGAACGAATAGGTTGCCATGGGTGATCAGCTCCGATCAGCGGTTGACGTTGATAATTACGTCGGCGAAGTGAACTGCACCAGCCAGCTTTACCGCCGACTGAAGCACTGTGGACTTGCGCGCCTCACGGTCCGCCTGGGACTGAGAGGCTACTGGAGGCGCATAGGTGTAATAGCCAGTCGAAAGGAACTGGCCAGTAGTCAATGCGCCAAATGAGGGGCCATTCCACTGTCCTGGAGCAATGAGTCCGTTTACTACCCCCTGTTCATGCCTGCTGTTGACGGTGGTAACGAGCCGATTCATGCCCCTATCCGTTTGAGGGGTCTTGGGGCCCGTGTACAGCACGTTCCACACTGCGGTTTGAACGTCGTTCTGCAACCAGTCCAGGCCGTGTACCTCGTCGAAGAAGTACCCGTTAGCCATCACGCCTTCTTGAATGATCGCGGTGTCGTTGTCGTAGTTGACGAAGACATTGCAGTTCTTCGCCTTCAGGGCTGCAGCCTGGGTCGCGTTCAGGCTCTCGGCAGTAACGCCTGGCTCCTGCTTGAACTTCAGGGTGATGGTGGTGTTGTTGCCCTGGAAGTTAACAGTGAACGCCCGGCCGAAGATCGACGCAGTGGCGTATGGGCTGGAGCTCGAAAACTGGGTAAAGGTACGCTTGTAGTTGGCGGCCTTAAGCTTCGAGGCGATGTCAGTAGTGATCGATCCGTCCAGAGTCTGTGGGTTCTGTGTGGTGTACCCGAAGATTCGAGACTGCCCTGAGCCTTCGATGAAGGCCGCAACAGCCAACACGTCATCAGCGGAAATCGATGTATCGGCCACCTGCAGGCCATACCAGGCATTCGACATCCCGGCCAGAGTGGTAACTGCGTCCAGCAGAGACTCAGCGGCAACGCCATTTACAGGCGCAGATGCAAGAGTGCTGTTAAGGCCAAGTAGGGCCGATACATCTACTCCGGACGCCGGAGCGGATGCGTAGCTGATGGTCGAGGTTGTGCCAGTGGTTGCGCTCGTGACTTCGAAGCGGCTGAACGTGGCATTCCAAACGCAGGTGCCTGCCGTCGACAGCTTGGTGTTCACGATCGACGCCACGCCGTTCAGGTTCGTTACCCCCGAAAAATCCATTGCAGTCAGGCTCTTTTCAGTGCCGTCGATGGTGATTTTCATCGCACCGGTGGTGATGGCGGTGAAGTTTGCGATCTCCTGCTGTTCAGCCGATAGCGCGCCGCCCTTGAGCAACGCCGACGTTGCGGTCTTAGCCCAGCGCCCTACAAAAAGGGTTTCCGGCTGAGGCGACTGACTGTAGTAAAGGTTGGCGGCCAGGTACTCAGGGGCGGTGTTGCCAAAGTCCGACACAACACCATCCAGGTTCGAGTACTGACGAATTCGTTCGGTTACATCAACCACAGGCGAAGCGCCCAGAATCAGCAAAGCGCCGAAATCCCGGGTGGCTGCCGCCTTTGGAGACATGACGATCTGGACGCTCACCACGTCCGAAACGGCGAGAGTTTGCATTGAGTTCTCCAATGGAGTCAGCCGGTGATGATTGGGGTATCAGCGGACAGGATGTTGAGCACCTGGTAGGTGCGGGTGATCTTCCGGCGCAGGCGAATGCGCAGGTCGTAGCGGCGAACCCATTGCTGGTTCACCAGTTCAGGCGCAGCGATCAAATCGCCGGCCTCGACGAATGCCATGTCCTTGGAGCGAAGCATTTCGCTGTTCTGAGGGACATACATGCCGTCGCTGAGTATCTGGCCGTACGCCTGGGCATTTGGGCCGTAGAACGTGGCCAGCAGGATGATTTCCTGATGGCGTTGGTACTTGTCGTGGCCGTCTTCGATTCCGATGTGGTCGATGGCTGAGTTGGCGTCCTGCCTGGTCGACATCACGCCGATCGCGCACCAATCGACGCTTGGCTCTGGCTGCTTTGGGTTTCCAGGCTGCCAGCGAGGCCGCACGTACTTCCCAGGAATGCTAGTGATCCCGGAAACCATTGCTTGCAGGGTATCTTCGAGCGACTCATCGGTAGGCGTAGGCGCGCCTTCCGGCGCCAGATAGCCACCGGTTGCTGAGGTGTTCGCCATGGGTCATCCCGCCAGAGGTTTGAGATCGCAAGAGGCGGCCACGAAGCCGCGCCCGAAGTGGCTGTAGTCGTTGACGTTGGCCACGGTGTAATCCCGCCCCTGCCAGGTCACGATGTCAGCGATGACATCGTCGCCGTCGCCGGCCGTGAGGCGGAACATGGTATGGATGGTGATGGAGCCTTTCTTGCGCTCTCCGCCGGCAATGCGCTCAAGGATGTCGCCCTTGTCGCTGGTTACCACGCCAGCAAAAGGCGTAGCGGTCACGGCGTTGGTCGCTCGACCGTTGTCGCCTACTGATTGAGTGGAGCGCTTGCAGACCAGGCCCATGTCCATGAAGTCCGGATCAAGCAGGACCTCTGTGACATCGAGCAGGGCCATGGCTATTCCTTCTTGCGGATGACGTAGGTTATTGAGTTGCGCAGCTGGCCGGTATTGACCAGCGGCTGAATGCCGGCCTCATCCTGGGCCTCCTCGGGCGCAGAGCCCGAGGCGATCAGTTCCAGGTAGCGCTTTTCCGAGGCCCGCATCGACTTGGTGCCGCGGGCCTTGTACCGGTTGCGGATGGTGCTGGGCGACAGCGGCGCGAACTCGCCAGAGTTGAGCTTGTTGCGTGCACCGGTTGAGGCGATCAGGCCGGCCGCATTAAGCGACAATTCCACCTTTTCGCCCTGGCCATTCAAAGCCGCCTTGGCCGCTGTCTGCAGGTGATTGGTGATGCTGGCTCGCTGCTCCTCCACCCCAGGCTCCAGGAAGGGCCGCGCCGGGATGTTGGCCTTGGGTGAGCCGTATTCATGGATGTAGCCGATCTGCGCGTTGTTGAGTGGGGCGCCCGCCTCGTCATCGTTTCGCTCGGCTTCAGTCGCCGGGATGCCGACCAGAACCTCCTGGCCTGCCAGCTTCTGGATGGCATGCAACACGCTCGCGACGTTGTCCTTGGTCACCTTCAGGCTCATAGCTGGAACCCTCCGGTGCCGATCATCCTGGCCAACTGTAGTAGTTGGATGCCATAGGTGGTCAGGTTAAAGAACCCGCCGTCCTCGAGCGACACCGCACCGCTGTCGTAGCTCACACTGACCTTGTCCACCGACTTGCTGTTTACTGGACCCTTCACCTGGCCGCCAGTACCACCAGCTGCAGCGGTCTGCTGGTTGCCAGCGGCGACGGTCAGGTTGTGAGCCACGAACAGCTCAATGCCGATGTTTAGGTAGTCGCACCACCGATCAGGCGGCAGGACATTGATGGCCAAGCCCATCCAGAGATTCACCGCAGAATCCGGGTACTTGGTGGTATCGGAAAACTCGGGGAAGTCCTCGCGGAACTTAGCTGCATCCATGGTCCCGTCCTGTATCAGGCGTCAGCGTTGGCCTTGGCCACTCGCTCGCGCAGGGTTTCGAGTTTGATGTTGCCGCCGACGTTAATGCCCTTGGCTGACAGCTCAGCGATGAGGCGCTTCTTCTCTTCCTCTTCGCTTTCGTCGACGATTTCTGGCTCCAGGTGGGCCTGGACGAACCAGTGATCGATGTGTTTGTCATCGATCACCTGGGTGCCTGCCGCGAAGTCGATCACACCGTCAGCGGTGTTCAGCTTGAAGGGCTTGATCACATTGCGCTTTGCCATGATGAAGCCCTCAGATGCCGTCGCGGTAGCCGATGGTTTCCGGGTAGACCACTTCCGTTACGCCCAGGCGGCCGTAGTAGGTAGTGATCTGGCGGATGCCGCGATATTCCAGGGGGGTACGCTGCAGCGGCACCATCGGGAAGCGGACGCGGTCCTGCTCGTTTGTGTACGCCATCATGCGGTTGGCGTTGCTCACGCCACGGTTGGTCAGCCACTTCAGCGGCTGGATGTTCAGCGGGGTACCGTTGATGGAGTTCGACAGGCTGTTGACGCGCAGGAACTCCAGCACCGAGATGTTACCGGCGTCGGAGACGATGCGGCTGACCAGTTGGCTGTAGGCCACTGGCGGCAGGCGCAGTTCGCGCGGACAGATGGCGAAGCCCGAAGCAGCCCATACGCTGTTCAGCAGATCGTTCACGTCTGCCAGGATCTGTGCTGGGGTTGCGGTGGCCCAGCTACCAGTGATGGCGTTACTGACGTTGGTGACCGAGGCCGCATTGACCAGCCCGGTGACGCTGAGGTCCGAGTCGCCCACATAGACCATCTCGTCGATGTCCATGTTGTGCTTGAGCTGCATGCCAGTGAACTTCTGCGAGTCGACCGGGCGGCCCAACTGTTGCGCAGAGGCCAGTTCAGGGAGGGTCCACGACAGTTCCATACCCCACAGGGTCAGCGGGCTGGCGGTCTTGCCGATGTCCAGCGCCAGCGAGGCGATCGAGCTGGAGTCCTTGCCGATCCATGCCTTACCGGTTGGGCTTGTACCACCGACAGCGGCGAAGGTGCTGTTGGTGAAGCTGGAAACTTCATCAGCGATGGATACGTCTTCGCGCAGCATGATGTCGCGCGACCAGGTCACCGAGGCCAGTGGGCCGTGCAGGTTCTGGTCCAGACGCTCCAGCTCGCCGATCAGGAAGACACCGGTGGAATCGATTGTCTGCGCATCGAAGGTCATCATCGAGTCGCGGGTGTGGGCGCGCTTGATCGAGCGCGGCAGAATCAGATTGCTCATCGAGCGTTCCCCTTAGATGTTGTAGGCAATTTCGACGTTGCCAGATGCATCAGCAGCGCCCATGAAAGTTGCAGTGGTGATGGCCACTGTGTTGGTGCTGTCCGCCGCCGCTTCGATGCCGCCGATGGGCTTGCCGGCTGCTGCAGCGGCAACACGTACGTAGACGGTGCCGTCTTTGGCCGCGGTGCCAGCATTCAGCTTCACGGTCGTGTAACCGCGGCGCAGGACATCTGCTATGCCCCTGGTTGGCGGGGTCGAAGTACCCAGCGGATCGGAGCCGGAGCCACCGGTGATTGGGTACGGGCGGACCAGCAGGCCGTACTCGGCGCCAGCAGTGTCACCGGCACCGAACGGCACGAACTTGTCGCTGACGATCTTGCCGAACAGGCCGAAGCCGGAGAACGGCAGGGATGGGTTCAGCATCACCGGCTCGATGGTGGACTGGCTGGCACGGGTCACATCACCAGGGATGCCCGCCGGCATGCGGTAGAGAAATGCGTTGCTCATCGGGTATCCCCTTACTTTTTCCAGAAGGCCTGGTTGGCATTGTTGATTTCAGAGATCGACCGGGTGCGACCGAAGTCCTTTGTGTTGGCAGTTACGCGAACGCCCTGACTGTTGTTACTGCGCTTGGCCAGCTCACTGGCACCAGCGAACGCGGCGGACACCTGGTCGGCGGTCATCTTGTCCAGCGCACGTCCCATCAGGAACGGTTCGACAATGGCTTTGCCGCCTTCGGTGTCCATGGCCTTGCCCAACGCTTGGCGCTGGCATGCGCAGATGTGGTCGCTGGTCTTCACCTTGGCGTCGCGGGTGGCGAACGTGATGCCCGGGGCCAGGATCTCGGCTCGGGAGCGCAGGTCGGTCAGCAGGGCGGCGTCGCCAGTGTAGGTCTTGCCAGAGGCCTCACTGTTCGACTCGGCTTCCTCGGCCTCCAGGACGGTATCCTTGGTCTTGGCCTCGTCTTCCTCGTCGTCGTCCTTGGTCAGCTCGTCCATCTTGCCTTCCATGTCGCCAACGCGGGCGCCGAGGGCATTGACGGCCTTGAGGATGGCGTCGAGGGTCGCAGCATCGCCGGTCTTGGCTTTGCCGTTGCCCTCTTCTTCCTCTTCCTCGTCCGCGGTTTCCGCTTCCTTGGCCAGGGCCTCGGCCGCTTCGGCATCCTTGGACATGAACGCCGCGCGGATGCGATCGGCGAAGCTGCGTTTCTGTTTCTTGCTCATGGTGTCGGAGTCTCCGATTGCGCATCGCGGACCACAGCGGCCACGCTCTACCAGTGCGACGTGGTTTCCCACGATGTTTGTCTGGCGGCCGCGACCGACTGCCAGTTGTTCGTATTCGGCGTCATAGCCGCAGGACACCTGCCGCAGGCCGTTGCGGACGTCCTCGATGGCCTGGGCGTCGGTTATCAGCAGGTCGGCCAACATCAGGTCGTTCTCGACCCCTTCGCCGCGGCGGACGTTCTGAGTGATCCCCATACTCAGCTCGCGCCAGTTGCTGGGGTTCACGAAATCTTCGGGATGGGCCAGGGTGACCGGCTTACCCTCGAAGCTTGCTATGGTCTCGGGACGGAACACCTCGTCGGCGTTACGCTCGATGGTGACTAGACCTCCAGAGCCGCCCTCAATCAGCGGTCCGTCTTCGTTGACCAGCTCGCTCTCGTCGTAGAGCAGCGTGCCGATGCGGGCGATGGGAACGGCCTCGCACAGCAGAAACCCTTCAGGGGTGACGCTCTGCCGTGCACTCAAGCGCTCAGGCGCGAACCAGCGCCCGGCCTCGTCCTGGGTACGTGCTTTCATGGTTTTCACTCTGGAATGACTGGCTCTGGCCAGCACCTGCAGTTGGGTAGGCATCCGGCGTGGCCGGTCAGCTTGTCTAGCGTTGGCGGGTCGCTCCAGTACACGAACTTCCCTTCCATGGCCTTGTGCGATGAGCGCACGTCGCCGTCGTGGGATGTCCGCCAAATGTAGCCAGTGCTGCCGGTCGCCTTCGCGCGCGCCTCCGTGAGCGTGGCGGCGGTGCGGGACACCTCGGTCCGCGCGATCAACTGGGCGCGACTCTCGGCAACCTCGCCAGATCGGCGAATCTCCTTGGCAACCTCGTTAGCTCTGGTGCCGTCCTCGATGCCCTTCAGGGTAAGGTCATGCACGCGCTGTGCGGCCTCGATAGGGATGCTCTTGATGAGCGTCACCTGCTCAGCCAGCAGGCCGCGCATGGCGGCCCCTGTGTCGGCATTCAGGATCTCGTCGCGCAAGGCCTTGGACATCTCCGACGATCGCTGCGCCCAGGCTTTCCGGTCATCCTGGTTGACGTCGGCGATCATCCGGCTGGCCGTGGATACCGCCCAGTCGTTGAGCAGGTCCGAATACCGGCGCAGGATCTGCGTGATGGTCGGGTCAGCGGCGGGATCACCTGGCGGGAAGCCGTTGATGATCGCGCCAACCTGCCGGGCAACCTGGGTCAGGCTACGCTGGTACTCTCGCTCCGCCCGGCTCGTTCTCACCGGGTTTCGGCGTTTCTTTCGGTCCAGGGTTCGCATTCGGCAATTCCAGGCCTTCGACACCAGGCGGCGGATCGTTCTCCGCTTCCTTGATGTCCTCGTCGGTGATGTTCGACCAGAGGCCGGTGGTTTGGCTGGACTGGCGCAACTCTTTCAGGGCAGTCACGCGGCTGACAATTCCGGAATCGAATGCCTGGACTACCGAGTTGGTGTCCTTGGCGCCGATCTCGGCCTTCTCGGTGTCGGTGAGCTGCCACAGAGGAACGAACTTAAAGTCCCAGCCATCTCCCATTGGTTTGCCCAGCTCAGAACGAGAAACCACCTCAAGCAATGTGGTAGTTCCGGGTCTAAGGTCTCGGTCCTGCCATGCGGCCACATTGTCGTAATAAGTGCGTAGTTCGCTGTCACCGGAGCCGTTGAGCCCTCCTGGTGATTGCCCAAAAAGTCGCACCAAAGGTGTCTGTAAGGCCCCTGAGATGTCCTCGCCGAAGCTGAGCTTTATTTCCGCAAGCCCAGAGAAGCTGTATTGATGCGTCTCGAATTCGTCCGAGGCATCCATGACGGTCATGCCTTCGTTCGATTGGTATAGGCGGATCATCTCCATCTGCTTCACGAACGCTTCGAAGGCCTTGCCGCCCATGGCGATTAGCTCGCGGAGCTTTTCGACCTTGTAAGTGCGCAGGTGGGCCTTGTAGACCAGCTGGGCCGCACCAGAGCAGACGCTATCGAACGCGATCAATCGATCCCATAAGCGCTCCAATACCGACTGACCCCATCCGTTTTCGGCAATTCGCTGCCAATATGGGAGCTGAACACCCTCAAGGCGAATTACCCGGGAGTAGTGAATCTTCTGGTTGACCAGTGCCTGAGCGTCAGCCAAAACGGTGTAGAATCTGGGCTTGCCCAGGTGTGGGCCGTATTCTGTGACCAGATCCTCCAGCGACGGCTGAATAACCCAGCGGTCTAGGACCAAAAGGCCCTTGAACTGACCCTTAGCAATTGAGTCGAGCCTGAGCGGGGTACTGACGTTCTGTCCGTCGATCAGCATTACAGCGATGGAGCCGCCGTAGAGCCTGGACCATTTCACGTTGTCGCACAGGCTGTTCCAGATCTGCAGGCGCTCCATTGCCTGGTTCAGCTTGTCCTTCTCCTCGGGGTCCATGTCCGAGATGATCTCGATGCCGGCACGGGTCATGTCCTGGGCCACTAGGTCGACCGCCATGCCGGCGATCCAGCTGGAGCGGTACACCGCTTCCATCTGCACGCGGTTGCGGCTGACCAGGTCGAAGGTGTAATGCGATGCGGCGTTCTGATTGTTCGCTTGAAGCCCTACGCGCGCGGCGAAGTTCTCGAAGCTGTCGCCAGTCATGAAGGATTTGCGCGCAGCATCAGTCTCGGCAGCTACTTGTGCGGCTCGCGCCTTGATCTGATGTTTTTTGCTCATCCTGCCAACCTTCTCCAGACTTCAATGGCGTTGCCCGAGGCAACCATGTCGTTGATTGCATCGCACATAGGATCGATCTGGTCGTCGTGCGCGTGCGTATCGTTCGGGGTGAATGCCTCGCACTCAGCAACGAAGTCACTGGTGAATGGCGCGTCCTCTGGGATGCAGACCCTGCCGGCCTCGATGTACCCGACAACGTCGAGAACGCGCGTCAGCTTGTCCTTCTGGCGCTCGATGGGGAGGATCGGGATACTGCAGGTGAGGCGGATGTCTTGGATTAGGCCTGTGCCACTGGCCTTGTCCTCGACCGCCATCGCCCGAAGCGAGCCGAACTGGTGAGTGTCGAAAGCAAGGTGCTTGTTCCAGAACTCCACGGCACGCCGTTTAAGCTCTGGTGCTTCCCACTTCCCGCGGATCATGTCCAGCAGGTAGGCCTTCCCATCCTCTCCCTGACCCCAGCATTCGAAAACGCTGTAGTCGTTGTGTTCTTTGGTCTTCTGCGCGGTGTCCGCGAAGATCTTGCGATAGTTGAGCACCGGCAGCTGCTTATAACGCTGCATCCAGGCGCCCTTGATGATCCCGCCACCGAGCGGGCTGGGCCGCTGCTGGTACTGGCCGGAGAACACATAGGGGTTAGCTGCCCGCATCTTCTCGAGCATCTCGACTGTGTGCTTCTCTGGCCACAGTGGCTGGCCCGTGGATTCGTCCAGCGCAGATAGGGACAGCAGCTCCCATTCCTCGCCGTTGCCGCCACCCAGCAACCAGCCGGCCAGGTCCTTCTCGTGCAACCGCTGCATGATCACGATGATCGGCGTGTTGTGCGGGTCGTTCTTCCGCGACTCAAGGGTGTTCTGGAACCAGTCCAACACGCCCTGGCGGATCACGTCGCTGTTCGCTTCGTCGGCCTTGTGCGGGTCGTCGATGATGATCGCGCCGCCAAAGCCCGGCCTGTGCTTGCCCGCGCCGTAGCCGGTGATGGTGCCGCCTGAGCCGGTCGCGTAAACGATGCCGTTCTGGGTGGTCCGCCATTCATGCTTGGCCGAACTGTCCGAGCGAAGCTGAGTTTCAGGGAAGATCTCGCGATACGCCTCATGGGCGACCATCTCGCGGGCCTGCCAGGCGTTGTTCGATGCCAGCTGGGCCGCGTAGCTGGTATGGATGAACTCGGCGTCGGGAACCTTGCCCAGACACCAGGACATCCAGTTGATCACCGCCAGCTCCGTCTTGGAGTAGCGCGGCGGGATGTTGATCACCAGCCGCTTGCACTCGCCACGGAAAACACGCATCAGCGCATCGCAGACCATCTTGTGATGCGGCGCACGCATCCACTTGAAGCCCTTACGCTGCAGGAACATCCAGCGGGAGAAGAAGTAGAAGTCAGCCCGAGCTAGCTGGATCGCCGCGTAGCGCTCTTCTGCTGCGGCGGTCATCGCTACACCTCGTCGTTGATCTTCCTCGCAAGCCTCTCCAGCTGATCATCTGAAAGCGTTGCGGCAAGGAGCGGTGCACCGTTGGGCCCGCTCATTTCTACCTTGTCCTTGAACATGCCGAGGTGGCGACCGATATCGACCAGGGCGCCCTTCTTGTCGTGCAACTTGACCTTCAGGCCGTCACGACCTTGGGATACCTCAGCAATGGCGGCAGCAGTGTCGTCGTCTACCTCGGTCGAATCGATCAGGGCCAGGCCATGGTACGGAACCATGTCATCCGGACCCTCGCCATCGGAGTCGACCATGCGAACCATCGTCTCGCCCCAGCGAACTACCTTGCGGATGTCGCTGAAACCGATCTTGGCAAGCTCTCGCAGCACCATGTCCTGAGTGATCTCGGTGCGCTCCGATCTCGACTTCATGCGCTTCTGTATCTCAGCCTTGATGACAAGTTTTGACATGTTCTGGTCAGCGATCTGTCTGGCAGTCCTCTCGCTATACCCGGCACGGATCGCAGCCTGCGTTCCATTCAGGTCGATCAGGTACTCATCGACAAAGCGCTGCTGTTTGGGTGTCAGCGCCATATGATTTCCTCGCGCCACAAAATGGCACTTGTCTGTTTTGTGGCGCGCTTCAGCCAAATACGTGAGCCCTGCGCGCCCAGGCATAGGCAACCACCCCAGCGTGAAGCATCACGCCGAACGGGTTTACCCAGTGGCCCTGGATAGCAGTGACGAACGCGCCAAATGCACCGATGGCGACCATGTAGAAAGCTGCACTGAGCAGCGGCTGATCGATCGGGCGAACCTTGCGTAAGTAGTCACATGCAGCGATCACAACAAGCACACACAGAAAGGCATCTGCGGCAGTAAGCGCAGAGCTCAGGAAGTTGTTCATTAGACAGCTCCTGTAGCGCCAAACTTTCCTGCCAAGGCTTTCAAGCCTGGGATGATGTTCATAGCCAACAGGCCGATCAGGAATGCAACGCCGTATTGAGTTTCACCACCAGGCTCGAGCTTGAAGAAGCTAATAGCCAGGGGAGTACAGAAAACTGCTGATGCGAAGCCAGTGAAGAACGCCGCAATGGCTTGCTTGCGGGTGAGTCCCTGCAAGAATGTCAGCGACAGGATTGCGCCACCAAAGGCGCCAAGGAATACACCGTACTTCACCAGCAGCACACCGATAGCAGTAGAACTGGCTGGTTCTGCCATTGGAGTCTCCGGGGAATAAAAGGCCCGGTGTGAACGGGCAAAGCGCAGCTAGAGCAGCACCAGGAATTTGGGCAATAAAAAACCCGACGCTTGGCCGGGTTTCTGGAGAGGTTGCCGTAGGCAAAACTCTAACGATGGGGAAAAGTTACTGCCAGCCGTGCATTTTGTCAATACGTTATAACGAAACTGTTTTACGCTGCCTCTTTCATGATTTTCATGGCTTGGGATACGGGCACCAATGCGGCTTTGTCCAGGTCATTGCAGGCGTTGAAGCATGCAGTGATGAACTCATCCCATTCGCGGGCCCACGCGCAGCTATCAAGTTCAATACCGTGCTCTTTCAGAAGCCATCCTCTGAATGCTTCAGGGTTAGGGCATGGATCAACACCTTCGCTCTGGCCACCCTGGTGCATGCGGCGATAGCGATGAAGAACCCCGGCAGCCACATAACGGGCCTTTTCGAACTTCTTGGAGTACATCCGCGGGCCCATCGCATAAGCGACCCTGAATAGGGCCTCCTCTGCCTGCTCCTTGTCGTCATCAGTGGCCATAGGGCTGTACATGTGATTACCGAATGCCTTGAGGTGAGGCGGAAGAGTATCCATGGCCTGCTGCACCCGGCCTGCAATAGCCTGGTGCGCAGCGTGTGCTGCGTTCGTCATGCGATCAGTCTTCTGCACCAGTCGACCTAGCAAGCCCATCTCCTGGAGCACTGCACCCTGGCTATCGCGCCGAGTGTAGAGGCTGTCATGCCAGGCCATCCGGGCCGAGTTGAGTTTCATCATTGCTTGGCCCTCTGGCGATTGGAACCGAGTAGTGATTTCTGGCCCTGATCTAGATGCCAGTCGAAGCGTTCTTTGCAGCCGGTGGCGCACTGGCGCATGTTCAGGCTTGGAAGATTGGTCATTGGTTCGCCGCAGTCTGGGCAGCGCTTTCCACATCCGTTTTCAGTCATGCCACTGCCCTCTTGAGTTCTCTGATCATTGCGCGGAATTTTGTCTTGATGGCTTTGATCTCTTCCACTGTGTACTTGCACGGAGCGTGCAGGCCTTCCAACCAAGCCACCTTCTCAGCGCCGATCCGCTGAACCAATCGGATGCGGTACTCGACGGCATTCCCGGAGAGGTTCCGGTTGCACTTCACGCACTGCCGGTGGATGTTCAGCGGCTCGAAGCGCAGCTCCGGGCAGGCGCCCACGGATCGGTAGTGGCCGGCGTCCCAGCGGCTGCCGGTCATGAGGTCGCTGTCGTTCGGCATTGAGTCGCAGCTGATGCACGGCAGGTGTGCGTCACGCAGGCGTACGTACTCATTCACCGCGGCCTGGGCTTCACGCAAGTGACCCGCTCTGCTCTTCAGCTTCTCCTTGCGGACCTTGATCTCGGAGCGCTCGACCTGGGCCAGGGCCTTGCGGGCCTTCTCCTGGTTCTTCGGAGCGTCCAGAATCGCGCACGCCGGGCTGCATACAGCCTGACCCAGGCGCGCAGGGACGAATGAGGCCCCGCACTCTGGGACACGGCACTTCTTGGGCTTTCGCTGCTTGGCGATCATGCTGCCTCCCCGAAGTCGATCCGCATCTTCATGTACTCACTGTCCTCAGGGTGCGAGAGGTAAATTCCGTGCTCGTTGGCCCACATATCCACGCAGGTCATGAAGGCGTGCATGGCGCCCTTGTCCAGCTCGCTGGTATGGCGAAGCTCGTGGCGCTCAGTGACTTCGCCTGTCTTGAGGTTGATGTCACGGATCACCTCCTCGCCCAGGAACGTCTGCTTCAGGTTGCGCTTGACGTGCTCCGCGTTCATCGCAGCGCCAGTCGCGAAGGTCGTCTTGCCCATGCGCACGAAGAACTGGGCGATCTCCTCACACCACTTATGGAACAAAGCGTTCTGAGGAAGGCTGCGTCCTGCACCGGTGATCGCCACATTGCAGGGGAAGCCCTTCTTGCGGATCGCGGCCTGCAGCTCAGCAAGGTCGCTGATCTGGTTGATGCGGATCTTCTCAGCCATGGGTCACCTCCACATCGCGGCACTGTTCGCAGTACGCCAGGCGGCCGGCGTGAGTCAGGTAGTAGCCGGACACGGTAACGATACCCATGCGCTCACTACCGAACTCCAGATATCCAAACTCTTCCATCTCCTTGGCCAACTTGGATTTGGTCTGAAATGGCAGACGACCTTCGATCTCAGCGGAGAAAACCTTTTCCAGCATGTTGAACACGCTTTTGGCCATACCTGTCATGGCTGCTCTCCCTTGCTCATGACCGCATCGATGGCCATCTCCAGCTTCTCACCCGACGGCAGCATTCCAGGTCCGATAGATCCGGCAATCACCTTGTACTCAACAATCCCGCATCGATCGCGAAGCCACCGGTACCGCTCTGCATCCTTGCGCAGCGCCTCGTTCTCGGCCTTGGCATCCCCCAGCCGGCGCTCATGCACATCGCAGAGGTGATCAACTCCCCAGCGTACCTTTTCCACAAGATCGGCTGCGCTGAGGTATTCAGCGTTGTAGCCACCAGCGCCAAGAGTCGAAGCAATGGCGCGCATGCCTTCGTCGAAGCACTCGATTTTTGCAGCCAGAGACCCGTTCTCGGCTTTGAGCTGGTCGATCTCGCGCAGAGTCTTGCGGGCCTGCTTCTGCGCCCTGGATGCGTCCTCGCCCATGCGCTTGGTGCTGCCGCGCATGCTGCCGTTGTCGACTTCCAGCCGCTCGATCTCCGCGAGCAGGGTCAGGACATCGGCTGCGCGAACGGCAAGAGCAGGGAAAGGGTTGCCGCCGCCACCAGGATGGTTGTTGGCAATGGCGCGCTCAGCCAACGCCTTCAGCTTCTCTTTGTCGATGGTCATGGCTTCACCTCGTCAGCAGTGGCTTGGCGCCATGAAAATTGGCAAGTTCTGCAGTGCTTTTTCAGATGATCCTTTGCCGCTTTGTGCTGCCAGAAAAACTCGTATTGGCTGGAGGTTACGAATTCTGTTTCGATCTTGGTGCGGCCGGAATGGTTGATCAGTGCGTTGGCTGGTACGAAAGCAACCACTATTTCTTGGCCTAAACATTTCGGACATACGCTCATATCCCAGCCTCCAGCGCTCGATAATCGGCAATCCTCTTGACCAGTTCTTCTTTGTCCATGCCGAGCGCATCAGCGATGTACTGACACACCTGGGCAGCCTCAGAGCGGCTGAAGGTAACCCCTTGGC
This sequence comes from Pseudomonas sp. MSSRFD41, assembly GCF_014230245.1. Lineage (NCBI taxonomy): Bacteria > Pseudomonadati > Pseudomonadota > Gammaproteobacteria > Pseudomonadales > Pseudomonadaceae > Pseudomonas > Pseudomonas sp. MSSRFD41. The sequence continues at coordinate 4,976 of NZ_JACKZK010000038.1, read as the reverse complement.
CTGGCTTCCATTCGGTGAGAGCGCGCAGGGCGTCGTAGGCCTCTGTGTATGGATATCGGCTCATGGCTTTACCCTCAGGCCCTGGGCCTCGATGGCTCTCTTGCATGCGAATAGCGCGCCCATTCCGTCAGCTGTTGGACGCTCAAGCTCTGGCAGTTCGATCTCCACGGCCTCGCGGGAGGCTTGCCATGACTGCCACATTCCCTCAACAATCCGATTGCCGTAGATCTCGCCATTCCAGCTGGCCAGGGTCCGGTCTTCTGGATCTCGTGCATCGTCATGCAGGTGCCAGCTGTATCGATCCTTGGCCCACTGCTCGAACTGCTCGCGCATCTTGTTGGTGTCCATCAGAAACCCTCCTTGCGTAGGCGCTCAGACTCGCCCTTGAAGACGAGGCCAATTCCCCTGCCCTCGCGCAGACGGTCCACAGAACGATCACCAAGCACCTCGCCGAGTCGGTCAAAGTCCAGGTTGGAGATCACTATGGTTGGGCGCTGGTCTTCGTAGCGTCCGTTGATGACGTTGAACAGGGTTGCCAGCTCGAACTCGCTTGGCTTGGTAGCGCCGACCTCATCGATGATCAGCAGATCGGGCTCGACCAAACTCGCGAAAGCCTGGGCCTCGGTGTACTCAGCGTTGTTGCCGTAGCTGCCCTTGATGTACTGCAGCATCCCGGCGACGGTGCGATAGACAGCGGTCATCCCAGTGCGGAGCATGATTGCGCCAGCGGTGGCCGCGGCCAGATGGGTCTTTCCAGTGCCAGGGGTTCCGGTCATCACGATGCAGCGGCCGTCAGCGCGGTGCTGGCGGAACTGCTCGGCGTACTGCTTGCAGCGGGCCAGGTTGTGGCGCTGGTTATCGGTCTCGGCGCGGTAATTGGCGAAGGTCTTATCCATGAACCGGCGAGGGATCAGCGATGCACCCAGCTTGCGCTCCAGACGGCTAGCAGCGATGCGCTCCTGGGTGGCCTGTTGGTCGATCAGCTCCTGAGCATCACGGGCTTCCTGGGCGCAATCAGGGCAGCCACTCTGCCCCTGCTTGCGGATGATCACGGCGAACTGACCGTGCTTATCGCAGTTTCCAGGCTGCTTCGCGATGACTCCAAGGCGCCGCTCGATGTCGCACACTTCGAGGTTTAGAGGGTTAGAAGTCATACGAACCATCCTCGTTCTGGATGCGTCCAGCGGCGTGGTCAATCTGATGCAATCCGTGATGGCGGGATTGCATGGCCGGTTGCTGACGGTTGTCACGAACGCGATTGATCACCCAGGATGCTTTGAACCCCTGCCAGCCAGCGGACAGCGCCTCGGTGATGGCGGTCGATGCCGAGATTCCGGCATCGGCACACTTGGCCAGTTCGGTGTTCACGGTCGACCAGACCGTCAGGGTTACCGCGGCCTTCTTGGCCTTGCGCTGGGCCAGCCAGTCGGCGAGGAGTTGCTCAGGCACCTGGTGCGGATTGTCGGCCAGCAATTGGGCCAGTCCGAACGGAGCCTTACGATCAGGTTTCGGCTCAACGGGCAGCTCGCCCTGAACCTTGGGGGGGGATGTAATATCTTCCGAAGGAAGATTTACATAGGGGGTTTTATTCTTGGAATAAAGAAGGGAGTCGGCTGTTTTGGTCTGTTTCGCAATAGATCCGATTCGGACGATTTGAGCCGAATCAGACGATTTGGCCTGTTTCGGATCTTCAACGAATACCCATTCTTTCGGGTCGCACAGACCAATATCGCCGCGGGCTCCGCCATCACGGAACAGCACACGACGTCGCAGCAGGCCCGAGATGGCCTTTGAAACAGTGTCAGGGTGGATATGGGTAGCCTTAGCAATTGCCGTGGCTGGAATGCGCTGTGCGCCCTCATTGAAGTTCAACGTAGCCTTGGCCACGTACAGCACGATCTTCATCTCGCGAGCGGACAGGTTGATAGCCATAAGGCCATCCATCAACTGATTGTCCATCCGGGTAAACCCCCCGGTATTGCGTAATGGGACGATGTTTGTCATGATTTCTCTCGCTTACAGCGTTATCGAATCAGCCGACCTTGCCCGTCGGCTTTTTTGTGCCCGGCCTCCGGGCTTATCAGGGCCTGCTCAGGCCCTCCTTTGAAACGGTGTTACCGTCCCCCTTGGATTGCGGGGTTTTGTACGGTTGGCCAGTTCCCTTCGAATCAAATCAGCGGCAAGGGCTTCAGGGGTAACCCCCCTTCTCTCCGCTTCCTGCTCTAGCTGCTCCATCAGCTCCTGATCCAACCCGACCTCTTCAGTCGGCATAGGCCCTCCTTCGGGCCTTCAGGCCACGTACTGATCGCCGTTATTCTCGGAAGTCAAAGCAGCCAGTTGCGCCTCGAGCAGTTCACGGCATAGAACAGCGCGCTGTGTGCGGTGGAACTTGGCCAAGGCCTGAATCAGTTCAAAGGTGTCCTCATCGACCCGGACCTTGATCTCGCGGTCATGCAGGTGTTTGGGGTTTGCATACATGCGTGGATTGCTCCTGGTTTCAGAAATGGTTAAGCGGCGGATTTGGACGGCGCGGCATCAGCGAGAAGTCGTGCCGCCTTGAATCCCTTCCCCTTGGCCTTAGCCAGAGAGGCGATTTTTGCTGCGTACTTGGTTTCGCCGGTGTACTCGGTTCGCGGAAGACAGCCAGAAGCAAGCCACTTGTAGATGGCGCGCGGCGTTTTCCCGCAAGCGAGCGCAACAGCGGCAACACCGCCTGCGTCTTCGATTGCCTTCTTGAGTGCCTGCATCTGGGCCTCCAATCTAAATATGAACTGTAAGTACATATTATGTCGGAACTGAAAGTACATGCAAGCGCATGCGATATTGAACCTATGGTTCAGATCGAAGAAATTAGAAAGGCTTTCGCTGCTCGCCTAAAAGAAGCTCTAGCGTCTAACGGCCTTGCAGAATGGGGGGCTGGTGCTCGCCTAGCCAAAATGGCTGGAGTTACTCCAAAGGCATCCAGCAAATGGATGAATGGAGAGTCAATGCCGGGGGGAGCAAAAATGCTCGCCCTCGCCAAGGCTTTATCTGTGCGTGTTGAATGGCTCGAGTACGGCCGAGGTTCAATGACTGATAGCAAGACACCTGACCCCATCCCGACGCCTCAGGATGACTCGCTATCATTTCGTTATTTTGACCTTCCTAGTGATCCTTCCTACACCGGTATCAATCAGCACACAGCTCGAGCTGCGGCTGGCGATGGCGAGGAAAACACGCACGTCGAGATCCGGGGTATTCTGGCGTTCAAATCGGAGTGGCTTCGCCTGAATAGGCTGAATCCTAAGCACCTGGATGTGATCTATGCGAACGGCAATAGCATGGAGCCCACAATCAGCAGTGGCGACGTGCTGCTGATCGACAGATCCAAGATCGAGCCAAAAGACGGCCAGATTTTCGCGATGTACAGCGAGGCCAAGGGCACTATCGTCAAGCGCCTGATCCAGTCGGATTTCGACGGCTGGCTCATTCGAAGCGACAACCCGGACAAGACGAAGTACGGCGACCAGACCTTGAGTGATGAGGACATCAACGAGGTCAGGATCATCGGGCGCGTGGTCTGGCGTGGTGGGATACTTTAGAGAATTCCTCGGTTGATGCTCTCATGCTCGATTAAGCAAATAGGATAAATCAATTGGTCCACCGCGAATCTGAATGCTATTAAAAGCGCACAAGGACCGAGTAACCCGCGAACAAAGCATTGGTTACGATGTCAAAATCTTGAAGGTAAGCCGCAGGACGCGGGTATCAACAAGCGAAAAGCCATTTTGGCAATTCGATCCAGAAGCACCACTAGGGAGATGAGGAAGCTATGAATATGAATACTATCCGAGACGAATACGAAGGGTTCTAACCCATTGATGCTCTCAATGTAGCTCCAAAAAGGAGGCTCCGGCCTCCTTTTTTATGCCTGGAGAAAGACATATATGGAATTGGTTTTAAGTTTTTGGGGATGGCTGACTGAGCTTTTTGGAAGCAAGGGCTTTCGTGGGTTCTTGATAATGACTGGCGTGGTTGTCGCTATTGCTTCGGTAATCAGCGCAAGGAACACTGCCAGAAAAAAACAGACTGCAGATCTGCTTTTTGGTACCAGGTCAGACGAGAAGCTGAGCGATGGGTACAAATGCCTCCAGCGACTTCACAATTCTGATGACGCAAATATGAGAGCGCTGACAAAAGAAGACAAAAAAAATTCTGAGGATGCCAACCAAATTCGCTACGTACTCAACCATTGGGAGCGGGTATTCGTAGGGCTTAGACAGGGCATCTATGATGAAAAAATGCTGAGAGAAGCCAACTACAACACCGTGATCAAAACCTTCAATCAAGCACGAGCATATATTGAGGCTGTAAGAGAGTTGGAGCAGAGGCCAACCTACTACCAGTGCCTTGAGCGTGCTGCAAAAAGGTGGAAGAGAAAACCACTGGCGGTACTGAAAAAATGAACCTAGCCCGGCCCAGCGCCGGGCTTCTTGTATCTGCCCTACCACTCCGATCCGGCTCTGAACCCGCTACAGAGTCGCCCTAGCCGGTCCTGACACCATCACCCCTTCCAGCTTGACCAATTCATGAGCCCGCCTAGCGCGGGCTTTTTTGTGCCCTCAAGAAAAATATGTACTTTTGGTACTTGACCAATGTGAACCATTGGTACATATTTTGTCCATCGAAGCAGCAAACACTGCTTCTGAGGGCCTGAAAAGACCCTATCAGCAAAAGGTTTAGCGAGGTCGAGCCTCAATTCGACCCACGGGTAAAAGCGATCAGTGATCGCGCCTCGACCCGGCCGGAGCAGCTTAGATCCGTGCAAGAACAAGAGTGCAGTCGGGAAGAGCCGCGGACTGCTTAACAACAAGAATGGGGGCTACCGCACCAGTAGTGCCGAACCCCAAGGCGCAAGACAGCTAGAGGGGTGCTGATTCACTCCTCTTCCTGGTTTTACAAATGCCTCTCCAACCCCGGGAGGCATTCGAAAGCCA